>JAZRVP010000236.1:0-43222 GCA_045599245.1 Myxococcota bacterium
AAGAAGCGAAAACGGACGAAGTCGTAGAAGAAGCGAAATCGGATGAAGTCGTAGAAGAAGCGAAAACGGACGAAGTCGTAGAAGAAGCGAAAGCAGACGAAGTCGTGGAAGAAGCGAAATCGGATGAAGTCGTAGAAGAAGCGAAAGCAGACGAAGTCGTGGAAGAAGCGAAAGCAGACGAAGTCGTGGAAGAAGCGAAAGCAGACGAAGTCGTAGAAGAAGCGAAATCGGATGAAGTCGTAGAAGAAGCGAAAGCAGACGAAGTCGTAGAAGAAGCGAAAGCAGACGATGTGAAAGCCGAAGCTAAATCAGAAAAGACCTTCTCGAGTGTGTTGGATTGCTGTGAAGAAATCTATCGTCTTGAAGGTGAAGATGCGAAGGATCGAGTTCTTGAAATCGCTGAAATTGCATGCGATATGATTTCAGAGAAGGAAGAAGCTGAACCTTTGTGTGATGCTCTTGAGGAGACGGGGTATTATCAGGCATTAGCAGTGACACTTGGCGCTCTTGCTGACAAATTCCCCAATGTCACCGAGAAGCGAATTCTGTCGGCGGATCGTGCAGATGTCCTTGATCTCAAACTCGATGAGAGAGAGACAGCTCTTGAAATTGCAACGCCTATTGCAGAGGGTGATGACCGTGCGTCATATAAAGCCCGTGCTGTTATGGCTGGTACTGACAAGGCCAAATTGGAAGAACTGACAGCGAGTATTACAGAGCTTCTCAAGAAGATCAGAAGAACACCGGAAGAAGTTCCTGTTATGCTTGATCTTGCCCATATCTACAGCGATCGTCTTAACTCGATGAAAGATGCAGAAGAGCAGTACAAGCGTATTAAGCTGGCTGAACCGAAAAACAGCAAGATGCTTCGTTTCTATTGTCAGTACTATGAATCGACAGGTGATTGGCAGCGTGTACTGAGCTCGTTGCAGACGTTAAAAGGTGCGGTTGCGGGCAGCTATCGAGAACTGAATGTTTCTCGTCAAATTGCACATATCAGTGAAGAGAAACTTAAGAATCCGAACAAGGCTGTGAATGTCTGGAATCAGATGCTTAAGGATGGTGCTTTTGTTGATGTTGCGCGCAAAGAGCTGATTGGGTTGTATACGCGAACTCAGAAATGGCAGGCTCTGCTTGAAATTTACAAGAATGACATGGAGGCTCTTGCTCCGGAACAGACGCAAGAGCGCATCGACATTATCAAGAAGTGTATTGATATCTATCTGGAACAGCCGCACATGGATAACATGGTGATTAAGTGCTACAACCAGATTCTCGATATTGATCCGAATAATCAGCAGGCGATTGATGCACTTATCGATATTTACGAAGCATCGACGCGCTGGAATGAATTGCTCAAAATTCTGTACAAAAAAGCAGAAAATACGACGGATAAAGAGGCCTCGGTTGATATTTACTATCGCATAGCGAATGTTTATAGCAACAGCCTTTCAAACATCCCCAAATCGATTGATCCGTTGACGAAGGTTATCGAAATTGATTCGACTCAGCGCAAGGCACTCAGCCAGCTTCATGATTTCTATGAGCAGCGTAACAGTTGGGCAAACCTTTATGATATCGTTGTGAAGGAAGCCGCAGTTGCTGAATCCAATGAAAAAATTGCTTTCCTTAAACGCCAGGCTGAAATTGGTGAAACGAAGCTAAACAGCGCAGAAAAAGCCATCGAAAGTTGGGAAGAAATCAGCAGAAATCTTGATGATCCGTCAGAAGCACTTGAAGAACTCGTAAGACTTTATGAAAAACAGAAAAATTATGAGTCTCTTCTCGGTGTGTATGAACGCTCACTTGAACATGCACACAGTGAGTCAGTGAAAGTCGATGTGATGTCGAAGATTGCTTCTCTTTATCTCGAACATATCAATGCCAGAGATAAGGGAATCGAAACGCTTCATCGTATGCTTGAACTGGATGAAGGACGTGCACAGGCTCTTAACGATCTGACAGAACTTCATAGAGCGGCGGAAGAGTGGGATGAACTGGCCGTACTTTACACAGACCTCGGTATGGCAGAACAGCTCTATGAACTGTTCGATGTGACGGCCGAGGATCTGGATGATGAAGACACCCAGATTAAACTATATGAAAAAATGGCTCAGGTTGCTCAGGATGCACTTGGCAATACTGATATGGCGATTGAAGCCCTTGAAAAAATCCTGGATGTCGACTCAACCCATGAAAAGACGGCTCGTCGTCTTCTTGAGTTCTATACGGAACGCGGCGATCATAACAAAGCCATTGATGCCATTCAGATCATCATTGCCTGGTCTTCAGACATGGATGAAAAAGTGGCTAAACATGTTCAGATTGCCGATCTTTATGAGAACGAGCTTTCTGATATTGAGAATGCAACGAACTGGTATGCAAAAGCAGTCGAACTTGCTCCGGAAAAAGCTGAAATGCGTGAGCATTTCGAAATGCTGACTGAGAAGAGCGATGCATCGGCACTGCTGTTTGATGTGTATTCCAAACTGACTGAAAAAGAATCACTCAATGATGATGCAAAACTTTCGATGCATCACGTTCTTGCGAAAACATGCCAAAACAAACTTCAGAAATCTGAAGATGCAATTCGCAGCTGGGAAGTTTGTCTTAATGCGGACTGCAATGACAAAGAAGCCATTGATGCTCTCATCAGCCTTTATGAAGAGGCCTGTAATTGGCAGAAACTTCTCGAAGTTCTTGATAAGAAACTCGCTCTGACTGAAGATGCCGATGAAATCAAAGCTCTTTCATTCAAACGTGCCGAGCTTCTTGTCAGCCAGATTGAAAACCTTGATGAAGCCGAGAAATCCTACCAGAGAATTCTTGACATCGACGATACCAATCTCGACGCGCTTCGTGGCCTCAAATCGATTTATGACACAACAGAGAATTGGAACAAACTTGTCGATGTTCTCAATCGTGAAAAAGAACTCGTGATCGACGGCCGTTTGGATGTCATCTTTGAGCTTGCAGAAATCAAACGTTTGCATCTCGAACAGCTGGATGAAGCAATTGCTCTTTATGCTTCTATTCTGGATGAAAATTCCGAACACGAACGAGCCATTTCAACACTTGAAGGCTTGATCAATGAAGACATTGAAGCACCGAGACTTGCTGCCATTCTTGAACCGGTTTACGAACATGCAGGTGCTTACGCAAAGCAGTGTGAAGCTCTCGAAATCAAGCTTAAACCTCTGAGTGATGAGGATAAGCTTCCTGTTCTTTGGCAGATTTATGAGATTCGTAAGTCAATTCTCAATGACGACGCAGCTGCCTTCGATGTATCTGTCAGACTTTTCAAAATTAATCCTGATGATGAAAAGGTTTGGGACAATCTCGATGTACTCGCTCAGAGTTGTGATGATGATATCCGCTGGACTCAGATTCGCGATCTCTATGCAAAAATTCCGGCCAATGATGAATGTTCGGATGCTTGGAGATATGAACTTCTTAGAAGACGTGCTCTTATCTGTGAAGAGAAACTTTCTAACGAAACCGAAAGCATTGAACTCTGGGAAAAACTCCATGAGCATGAGCCAGAGAAACTTGAAGCCATTCAGCATCTCGAAAATCTGTATAAGAACAGCTCTGCTTTTGAAAAACTTGTTAAACTTTATGAGTTTGAGGCAGGTCTGTCCGATTTCTCCGATGAGGATCGTGTTCGAATCCAGCTCGAAACTGCTCAGATTTATGAGGATATTCTTGAGAAATCTGAAGATGCCATTCGCATCTACAGAGGTGTTCTCGAGGTCAACGCTTCTCAGGATGATGCACTGACAGCTTTGGAACGACTTTATGCTTCCAATGATATGTGGAATGATCTTGCATCGCTTTATGATGAAGAACTTTCCATTTATTCCGATACAGACAAGCTTAAATCGATTCGATGCAAACTTGCCGATATCTGCAACGAGCATCTCGCCGATTACGAGAAAGCAATTGATTGTTATCGCGCTGTTCTTGATGAAGAGAAACTCGAGGATGCCGTTAAAGCTGCCGATGCTCTCCTCAAAAAACTCGTGTCCGTTGATAATGAAAAAGCTTCTGAATACAGAGCCTCTTTGTGTGAGCTTTTGGAACCGATTTATGTCGATGGCGGTCAGCTCAATGAACTCATTGCAATGCTCCGTATTAAACTTGCGGATTGTGATGATTCCTTTGAATGTGTTGAAATCAATCGCCGTATTGCTAAAATCCTCCGTGATGACCTTTCCGATGACCAGGGTGCTTTCGATGCTTTAAAAGCTGCTCTCAAAATCGAAATCTCTGATCAGACTCTGCGTTCTGCTTTCGAAGAACTCGCGCTTAAACTTGAGAACCCAAAAGAAATTATTGCTCTTTATGAGGATAGCCTCAAATCCGTCGATGATGATGTTCTCAAGCACGATCTTCTTAAACGCATCGCGACCATTTATACTGATGAAATCCATGATTCAGAAAATGCCATCAAAGCCTATTGCTCCATGCTTGAAATTGATGACATGGATGCCGAAACGCTCAATGCACTCGAAAATCTCTACACGGATGATCAGAAATGGCCGGAACTCCTCAATATTTTGAAACGCAAGGCTGACCTCGGATCTGGCGATGAAAAAGTCTGCATTCTTCGCAAAATGGCCACAATCAACGGCGATTGTACAAATGATTCGAAGGCCGCAATCGAATGCTACCGCGAAATCCTTGACAATATTTCCGATGATGGCGACGCATTGAACGCCCTTGAAGCGCTTTATGCTCAGGTCGAAGACTGGGAAAGCCTCTCCGATAACTACAACATCAAGCTCCAGTTGGCTTCCAATGATGATGAAAAACGTGCCATTCTTCGTGAAATGGCCGGTATTCAGGAGAATAAACTCAATCGGAAGGATGAAGCTGTTCAGCTCTATACGCAGATTCTCGATTTCTTCCCCGATGATGAGAATACGCTTGATGCATTGGACAGACTCTATCTGAGCCTTGAAAGCTATGATGACCTCTCCGAAATCCTCCAGAAGAAACTTGATCTCCATCGCGACACTGATGAGGCCGATGCCATTGAATTCAGACTGGGTCAACTTTGGCAGACAAAACTCGATTCGGTTGAGCAGGCTATTGAGTTCTACAAATCCATTCTCGACAGAAAGCCGGAACATGAAGAAGCTCACCAGGCTCTGCGCGGACTTCTCGATAGTGATGACTATAAAATCAATGCTTCTTACGTCCTTGAATCCGTTTATGAACGGACTGAACAGAACGAAAAACTCGCCGAAGTTCTCGAAATTCAGCTTGCTGAAGAATCCGATTCTTATGCCCAGGTTGAACTCCTCAAACGAATTTCTGCAATTCATCAGGATGGACTGAGCAATTACGAGGCAGCTTTCGCCGATGTCGCTCGCATTCTGAAACTCAATCAGGATCCGGAACACATCGAACACATCGAAAATCTTTCCGAAATTCTCGACAACAAAGCAGCTCTCGTCGATGTCTATAAAGATATCGTTACCGTCGTTTATGATCCTGAACTTCAGGTTTCATTGAACAACAAAATTGCTGATTTGCTTCAGGATCACATCGAAGATGCCGAACAGGCTGAACAATATTTCAAAGCAACGCTTGAAGTTCAGTCTGACAATGAACATGCACTCGATGCACTCGATGTCATCTATACAAAACGCGAAGCCTGGAAGGATTTGATTGGAATCCTGGATGCCAAACTTGACGCAGCTTCCGAGAGTGACAAACAGCTCGATATTCTCTTTAGAATGGCTGATATTCAAGAGAATAATTGCAAAGAACATGAAGATGCAATCGCAACCTATCTGCGTGTTCTCGAAATCGATGCTGCTTCTGCCAAGGCAAAACAGGCGCTTTCCAATATTTATGCTCAGCAGGAAATGTGGAATGAACTCTCTGAGCTCATTCGTACAGAAATCAGTGATGCTACAGAGCAGGATGAAGTCCTTTCCCTTAAATTCAGCCTCGCAAAACTGCAGCACGAAAAACTTGATGACGACTTTGAAGCCATTCAAACACTTCAAGACATTCTTAATGAGAATTCTTCGCATCAGGATGCCAGAGGCTACCTCGAGAATCTCTTCGAAACCGGTGAAAATACCAACGCTATCGCTGAAATTCTTGAGCCTCTTTACAAGAATGACAATGAATGGAACAAACTCATTCATTCTCTCGAAGTTCGCGCCGACAGGGATGATGATGAGTTCTCCAAGGCTCAGATCCTTGACGATATTGCCAAGACCTGGCTCTTCAATCTCGATGACAAATCCAAGGCTCTTGAAACCTATGGTCGTATCCTCAAGCTTCAGCCGACGGATGCCGATGTTCAGAACAAAGTCGAAGCTCTCGCGGCTCAGACCGGTGAACTTCAGACCTGGGCTGATCTCTATGCCTCTATTCTCGATGAAAATCGCGTCGATGATTACAATGACAAACGCATTATCATGATTTCTCTCGCGAAACTTCTCGCCGAAAGACTCAATAACCATGATAAAGCTCGTGAACTTTGCAATCAGATGCTCGAAGAAGACCCCGAGGAATTCGACGCTTATGAAATCCTCGAATGGTCCTATGCTCAGAAACGCGATTATGAGGCTCTTCTCAATCTCTGGATTAAGAAGGCTGATATTGTTCAGGATCAGGATGAAAAACTCGTTCTCCTGCTTCGCGTTGCAACACTTCAGGAAGAGTTTGCGCATGATGACAAGGCCGCTTGCACAACATATCAGCAGATGATCGACATCGATCAGAACGCTCCTAACGCGGCTCCGGCTCTTGAAAGACTTCTTCGCAAGACTTCTCAGTACAAAGAACTCGCTGATTTCTACCGCGCTCAAAGCGATTATGCTTCCAGTGACGAGGCTCGTGTTGAATACATGCACAAACTCGGCGTTGTCCTCGCCAATGAACTCAACGATGTCAACGAAGCTGTCGAAGTCCTCGGAAATGCACTTTCCATTTCGCCTGAATCGAACGCCTGCAAACGCGCCGTTGAATCGATGCTCAATTCTGTTGAGGCTGTTCCTGAAAATGCTGAAATCAGGAACACTATGGCTACCATGCTTGAGCCGCTCTATTCGGATGATGAATGGAACAAGCTCTCCAGAGTGCTCGATGTTCTCATCGAAGTTGCCGATGATCCAAACGACAAAGTCGCTCTCTATATGCGTGAAGCCGCTCTCTATGAAGCTCACGATTCTCATAGAAAACGCGCCTTTGACACTTACGCCAAGGCATTCATTCTCGATCCTGCCAATGGCCAGGCCAAAGAGAAGATCGAGGAAATTGCTCCAGAAATTGACAACAACGAACAGTTCGCTCTCGTTTATGAAAAAGCAATCGCCGCTTGTGATGACGATATGGAAAAAGTCGCTCTCTATGAACGACTTGCCGAAATCTACAACGTCGGTCTCCATAACGAAGTAAAAGCTGCCGAATGCTACGAAGCTATTCTCGCCGTTGATGAATTCCATCTCAAATCCATCACGGAACTCGAAACTCTCTATGAAAATGCTAAACAGCATGAAAAGGGTGTCGAAGTCCTCAAGAAACACGTCGAGATTACTTCAAATCTTATCGACAGAAAGGATATTTACTATCGCATTGCCGATCTCCAGGAAAAAGCTCTCAACCAGATCCCGGAGGCCATTCAGACCTATATGGCTATTCTCGACTGCGACGCCGAGGATCAGCTGGCTCTCGATGCTCTCGAAAGACTCTATGTTCAGACTGAAAACTGGGACGAACTCATCGTCATTTACAAGCAGAAAATCGATGCCGCATCCGATGCTCAGGATCGCATTGATCTCTATGTTAAAATCGCCGAAGTTTATCGTTCTAATCTCAACGATGTCGACAGTGCCATTGAGAATTACGTCCAGGCTCTCAATGAGAATCCGGATGATATCGATATTCTCTCCTCTCTCGAAGGGCTCTATGCTCAGAACGACAGAACGGATGATCTGCTCGAGACCATTCAGGCGATCATCGACTTTGCTCAAAAGAAAGACGATGCTCAGCTCAAGGTCGATAACGAACTTAAAATGGCTCACATCCTCATCGATAAAGCCAATGACAAAGCTCGCGCAATCGATGTCCTTAGCTCTGTTTTGAGTGAAAAATCGGATACTCAGGATGCGATCGATATGCTCACAGGCCTTCTCGCCAATGACGACCTCGTCAATGACATCGCCGCAATTCTGATGCCTCTTTACAAAAATGCTCAGAACGATGCCGCTTACATCAGTGTTTGCGAACGTCAGATCGAAATTGCTTCCGATGATTTCGAAAAACGTACGCTTTACATCGATGCCGCCGATATCGCTGATACGAAACTCAATGACGCTGACAAGGCTCTCGGGTTCATTTCCAAGGCTCTTGCCGCCAATCCGGCCGATGACGAACTCATCGAAAAAGCCAGAGAAATCGCCGATCATCACGAATGCTTCGACAAACTTACCGAGATTTGTGAAAACACCATCAAGAATGCCGACGATCCCGATGCCTCGATTAAGCTCTCTCTCATCGCCGCTGCCTGCTATGAGAACAGACTCAATAACATCGACAAGACCATCGAACAGTATGAAAGAATTTACGAAATCGATGCAGTCAACGAAACGGCTCTTGAGAATCTTCACAGACTCTATAAAGAGACCGGAAAGAATGACAAGCTTGCCGATATCCTTATGAAACGCATTGATTCCGGTGCTCAGCCCATCAACGATATCAGATTCGAACTCGTTCAGCTCAAGCTCGACTCCGACTCTGCTCTCGCTCTCGATCTCCTCAAACAGATCCTCTGGGATGACTCCTCCAACGAAAATGCGATCAACGCCATGGAGAAACTCCTCGGCCATAAGGAACTGACACTTGAAATCGCCGAGTTCCTCGAACCTCATTACAGAGATGCCGGTGAAAATGAAAAACTTGCAGCGCTCCTCGGCGCAAAAGTTGAGTTCATCGACGACAAGAATGAAGCCATCGATCTCCTCAAACAGATTGCAAAAATCGAAATGGACGATATCAAGGACGAAAAAGCTGCTTTCGCAACCTATCGTTCCGCTCTCGATAAAGATCCTGCCGATGAAGAAATCCTCTCTGCAATTGAGAACATTGCCGGCGCTCATGACCTCTGGAATGAACTTTCCGAGGCTTATAAGAAGGCTCTCGACGCGAAATCTGATGACTCCGAAAAGATTGGGCTTCTCGACAAAGTTGCCAATCTCAACATCGAACATCTCAATGCTGTCGATGACGCAAAATCTGCTCTCCAGGCCATTCTCGATATCGATGCTGAAAACATTTCCGCTCTCCGGAAACTCGAAGCCATCTATGAAAAGACCGGCGACAACGAGAATCTTCTCAATGTCAGAGCAAGACTTGCCGACCTCATCTTTGAAACCCCGAAACAGAAAGCCATGCTTTATCAGTGTGCCGATATTGCTCTCAATACTCTCGGTGCAAACGAACGCGGTATTGCTTTCCTCGAAAAGATTGTCGAAATTGATGACCTGGAAATCGGTGCTATCGAACCTCTCCTTATCCTCTATGAGGAAGCCGGAAACTTCGAAAAATACGCCGAATACCTTAACAAGAAACTCATGATCATCACCAGTGATGAGGATCGTTTCAATGCTCTCATCAAACTCGCGGTCATTTCCGACGAAAAACTCAACGATCCGGTCGCTGCCATTGATGCTTACAGAAATGCCCTCGATATCTGTCGTGACGATCGCATCTATGCAAGACTTGAAGCCCTCCTGACCAAACATGAACAGTTCCAGGATCTCGACGATCTCTTCATGGCTCAGCTCGACTTCACAAATGACAATGCAAAGAAGGCCGAAATCAGAGTCAAACGTGCAAAAATTGCTTCCGAGCAGTTCCACGATGACATGTCCGCCATCGACCTGCTCAAAGATGCTCTGGCTGATAATCCTGCCAATGCCGATGCCTTTAATGCTCTCGACGCTCTCTATACAAAACAGGGCAGCTTCAACGAGCTTTATGAGCTTCTCCTCGAACAGAAGGCCTGCGCGACTTCTCAGGATCTCGTCCTGACACTCAACATCCGTCTCGCAAAACTTGCCGCTACTCACCTCGGTCAGCCCGAAAAGGCCATCGAATCCCTCACCGAAGTTCTCAAGGCCCAGCCTTCAAACATCGATGCCATGGATTCCCTCATTGCCATCTATGAACAGCAGAAAGCTTATGACCATGCCCTCGGCACGCTCCAGCACAAACTCTCGTTCATGAAGACAAATCCCGAGAAGGCCGGCATTTATTGCCATGTTGCAAGACTTCTCAAGAGCGCAAACTGGGACAGCTCTCAGGTCGAAGGCAGCTACGATGCCGCTCTCAAACTCGATCCGAAGAACGACGAAGCTCTCAACGCACTTCTCGATATCGCTGCAAAGGCCGGAAATACGGGAAAACAGCTCGAACTCATGGCCGTCCGCGCAAACAATCAGGATTCCGTTGAAGAACGCAATGCCATTCTCATGAACATCGCCGATACCGCCTGTGCCGATCCGGCCTTCGCTATGATGGGGGCAAAAGCTCTCGCCGCTGTTTATGCCACCAAGTCCGATGACATTGAGCTCGGTGAACGTCTCGTCAATGCCTACATCAAGGCCGGTCAGCCCGATATGGCAAAACCCGTCCTCGATGGCATTATTGACACACTCGCTGCGGCAAAACAGACAAAACGTCTCCCGCCGTTCTACAGCCTCAAGGGCAGAATGCTTAAACTCAATGGCGATATTGCCGGTGCCAGAGCCGCTTTTGAAGCCGCAAATGCCATCGACAAGACAAATATCCCCAACAACCTCGAACTCGGCATCCTGCTCTATGAAATCGGCGATTATGAGAGTTCTCTCAAGATTATGCAGACCATCCTTCTCCACCAGATGAACATCAAGGAGAAGGACGTGAAGACCAACTTCTTCTACCATTTCGGTCTGCTCCGTCTCAAGACCAACGATCCAAAACGTGCGAAAGATATGTTCAATCGTGCTTTGGGCGTTGATCCTAACCACGCTCCGACAAAAGAAGCACTGGCTGCTCTCGGTTAATCACTAAGTCACAGCCCCCGGAAACGGGGGCTTTTTTTTGCCTTCTTTTTGGGCATTTTTTACACAGGGGGGCTGTGGCCCCCCTCGCGTCTATCGGCCTGGCGGCCAATACGACGCGCCCCCCGGGGCTGCTATCGCCTGTCGGCAATACGCAGCCCGTCGCATTCAACACATTGTTCGCCTGGGCGTATTGCCTCTTCGGGGCAATAGCACAGGCCAATTCGCGGCGTATCCCGCAGGGATAGACGCGAACTTCATTTTTTTCATTTTTTTCTCGGAACATTTGGCACAAGTGGTGCATTATTCTGTATCCGGCACTTGTTCGTGCTCGATTGCGTGTTTTAGTTTTCTATGACATAAACCAACGACAGCGGAAACGCAGTTCTGAGGGAGGACACCATGTTTAGACGATTTTCTATCCTTGCCGCTCTTTGTATCTCTCTTTTCACTCTGAGTGGTTGTTTCTATACCGCCAGCACCGCTCGCGTTCATGTTTCATCCGTCGCATATTATGGACCGCATCCTGTGTACGATATTCACGGGAACTCCGATTGGTGCAACATTTCCGGTCCGCACACGCATGCCTATGCACCGGATTCCGATGATTTCTATGTCCGCGAAAACGGCCGTTACATCTTCGTCGGTGACCCCAGCTACTATGTTTCCAACATTTCGTTTGATACGTATTACTACATGGGCGAACATCCGCTTCCATGGGGCAACAGCTGGTGCTACATCACGGGACCGCATCGCCATCACTGGGCTGCTTCCGGATACTATAATTACACGCGTGTAGGTTCCTACAACTATTACACCTATTATGGTGCCCGCAACAGCTACTACAATCCGAACCATGTTCACTACAATCTGAACACATATTACACGACGCATCCGCCTGTTCGCTATGCGAATAATTCACACATGACGGTTGGGATGAGACAGCCTGCGGGCGGCCCCGGTGGCGCTCCCGGTGCAGCTCCCGGCGGCGTTGCAGTCGGACGTTATGCCAATCAGCCCGGCAACATCGCACGACCCGGTACCAACAACAATTCCAATAATAACGCCGTTGCAAGACCCAGCGGGAGCAACAACAGTGTAGCAAGACCCAGCGCAGGCAGCAGCAGTGTTGCAAGACCCAGCAGCAGCAACAACAGTGTTGTTGCAAGACCTTCAACAAGCAGCTCCTCTGTTGGCGTTTCAAGACCTTCCAACAGCAATTCGTCGGCAAATGTTTCACGTCCTTCAACGAGCAACTCCAATGCCGTTCGTCCTTCAACGAGCAACACCGGTTCACGTCCTTCAACCAGCATCTCCGTTCCTTCTTCGTCGAGCAACACCGGATTACGTCCCTCAACGAGCAACACCGGTTCACGTCCTTCAACGAGTAACTCCAATGCCGTTCGTCCTTCAACGAGCAACACCGGTTCACGTCCTTCAACCAGCATTTCCGTTCCTTCGCCGAGCAACGCCGGTTCACGTCCTTCGACGAGCGGTGCAAGCTCCGTTCGGCCTTCGACGAGCAGCTCCAGTAATTACGGTTCACGTCCTTCGATAAGCAACTCCGAGTCCGTTCGTCCTTCGACGAGCAGCTCCAGCAGCTATGGTTCGCGTCCTTCCGCAAGTTCCGGCAGCTCAGGATCGCGTCCTTCCGCCAGCAGACCGAGTTCCTCGGGCTCCAGTGCAGGTCGTCAGTCCTATCCGAGCGGCAAGTCGCAGTATATGGAAGAAGAGGAACAGAATAATGGCAGAAGCAGCAGTAGCAGCAGCGGCGGTTCAGCCAGAAGTTCAAGACCTTCCTTTGGCGGTGGCCGTTCCACTGGCAGAAGCGGCGGACGTCGTTAATCTCTCTTAAAATGAAAGCGCTGTTTATACAGCGCTTTTTTTGTGTCTCGATGAAGGCAAAAGAAAAGCGGCCTGACGCCGCTTTATCTGTGTTATTTTGACTGAAGTTTGAGGGCTTTCCAGACGGCGTCTTGGGTTTTCTGGCTGTCAAGTGCCTGCGCGTCAAATCCAATGAGGGTGATGGATTTTTTGTCGTCTTTTTCCTGGGCGGCAACTGTCGATGGCCCCATATCGAGGACCTTTTTGCCACCCTGCCATGACACGATTGACGACGGTCTCGCAGAACCTGTGCCGGCGGCTTTTCTCAGTCTGTAATTTTGTTTTCTTTCGCCAAGACGACGGTCTTTTGTTACGACCGGTTCGCCAAAGCAGCCGAGAACCTTCCCGGAACCAGGTGCACAGCTTCCGCTTGCATCCGCGCTCAAATGCGCGTCGACGACATTGACGATGACCGGGATGTCATTTGACACGGCTTTCTGAAAATCCGCATCATTCCATGAAATTGAGCCTTTGCATGTGACCGAGTGAAAAAGGGCGCCGTCAATTGTTCGGTTTCCGAGGGTTCTCACGGTCTCAATTCCCCAGGATGAATCGACAAAATTGGCCAGTGGCCGTTCGTGGGCAATGAAGTGGTTGGCCGGACGCATGGCTTCATCGGAACGGCAGCGAGCTTCTTCGATGACGGTCATGATTTGCTTTCCAGGGCGATAGCTGAAGATAAGGGAGGGATCGCTCTCGATTCCGGCTTTATTTACGGACGTGACGCGAATATGTTGTGACTCATTGGGCAGAGACCAAGATGTGTTGTCTGTTTCGGCAAGCTTTTGCCAGACGTTTCCGTCTGTACTCTGATATATGCGGTAGCCTTCGACGCCTTTGACGGCATTCCATTTCGCGATGACATTGTCGTTATCTTTGATCAGTGCGTTCATCACCGGAACAGACGGTTTTTCGGCATTGAGATGGTTGCCGAGAAAGACGCGGACGATTCGATCGATCGACTGGCGCGTGACTTTTCTGTTTTTCATGCCGTTGACGATGACAGAGAAGGCGTATGTGTGTCCGTCGTATCGATTGATGAAGAAGCCCGAACCCGAGATGGTGTCGCGCAGCGTTCCCGATTTGGCATAAACACGGCCCTTTCCATCATCCGTAGCGAGTCTTCCACCGTATGTTCCGTCATAACCGGAGATCGAGAGCGAAGCGGCCCATTCTCGGCCTGCAGGCGACTTGAGCATATAAGCAACGAGTTTGGTAAAGAAGTCGGCACTCATTCGATTGTCGTGAGAAAGGCCTGAGCCATCGTTAAGCGCGATGCCTTTGACGGGGAGTCCGGCGTCAGAGAGCCACTTTTTGACGGCTTTGGCCCCGGCTTCGAAAGTGTTTTTCCCGGAAGTTTTATGGGCAATCGCGAGTAGAAGCATATCTGCGTATTCGTTGTGACTGACACGATTGAGGGGAACTATTGCCTCGGAAAGCATGGGTGAGTGCCAGGTGGCCAGTGTTTTGCCATCTGCTTTGGCATTTTGCTGGATGTGCAGGGACGTGAAGCCGATTTTATTTTTTCTCAAAAGTGCGGCAAACTGATTTCCTGCCCGTTTGAGATGAATCGGTGTGGAAAGGGTACCGGTCGCAACGCCGCCGTACACGACATATCCTGAAACAATGAGTTTGCCGTTTATCTTTTTAATTCCGGCACTTTGAAGTTGTGAAATGAGGCCTCGCATGGGGACGTCACCGGCATCGTAAAATCGCGTCGACCACGTAAAATCGTGATCAATGTTCAAATAAAGGTCGCCGTTAAGGATGCCTTTTTCGATTTTGCCTTTTGCGATGAGTTTGGTTTCGGCTTGATAGTCTGCGCCGAGGATGTTGATGGCTGCTGCTGTTGTCAGAAGTTTGGTATTTGACGCTGGTTTAAGAAGTTTGTCTGCATTGTGTGAATAAACGATGTCGCCGGAGTCGAGATCGACGATTTGAATACCGGTCTGCGTATTGAACAGAGTTTTTTCACGGAGAATTGCGGCGACCTGGTCGGCCATGGATTTCCTGGCTGACTTGCCAACGATTGGCGTAGATGCGAGTTTAATTTCGTGATTTTTAACGACTTTGGTGTCAGGGGACTCTGGTTTTTGTGTTTGAGAAATAATATTCGGTGTTTGGGCAGTGTTTGTGTGAATAGCTTCACGGCCTTCAAGGCGCCGCAGCTGAGGTGTTTCCTGCGCCATGAGTGCATTATAATGAAACAGGCCTATGATGAGGCCCAGTGTTGCCCATTTAAGCTTCCCTGCCATATTTGATGCCAATATTGCGGCTTATCAGTCCTTTGCATGCCGCCGCGAAAGCATGTATTTCTCATTCATCGCACAGAATTGGGTTTTGGACAACAAACGGGACTATTTGGGGGGAGGGCTCGGGCTATTGTCATGCGCTCGTGGTGTGCGGCTGGTGAATTTGAATTCATTTAATCTTTGAATGGAGATGTGATAGAAGAAAAAATTTGCGTAAAGCAATACGTAATATTGGCCTGCGAGTGGTGTGAAGATGTCAAAAAAAATCTATATTTTGTGTTTGATGATTGCTGGTATTGTTTTGGGGTGTGCATCTGGAAAACATGATGTCATAAACACGCCAAATATTTCTGTTCAGGAAAACGATGAAAATCAAATTCCAGACTGCAAGGACTGGCCGGAAGAGAATTGTCTGGTGAATGCTGATATTGCATTATCCATTGTGAAAAAATATAAAAAAACATATTTAAAAAAAGGACGTGGGTATTGTTCACCACTTATGTTCGCAAAAGATGCGGCAGCGGCAAAATTATTAATTGATGCAGGTGCCGATGTAAATGCAAAAGATGAAGATGTAAAGACCAGTTTAATGTATGCCGCAGAAAGCGGTAATGTCGAAGTTGTCAAATTATTGCTGTCTGCCGGCGCGAATGTGAATGCAAAAGAAAGATATGGGCGTACAGCTCTTATGTATGGTGCAGAAAGCGGCAATGTTGAAGTCGTCAAATTATTGCTGTCTTCCGGCGCGGATGTGAATTCAAAAGAAAGAAACGGGCATACAGTTCTTATGTCTGGAGCAAAAGGAGGTAATGTTGAAGTCGTCGAATTGTTGCTGTCTGCCGGCGCGGATGTGAATGCAAAAGATTGTTATGGGCGTACAGCTCTTATGTCTGGAGCAAAAGGAGGTCATGTCGAAGTCGTCAAATTATTGCTGTCTGCCGGAGCGGATGTGAATGCAAAAGATAGTGATGGGTGTACAGTTCTTATGTTTGGAGTAATAGGCAATCATGTCGAAGTTGTCAAAATATTGCTGTCTGCCGGAGCGGATGTGAATGCAAAAGAAAGGAGTGGATGTACAGCTCTTATGTCCAGAGCAATAGGCCGCAATGTCGAAGTCGTCAAATTATTGTTGGAGGCCGGTTCTGATGTGAATGCAATAGATGATAATGGAATGAGCGTTATAATGTATGGCGCGGGAAGCGGTAATGTTGAAGTTGTCAAATTATTGCTGGCGGCTGGTTCTGATGTGCATGCAAAAGATAGATATTCAAAATCAGTACTGATGTATGGCGCGGAAAGCGGTAAAGTTGAAGTCGTCAAAATATTGCTGGAGGCCGGGCTGGATGTGAATGCAAAAGATAAATATTCAAAATCAGTACTGATGTATGGCGCGGAAATCGGTAAAGTTGAAGTCGTCAAAATATTGCTGGAGGCCGGAGCCGATGTAAATGCAAAAGATGATAATGGAAAGAGCGTAATAATGTACGGTGCGGGATGCGGTAAAGTTGAAGTCGTCAAATTATTGCTGGAGGCTGGTGCCGATGTAAATGCTGTTTCGGCGAAAAATGAAACGGTGTTGAGCATGGCCGCGAGTTCAAAAAATATTGAAATGGTCAAATTTTTATTTAATTCTTTTGAAAATATAAAATATATGAATGATGATGAAAATATAATGAAGTTGTTTGAATATGGTGAATATTCGAGTGAATTTAAATATCAATTGAAGGAGTTTATTCTTTCTCACTTTAGTTTTAGTAAAAATGTGTTTGAAAATGAGTTGAGAAAAAGTATTCGAAATTATGAATGGCATGAAATTATTCCATTTGTTTTGAATGATGCAGATTATATTGTGAAAAATGGAGATGCTGAAATTGTTGGAATGGCATTGAATATGGCTGTGATTAGAGCTTTCAGCGAAGATGAAATGTACGAGTTGGAAGAAATTGTAAAAATAATAGATGGACTAATTCGCGTTCAATCAATCGATAAACAAACAGCTGTTGATTGGTACTCAAAGGCGCTGCATGTCGCAATTGTAAGTGGAAACAAAGAACATGGAGAGCATAATTTAGTCAAGATTGTTCAAATATTGCTTGAACATGGAGCAGATGTTAATCGTCAATGTGAAAATAATATGACGATGGCGATGGAAACGGGTGATGCTGAAGTGTTAAAAATTCTGATTTCAAATGGAATAGATATCAATAAAAAGGATGAAAATGGAAATACGGCTTTGATGTATGCATTAGGAAAGAGAAATCTCGATTGCATTAAGGTATTGATCAATGCCGGCGCGGATGTGAATGCAGCGGACAATGTTGGAAATTCAGTATTGATGATGGCAAGTCAGTCTGATAATGTTGATATCGTAAAAATGTTAATTGCGGCTGGGGCAGAGCCAAAACATAGAAACAATGAGCAGAAAACAGCTCTCTGGGGAACATGGAATGATCAGGTGCTTAAGGCGCTCATCACTGCAGGTGCAGATGTAAATATCAAAGATAAAAATGGAAATCACATCTGGAACATAGCTTGTCATAATAGCGATGCTGTAAGAACACTGATAAAAAACGGCGCAGATGTGAATATTTCGGACGCCGATGGAAGAACTCCATTGATGTATTGTTTGAAAAATAAACAAGCCGTCGAAGACCTCATTGCAGCTGGCGCTGATGTGAATGCCGCTGATGCTTCCGGTTTGAGGGTAATTGACTATTTGTCAGATGTGGAAACTGATGAAAATATATTTGATGTATTAGTGAAGGCTGGCGCTCAATTTGACCTCTCCAACCATTTTGACTTCCTTGCTTTTCAGCTTGCTCTTAAAAACAATAATATCCCATTGGTCAAAACTATGTTCAAATATGTCGGACGACCAAATGATATTTTAGAAGATGGACGGACGGCATTGGCCGATGCCATCATTTGGAGCTTGAAAAATGAATTAGAGGGAAAACAATTACTGGAGGAACTCATTAACTTAGGTGCGGATGTTAATATAAAAGACAAATTTGGAAAAGATGCAGCCAGTTACCTTTCGGATACCGATGTTTCTGTTCCAGATTTACCGATATCCGTGACTAAATATTCAATTGATAGTTACATTATTTATTTAAAATACGTTGATCTTGCTTCTATCCTCATGTACGGTATTGACCGATGTGATTTGTATAATGTGTTTCTTACACCGGACAGTCCTGAACGTTTATTCTGCGAAGATGAAGATGAAGATTATGAAGATGAAGATGATTATGAGAAAATTAATATTACTCAGATGGAAGCGGCTTTGCTCAAAGGCGGTCTGGATCCCAATTATTTGGACAAAGAGGGAAATGTGGCTTTGATCGGTGCACTGTCCCAAGACAATTTATTGAGAGTCCAGTCATTGATATCCGCCGGTGCAGACATTCATGCCGAATCGAAAGATGGGGGCTCATTGTATAAATTCGCTCAATCTGCTGATGCCGCAAAAGCACTTGTCGAAGCTGGCGCGGATATCAATGCTAAAGATTCAAATGGCATACTGCCGATTGAGTATGCAATCAAAAGTAATAATGATGAAATTATAAGTTATTTGCTCTCCATTGGCGTCCATCATGATACGATTAATGATGATGATTTTATGATGTTTGCATTGGATATGGATAGAAACAATAGTGTTTTGAAAGATTATCTGGCCACTGGCGCCGATCCCAACCATAAAATTGATGGCGACAGAACACCTCTGTTTTATGCACGCAGCCGTGATGATGTTGAACTCCTGGTTAAGGCCGGAGCCGATGTCAATGCTCGCGATAACGATGGCAAAACGCCCTTGTTTTTTGCCACTAAATCTGATGTTGTTCAGGCTCTCATTGATGCCGGAGCCGATGTTAATGCCACCGAAAATTACGGACAATCTATTTTATTTGAAAGCATTCAGGCGGGGTTGACGGAAAAGACCCGTGTTTTAGTAAATGCCGGTACCAATATTAATCTGAAGGATTCCGGCGGACGCACGCCGCTCATGCTCGTTGAGGATACGACAATTCTTAATGATATTTTGAAGGCAAATACCGACGTCAATGCTCGTGATAATCTCGGCATGACCGCTTTAATGTTTGCAGTCAAAAATAAACGTTCTGTTGAATTCGTAAAAACTTTGATTGATGCCGGAGCCGATGTGAATGTTGCTGACAATGAACAGAACACAGCCATTATGTTTGTTAATAATTCAGCAATCGCAAAATTGTTGATATCTTCAGGGGCAAACGTCAATGCTAAAGATGCTGTTGGCTGGACGCCGCTCTTTTATGTCAAAGATAAGGAGGCCGCCACGGTTTTGATTGATGCCGGAGCCGATGTCAATGCCCGCGATGAACGGCGAAAAACACCGCTCATGACAACGACAAATGCGGCTGTTGCTAAAGTGTTTATTGATGCCGGAGCCGATGTCAATGCCCGTGATGCGGATGGCCGTACGGCTTTGATGTATGCTCAGGGCATAGATATAGTACAGACACTTGCTTCTTCCGGCGCCGATATCAATGCGAAAGACAACGAGGGTAAGACGCCGATAATGTTCGTTCGAACTGAACGATTATTGTCCTTTTTCCTGATGTTGGGTGCTGACATATTTGTCAAAGATTATTATGGAAATACTGTCCTCGACAATCTTCGGCCCTATGACGATCCCGAAAATGGAAATTCTCTTGTTCAGAAGCTGATTGAACGCGGGGCAAAATAACATTTGTTGATTATATTTGGCTGTTTGCCAATGGAAACTTTGCCTGCGGCATGCAGCGCGTAAATGATAAAAGTAGCAGCAATGCAAAGGCGAGGTGTATGCGCACAGGCGGATCGATAGAGCCGTCGAGCACATAGACTCGCCCAAGAGGGCGTATCGAGAACGGCTGGCTGTGACAGGCCGTTCTTGATAGCCCGGCAGCGAGCGAATGCGAGCAATTGATAATAATATAAGATTGCTATGTAAGAAATTTATGATTAGAAAATAGAAGGTTTTGTCGAGGGATATTTGGAGGCTGTCATGAAATATTTGAGTGTGAGTTTGCTTTTCCTGATGATACTGATGGTGAGCGGTTTTGGCGTTGCTCAGGAGGTGTCCATTGACGGTATTTCTCTGCCGGGCAAAGTCGTTCGCAAGCTACAGGCGCCGACTGAATACGAGCTTTATGTGGTTGGTGAGAAAGAAGTCATGAATGCGAGCATGGGACCGATGCATGGACCGCTGTATATTAAGCCGCCCAAAGGCCCTGCAAGGCAGATTGCGGAGGATGTCGTCCTTTCTCGGCCAGGGGCGAAAGGTTTGACTTATTTTGTCAATCGTGATTTTAATTTGTTTGTGACCGATAAAAAAGGCGAAGTGAGAAAGATTGCTGACCATGTTTATGGTGATTTTTCATTCAATCGGGATTATTCAAGAGTGTTGGTGACCCGTCCGCAGAGTGACAATATCGATGAAACGATGACTGTCATTGAGCTTTTGGACAGCAACGGCGTTTCGCTTCGTCGTCTTGTCGATGTCGGGAATCATTCGATGCCGATGTTTAGTCCGGACGGAAAAAAGATATTATATGCCTCAGGGGATACCGGCATAATATCCTGGTATCTCGTCAATGTCGATGGAAGCCAAAACCATCAGTTGACGAATATCGGCATGGAAAGCGGCCGTATGACCGATGATTTTGTTCCCGTTATGAGCACTTATGATGGAAGCGGATTTATTGATGATACGCACTTTAGATATTTGGATGGCACTGACGGCTGGATTTTGGATATATCCACTGGAAAAGCAGTTAAAGAATTGAAACGATAGGAGAATAAAGATGAAATATAAATATATATATATGTTGTGTGGAATGTTATTTTCTGTTTTTATATGTCAGACGGCGTTTTCGCAGGATGTTCTGGAACGGTTTCCAATCGACCGATCGACATGCGGCGGCGGCGTAACGGTTACGGCATATTTTGATAACAATAGAAACAGCGGTTTGACGGATTATACATGCGGAACCAAAACCTATGAGCAGCACAGCGGAACGGATTTCGCACCGTATGGCAGCACCCGGGCTTCATGTTCGGTCGTCGCAGCGGCTCCCGGTGAGGTTATGAGTACGGCAGATGGCATTTATGATCAGAGAAGCGGCTCAACATCCGACAATCCCGACTGCAGCAACAGCAACAGTTATGGAAATCATGTCAAAATTAAACAAAATGATGGCTCGGTTGTCGTCTATGCGCACATGAAAAAGGGGTCGATTAAGGTCAAGAAAGGCGACATCGTTACCTGTGGTCAGGCATTGGGTGTGGCGCAGAGTTCGGGGTGTTCGACGGGGATTCATCTACATTTTGACATCGCGCCAAAGAGTGGCGGTACGCGGTTTGATCCGTTCCAGGGCAGCTGTGGATCGGGGACGAGTCGTTGGGTTTCGCAGGGGAATTATCAGGGACTGCCCGCAGATTCGTGTCAGTGTACGCCGAATTGCACGAATAAACAGTGCGGTGATAATGGCTGTGGCGGGAGCTGCGGGTCGTGCGGTGACGGTCAGGTGTGCGAGGGCAATCAGTGCGTTTGTGTGCCGAAATGTGAAGGCAAAAGCTGTGGCGAGGACGGCTGCGGCGGGAGCTGCGGGGAATGCGAAGCCGGTTTGATTTGCGCGGATAATCAGTGTGTTTGTGAGCCCCAGTGTGAAGGCAAAAGCTGTGGAGATGACGGCTGCGGCGGGAGCTGCGGGGACTGTGATGTAGATGAGTGTGATTCATCCGAAGCCGCAGTGTGCGAAGGTAATAATGTCAAATCATGTAAAGACGGTAAGTATATATATAAAACTTGTCTGGATAATCAGAAGTGTCGAAATGGAAAATGTGTAGATAATATTGAAGCAGCATCTGATGTTGATGAAGAGGATGAAGAGAACGATGCCGCGCCTGATGTGCGAATTACAGCTTCGGATGGCTGTTCTGGGGTGCCGTCTGGGCAGACGAATGCACCTTGGCATCTCATGTTTTTGGCTGGAATGGTGGGGGTACTTCGCAAGAGAAAGACTATGAAACGGAGTCAGGGAACCTCTGAATAAAACGCAATTTACACAATTTTAAGGTAACAAATGTGGAAAGCAGGGGGGGGCGGCGGGGAACAGCGGCAGATGCAGAAGAAGGGCGGAGAGACTGGCTTTGCAATGCCGCGTTTGAAAGCATAAATAATATATATTAAAAAGAAGAGTTACAATAGGTTGTCTGTTTGCAGTGATTGCTTATGGCATCCATGAGACGCGTTTGAAAATAACGATTTTTTTCGACAGCGTATCTTTTGTTGAGAACATCGACAGCGGCATCGCCCGGACAGTTTTTGAGTGCCGAAATAGTTATAAAACGAATCATATCGTTATCTGATTTGAGAAATTTTTCGAGTGTAGCAGGGGCCTGTTGCGGCGCAACTTTTGGATAGGCACGGATAGCCTGCATGAGCATGAGGGGATGTTTAATTTTATCCGGATTGTTAAGCATCCATTCCATTGTCTGAATGTTTTGAGGCGTATCGAAATAGGCTAAAGCCTCAAGAGATCTCATTCGAACGGAAAAGAGTACAGTTTCATCCTTTAATATGTCCTGAAGATGTTTTTCCGCATCTGGAGAGGTTGCGATGAGATCTTCTTTGGACGGAAAATCGCAGTGAGCATTGAGAAGAAGAACGATTTTTTCGCGGTCGTCGAATTCGCGATTTTCAATGGTTTTCATTCGTCGCACAGGAGGGCGTTCTGCGGGCAGAGCTGTACCGTCGGGCTGAGTTGATGCTTCATTTGGGGTCGGATTTGCTTGTGCAGGACCGGATTCCTGCGAAGGAACGGATGCCGGGGGGACCTGAGCGGGCGCGGCTTCCTGAGCGGAAGCAGAACACGGCAATAGAGCGAATGAAACAAGGAAATAGAATTTTTTCATGCGATTTGAATATATACTATAAAAGATATTGTGAGTGCGGCTATCTGACGATACGCCGCGCATCGCCGCTGCTATTTCGCTTGCGCTCAATACGCATCGGCAATATTGGATGGGGGCGGCATGGTGCATGGCAGGATGAACCGCACCTGAATTGGCAATGTAAACATACGGGCGAGATACTTCAAGAAAAAATGGGGGGAGTGACGAGGGGGGCGTTGGAATCCTCAATAATTTAGTGGGTAAAAGTTACAATTCAGGCATGGGGAGTTCATAATCTTCTGAAATATGCTCAGAGTATTTCGCAAATATAAGGCAGAAATTGATGAGAGCCGGGGGTGGGGCCCCGGCGAGGAACAAGGGATAGGCAGCTCAAAAGAATTATACTATCTAAAAATATTGAGGATTCCAAAGGACTCAGTCCTTTGGTTGGGTCTGGGGCAAAGCCCCAGCGGGGTTCGGGGCAGAGCCCCGGTTGAATAGTAACTGGTATAAGCCTTTTGGGGAATTGTTCAATAGACGTGCGGCGAATTTTCGCGTATTGTATGAAAATTGCCGGTTGGGTGCTGTAACCCTGCGGATAAAGGAATTATATGGCTTCAGAAAACCGTATGACAGAAGGGTGCGTGATTGAATTTGCCGACAAGGGAAAGTTTCATCTCGGTCTAGTGATGAGTTTTGAAGAAAAGACAGGCAAGGTGAAGCTGATCAATGTGCTAGGAAGGGATGTTTCGCTGGCATCTAAACAGGTGCTTCACATTTTGCCGGTCAAAATATCGCGATCTCTTTTGCCTGGAAATATACAGACAGAATTAAAATCTCTTGATGTTCGCGCTGATGAATATATTTCAAAATGTGATATAGAAGAGCTGTGGTCACTTGTTTTGGATGATTATGACGAGATTTCGCTTGATGACCTTGCATCAATGATGTTTGATGCACCGGGAGCGGTTGAAATTCTCGGCATGATACGTGCGCTTCGTCAGGATAAGATATATTTTAAGACAATATCACCGGAATTGTTTTCACCGCGTTCGCGTGAAATTGTCGAAGATTTGCTTCGACAGCAAGAAGCCAAAGCACGGCGTGAAGCATGGCGATCTGGGTTTGCCGATGAGGCAATTTCTCTGCTGAAGATGTCTGAAAATGATAGAATACAGGCTGTCGAAGATGAAATCAGGAATCATTCGGTCTATCGGGATGCATGGAAATCGGTTGAACATTATGCCATATTTGGCGGCGAATCGCCTGAAAAGATGGAGGCCGAAGTCCTGCTTGAGTTGATACAGAACAGGCTTAATCACGGCTTTTCGGGGACATCTCATCTCAAGGCCAGAGCATTTTTGCGCGAAGCCGGATTTTGGACGAAAAATACAAATGTTGCATTATTAAAATATGAGGTTATAGCTGAATTCAGTGAACTGGCCGAAAAAGAAGCGTTGGAATGTTTTCGAAGTTCAGCAGCCGATATGCATCGGCGCAATTTAACACATTTAAATGTCTTTTCTATTGATGATTCAGATACACTGGATATCGATGATGCATTGTCAATAGAAGCTGTTGATGGCGGTAAATGGCGTCTAGGCGTTCATATTGCGGCTCCAGCCTCGTCTATTTCTTTTAATTCTGTACTCGAACATGAGGCGCGCAGACGCGGCACTTCAATCTATCTTCCCGAGCAGCGGATTCCTATGATTCCGCTCATTCTGAGTGAGAATGCGTTGAGTTTGATGCCCGGGGAGCGGCGAAATGCCATCTCTTTTTTGCTCACTTTTGATTCTGAATATAATCTGATTGCAAAAGAAATTGTGCCAAGTGTTGTGTCTTCACGGCATCGTTTGTCGTATGATTTGGCCGAACATCTCCTTGAAGAAGGTGACGATAATTTGTCGGATGAGCTTCGTAAAATTCAGGAAATATCAGAGGTTTCAGCCGAAAGCCGCCGCAGTCATGGAGCCATTGATATCGATTTGCCCGAATTTAAGCTTGACTGGGATGAGACAACTTCAAAATATATATTAAAGCCAATCGATACATCAATGATGAGCCGTCAGATCGTTTCAGAATGTATGATTCTGGCTAATGCGCTTGCGGCTGAATTCTGTTTTGAACATGAGATACCGGCATTGTACCGCATTCAGGCTGCGCCTAATAATATGCCGCGACAGGAGACGCTTGATGCCATGCCGAATGACTTGATTCGTGCCTATTCGATGAGACGATGCATGATGCCGGCAGTCTCTTCGATGACGCCCGGACTTCATGCGGGACTCGGAATTGACAAGTATTTGCAGGCCACAAGCCCCTTGAGGCGATATGCGGATTTGATGGCGCATTATCAGCTTGAGAACTGGTTTTCTGACGGCTGTGCAAGATTTGATGAAGAGACGTTTAATGCCATTCTTGCTGAAACGGACCTCGGGCTCTCACATGCCCGCAGCGCATCTCATGAAGCATATCAGACAGCAACACTGAAATATCTCGAACAGCTTGGAAATCAACCCCTTGACGCAGTTATTGTTCAATACAATTCTGAGCGCGGTGATATTGCTCAGGTGGCTCTTGTCGAGACGCAGATTAGAGCAAATGTTGCGACGAAAAATAGATGGCCTGTGGGAACCATGTGTCGCGTAAAAATTGACTGCGTTCGACCGGAAGAAGATGTCATCATTCTTCAGTTTGTTGATGTGGTGAACTCATGAAATATATATATATTGCATTTGTAATCTGTATGGTTATTTGTGGGTGCAGTCCAAAAGCAGAGGAGCCTGCATCTCAAAATGATAATCGGGAAGAGGTGCAGGTACCTGCTCCGGTACAGAGTGTCGAGCTCCCCAATGATGCCGGCACCGGTGATTCTGCTGAAGCGGACGTTGATGGACAGAAATACGCGGCTGTTGAAGTGCAAAACCAGGAGGTGCAGGCGGTTGATAAGCCACAGAATGCTCTTCCGGTCCTTGATAACGGCATGCCTTCGAGTATTGATGAGGCCATTTCGGTTTCAGAACAGTGGTTTAATGCTGGTCGTTATGATGAAGCACTCATGGTTCTCTATGATGCTGAGCGCTTGTTTGGTGCAGTCGATATTCTCGAAAAAAACTATCAATCCTTGCTTAAACGTCATCCCAATCTACTTGCTCAGCCAAAAGAACTCGTTCCCGGTAAAGATATTTCGGGAATGAAGCGTATTGGGGGCGGAAGTTCACTGGTTTATAAATTTTTAAAAGATAAAGAGGTTATTGCGGCGTTTAAGCCGTTTCAAAAACGTTTTCAATCGAACTATCGATCGGAAATTGCGGCATATAGATTGTGTCCGTTGATGAAATGCGGGTATTATATTCCTGTAAATATTCCCGTTTATATCGAATTTAATGCATTTTCTTCGATGTATTCACGAAATTCGGCCAATCTCGCTGAAGAATTTAAAGAGATTATTCCGACGAAAATGCCGGATGGAGCATATAGGGTTGATGGAACATTCAAAGACTGGGTGCCATCTTATGCTGATTTTCCGATTGAATTTCGTGATTTATGGAAAAAATGGCTCAATCCTGGGACTTCCAAAGACGATTTGAAAGTTCCGGCGGAAGAAATTCTCAAATTTATTTCTGAGAAACATAAACGAGGAGTGAAGTTTGCGAACAAACTTCAGCCGCATCTGCAAAATATATCTCAATATGAACTTGCGAGGCAGATATCAAATCTGTTTGTTTTTGACTTTCTCATCAATAATTGGGACCGTTTCAGTGGCGCGCCGGATTTGTATGGGGTAAATTGTCAGTTTTCAAATGGACGGTTCATGTCGATCGACAACGGCGCCAGCTTTTCACAGACGCCAAATCCAAAGCCTGAACGAAATCTTCATGAAATCAGTCGATTTTCTCGTCTGACGTATGAAGCTATCCTTCATTGGGAAAAAGATGAAATGGCAGAGTTGCTGTTCCCATCGGCAAGTGATTTTGAAAAAGAAAAATTTGAGACATTCTGGTCACAAAGAGAGAAATATCTCGAATATGTCAAATCATGTATCAATAAAAATGGTTCGGAAGAGACCTTTTTCTTTGAATAAACGAGTACATTTCGGGATTTATATTAAAATAATGGAGCGGTATGGATACGGGTTTACTTGAACAGACATTGATAATTTTATATGTTTTCTGCACGGCTTTTGCGGCTTGTCTTGGTTCGTTTTCGAATGTCGTGATATATCGTGTGCCGAATCACATGTCGATAGCATGGCCTCCGAGCGGATGTCCCAAATGTGGAGCGCGTATTAAGCCTTATGACAATATTCCCGTGTTTTCATGGCTTATTCTTCGGGGCAAATGTCGTAATTGCAAGAACCCGATTTCACCTCAGTACGTGATTGTCGAATTTATATGTGCCCTTTTCGGCTTTTTCCTTTGCCGCCAGATATTTGAGCCAAATATGGCCTATATCATGATGGATGGCGTTTTTTGGCGGCTGCTTCTCTTTTTTGTCTGTAGCTCGATTTTTCTTGTTGGAAGTCTGGCACTGGCAGTTATTGATTATCAGACGACAGAGATTCCACCTGAAATTGCGCTTCCAATAGGCGGTCTGGGAATTTTGACGGCATTTCTTGTCCCTGAAACGATGCCTTTTGCATTGATGATGGGGAACATTGGCTGGCTCGATTCTGTTTTGGGATGTGTGATTGGTGCAGGAATTGTAATAGCCATTATTGGACTGTATTATCTCGCGACAAAGCGTATTGGCATGGGCGGTGGTGATATTTGGATGATGGCGATGGTCGGTGCATTTCTTGGCTGGGAGTGTCTTCCGTTCATTTTTTTAGCATCCAGTCTTCAGGGAATTATTGTGGCCATTATTGCCATTTGTCTTGGCAGACGTCAGAAAACGGGGGAACAGAATGGTCTGTTTCGCAATGAAGTGGCCGGCGAGGTTGAAGCTGAAATTCATGGAGAAGATTCGAAAGAGGCGGCAGAGGCTGCAGATGATTCAAGAACAGGCAGGCTTGCGGTTCCCTATGGGCCGTTTATCGCACTGGCATCCGTTGAATACGTCTTTTTGGGGCAGTATCTGTTACCAATTATCAGTGGCGGAACGATGACGCCCTGGGGATTTGTTCAATTTTAGTGTTTTGTATCCCAAAACGATGTGCCCAGCCAAAGAGGCTGGGCTTTTTTGTGTATAAGTATCCCCAAAACTGTGAATGGATGAAACAGAGCGGAAACAATCCATAAAGCAGTGAATAATATCTGATCATTATTTGAAAAGTCGCACAAACAAAAGCCATTTGAAAAAGTTGCGGCAAGGCGTGGTATGACATAGGATTGCACTTGTTTGTAAGGAGTTATGGTCAAATTAAAGAAGGAAAAGACCTGATGGAGGAGATATGAAGGCTAAGCGCGTATTGATGAGCAGTTTACTGGCGGCAGCGGCAATGAGTGGTATGATGACCGGAATGGAAGAAGCTCGGGCACAGTCATCCAGTGAAGAACTGGAGCCAATCGTTTACTTCCTGGTCGACACGTCCAATAGTATGAATGCCATCATGACTTCGAGTGGCGTTGACAATAACAATACGCGTTTGACAAAAGCCTTGGGGGAGATTGCCGGGGCATCACAGAACTACGATCATGCGAGAAAATTGCTACGGGATACCTCTGGAACGACTAATTTTAAAATTCCATATAAAACCTGGCAATATACGACAGGCGGATATAAATATGTATCTAATTTCAAGCAAATAGGACCTAATTCCAAAGCAGCATATCCCAATACTCGCTCAGATGATCCCAACTCTCCAGAATATGAAAATTCGTATTCGGATGATGGAATTATCCAGACGTACAAAGATAAAGTCAAATTTGGTTTTGCGGGATTTGCGGTAGGAACAGCCGGGGATGAAGATAAGTCAGTTTTTGAAGAGGCGCGTGAAGAACTTAAAGCAAAAACAGGAGAGTTATTAACTTTTACACTTCGCTGGGGATATGACAGGCAGAGCTGCAGTGATATCGATCTTCATGCCTATATTTATCGTAATGGAAGAGAAATTGAACATATTTATTATGGAGATATGACATCATCTTACGGTTATGATTATGGATTTCTTGATTTAGATAATAGAAATCCAAATAGTGAAAATTGTTCAACAAATAGAGGAACAACCTGTTCACGAGTTGAGAATGGAATTAAAGTTGGATATGAAAATATATATTGGGATAAAGCTGATTATTTTCAGGATGGCGATATCGTTGAAATGTTGATTCATAATTATAGTATTTGTGGCTCGGAGTCTGGATTTCAGACGGAAATTAGTTTTTATGATGATTATGGCTGTACTGTAAGTAATGTTTTTAAATATAATGGCAGCATGCCTGGACATAGTACTCGGAATTATCGCGAAGGACGTGTTGTTGCAAAAGTTAGATATGATGGAGTGAATAAAAAATTTGTTTTGGATGAGACACCTATTGAACCAGATACAAGTGAACGTGCCAATAAACCGGAAAATATATATGGCTTGAGTATGTATGAGAATGGCGGTGTTAAATATGGAAAAATAATTACAGATGATTATAAGAAAGGGCGAAATTGTGAGTTTAATATGGGGATTTGGGACAGCGTTGGTCCGTGGAACATGCATAATACCAATGATAAAGGTAAAACGGTTATGGATGCCATTCCTGCTCCGTTGAATTATCCGACGGCATATAATTCTCCCGAAAAAATTGAAGCGAGCAATGCGGCTATTGTGACCAATGTGCGTTCTTACGTTGCGACATCGGCAACTCCGATAGGTGAATCACTGGCTGATCTTTATCATTTATTTGGTGTCGCAACTGCACCCAACTTTAAAGCTTCAGCCGATGAAGGTGTGTTTCGTCAGCCCAATGGGACTTCAACGCCGCAGGAGGATGAATATTATAACTGTCGACCAAAGGCTGTAGTTTTGATTACAGATGGTGGCCCCAAAGGCTCAGGTTATGACGACAGCACCAGAGTAGAGGATGAAAATGTCAGAGGTCATGCTGAAAAAGTCTGGCATGATGCCTGGCATTTGTATGAACAAAAAATTAAAGTATTTCCTGTCGGTTATGCTGAATTTCAATTAACGGAAGATGAAAAGAGTATTGATGTTAAAACTCATCCTAACAAAAAAGATCCTGTGTATATATCTAAAATGGAAAAACTTGTAGCAATTGATACTTTGAATAAAGTCGCGTGGAAAGGAGGTACATGTCGTCATCCGACAAAATATGTTTTGGTTTCACCGACGGATGAAGCATTATTTAATGATTTTAATGATAAAATCTATGATGATACAGTTCCTTTGGATAAGAAAATTTGTTTTAGCAATGCGGAAGATAGCGATGCCCTAAGAGCAGCGCTAGTTACGGCCTTGAGTGAAATGCTTCAGGGGGATTATTCCAAGACTAAAATTGTTAATTCCGGCGTTATCGGTGCAAATTCAAATTATGATTCGGGACGAAAGAGCACCAATCATGGATATTATAGTGTATATTCAGGATATCGTTCGTCATTAGCGCCAATTCGTAAAGCAAAATTACAACGCGAAGCTACGGTATGTAATCATTCAACGGGTAAATTTCATAATGATGAAAGACAGTTTTTAGATTTGGCACAACGTCTTCAATGTCGTTTAACTTCATGTAATTTGTGGCGTGCCGCGACAAAAGAAGATCAAGATCGAGATACTTCAAAAATTATCGGTATGAACTATGAGTTCACTGAAGATTCTCATGGAAAAAGCTATACTGAACGTGCCGGTTATGCAGGTATGTCGGATGGCAGTTTAACGCATTGTGCAAAAGTGAACTCTGAATACGAATTACCCAGTTCGGATGCGAATAAAAATATCTGTCTTTCTGAACGTTATATTTTCTCTGGTAAATACAATTCCAGTGGGGATACAGGGGATCGATATGCAATTAGTACTTTTCCGCGCTCTGGTAATGTCGATTCGACGGGCGGTACAATACTAAAGAATGTCGGTATTTCAAATGATGAGTTTGGCATCATTCCTAATGCAAAAGGATCAAAAGCGCGTCATTTTTTGACAAATAGCAATGATCCTACTTGCAAAAATATTCGTCGAAGCACTGATTCGAGTTCCAGCGAATATTCAAAAGGTATTTACTCACAGATTTCGAATGTCAATTATTTGGTAAGTCCTTACGAATGTTTTGATGATATGGATTGTGGTATCTCTGGTATAACAAAAAAACTCAGACATTGTGATTTGGGACGCTGCGTAGATGTCAGTACCATTAATTCTTGTGTGAGTAATAGTTATGTATCAGCGAATGAGGTTTGTATAAACAACGAAGTTCGACATAAATCGAATGAGTGTTCTAATCATACTTATTGTAATGAAGGTCAGGTATGTCATGCTGGCCGATGTGTGTCGGGTGTGGTAAAGAATTGTGATATTCGGCAGTTTATCGCAACACAGCCATTAGGAATAATTGAATACGCAACGCCGGTAACTGTTACGCCTCCTTCGCGTCCATATCGCAGTTCTGATTATATTCAGTTTGCTTCTAAATATAAACAGCGAGATATTATGCTGATGGTCGGGGCAAATGATGGCATGCTTCATTCGTTTATTCTCGGCGATAATGATACACCGGGAGATGGTGCCGATCATTCAGCTGGCGGATATGAGGGAGCCGCATTTGATCGAACCATATATAATATAAAGGATATGCCTGATTACCATGCAACGGTTTCTGCCGGAAATAAGGAAGGTGATGAGCTTTGGGCTTTTATTCCAAAATTGTTGATGCCAAAACTTTCTTCATTGGTTAAACATGATCATGGTACGAGTTATATCAATGGAACGCCTGTCGTTTCAGATGTCAGACTGCCTGGTTTTACGATCAATGGTGATGCCTGGCGTACTGTACTTGTGGGCGGCTTCCGCAATGGCGGACGTGGGTATTATGCGCTTGATATCACCGATCCTGGACATCCTTTTGTACTTTGGGAAATTGATAATCAGTGGCAGCCGGAAGGCGCTTCTGAACATAAAGAAATGGGCAAGATCGATGGAAATGTGACTTCTGCTAATTCGGCATACCCCTTTGATATGATGGGGTACAGTTATGCAGAACCCGTCATTACAAAGATGCTAATTAATAATGTTCCTGAGCCTGTTGTTATCCTTTCTGGTGGTATGCCTGAAAGTGGTAACAGTGCCTCGGATTTGACTGGCAAGGTCATGTATATTGTTAGATTATTCCCATCCAGTAAGAATGATTTAATCGTTAAAACATTCTATTTTGATAATCCAATTACAGGCTCTCCTTCGGTTTATCCTAACAATTTCAATTCAACTGCTGAGTTTGTTTATGTTGGTGACAGTAGGGGTAAGCTTTATCGATTAGATGTAACTGGAAGCGATACTTCGCAGTGGGGAGCTGATGAGCGATTGTCAAATGGTGTTGAAATGCCCATTTTTGATCCGAAGGAACTTGGCGCAGGTCCTGTTACTCCTGTTTTTTCGCCTATCACGTTCCCGCCTGCGGTTAGCCTTTACGATACCATAGGCGGTAAGCCTGTTATTCAAGTAGCTTTTGGTACAGGTTCGAATGATAGTTTTTATGTCGATAAAAATGATAACCATTATTTTGCTTCATTCCTTGACGTTCCGGTGACTGAAGATGGTGATACAAAGTATGTATTAAATAAAGAATATGGGGCTTTTAAGCCTTCTGTTATTATCTTAAATGCCTCTGATAATTTAAATATTTCGGATAGAGAACCAAATGAGGTAATGAATTATAAAGTGTATTATTCACAGGATCGTTACGGAAAACCTATTCCTAAAGGACAAAAATTAACAGGAGCTCCGATTACCTATAATTATTCGACATATTTCCCAACTTTCATGGTTTCAGATGATAGATCGGATGCGTATTGTCCTGTTGGCGGTGCTGCGATTTGGAGAGTTGATAGTGAGGGCGATGAGAATTCAAAGAGAATTACGAATTTAATGGGAGCAGATGCTCTTCAAAGAAACGGGGTTACAAATAATCCATTCTTCGACGATGGAGGTGGGATCAGATCATTTTATGAGCTTAATGAGGGGACAAAGATTTTTGGTCTCGAAATAACGAATATGCAGTACTGCGCTAATTCAGATTACTCAGGTGCCAGTTATTCGGTTCCTCCTCAGCTAATTGCTCAGACGAGTGCAGATTCTGATGACGAGTATTCAATGACTTCGAACCAAAGGTCGTCTGAGCTCAAAGGGTCGGTTTCAACCGATGTTCCGGCGATTGCTATTGAACTTGAGGCCATTGCCCCCGTTATGACGCCTTCTGTCTGGATGAGTGTTTACGAATAATCGTCACGTTGTCTTTTGCAATTTTGAGGGGCATGCAAAGGCTTTTCCTATGTATCCGGATATTAAGAGGGGGATTGGGTCTACATTGTTTCCTGCCGAGCTCTACACCTGGTTCTCAACATTTTTTTGCCTTAAGGAAGGTCTGAATTAAGATTGTTTACTTTTTTTCCGGGGCTCTGCCCCTGTCCTCAGTTCGCAAAAGGTCTCATTAATTGTTTTTTGGGGCTCTGCCCCAACCCCCGCAGGGGCTTTGCCCCTGTCCTCAGTTCGCAATATGAAATGAACTTTTTTCCGAGACTGTCGGCTTTCCAACTCGTTCATTATATTTGCTCACTGGGCTCTGTGGTTTTCGCCATTCACTGGATGGCGAAAATCCTCGGCTCCTCACTAAAGGTCTGAGCCCTTTGGAAACCTCAGTATTTTAGGTGGTATAACACATTGGGATTGCCTAACCATTTTTTTCGTTGGGGCCCCGCTTTCGTTCTCTTCAGTTTCTGCCATAAATGGCGTATTATTCAGAAGTTCCTTACTGGCATATGGTGGACGGGCATTTGATTGGCAAAAGGACGAACTGATGCCCTAATGCGTATGATGTTTCAGTGTTAGTGTGAAGTAATTTCTGTTGAATTGTATTGCATGTGTATCCTGTGGCGCTTGTTTGTAACGATAGTGAAGAAATTGTTGAATATAAAAACGTATGACTGCATAAAAAACGATATGATGCAAAACAGATGTTGAAAAAACTTCAAGATAAAATTGTTGCTTCATACGAAGCTCCGCTCTAGGATTAAACTTGTTGGTAGTGTAAAATAAGCTGGGTAAGCATATATGGAGGTTCGTATGAACAAGCGCATATTGATGAGCAGTCTTTTGGCTGTGGCTGGAATGAGTTGTTTGATGTTCGGAATGGATGAGGCTTTCGCGCAGTCGTCTGCCGAGGAACTAGAGCCGATTGTATATTTTCTTGTAGATACGTCGCGAAGTATGAATGAAATAATGACGACAAGTGGCGTAGATAACAACAACACACGTTTGACAAAAGCATTGGGTGAAATCGCAGGTGCATCCAATAATATGTATACGCAAGGCGGTATCCATAAGTTAAAGCGTGACTTTGGTATATATGAAGGTGCATTTACGCTTCCCTATTCAATTTGGAGAAATAATGGATATGAGTCTGTATTAAAGACTGTTGGACCCAAATCGGATGCTGCATTTCCAAATACGAGCTCGTCAAATCCTGATGATCCTGCCTATGCAAATTCGTATGCGGATGATGGTATTATTCAAACTTATAGGGATAAAGTTAAATTTGGATTTGCCGGATTTGCAGTAGGAACAGAAGGAAGTGATGACGTAAAATCCGAATTTGAAGATGCATTGGATGATTTAGGTGCACAAACTGGTAAATATTTAAGATTTACGCTTCGATGGGGCTATGAATCACAGAGCGATAGTGACGTTGACCTTCATGCTTATGTATATCGTGGATCGACACTGATTGATCATATTTATTACGGAGATACTTGTTCAAAGCATGGTTGTAGTTATGGTTATTTGGACCTTGATAATATCCATCCCAAAACGGATAGTCGTTCGCATACAGAAGGCAGTTTGAAAGTTCCTTATGAAAATATATATTGGGATAATAATACTTATTTTCAGGATGGAGATGTCGTCGAATTAAGAGTTCACAATTATACTATACGTTCTGGCGATAGAATGTTTCAGACGGAAGTCGCGTATTTCGATGATTATGGCTGTAAAACTTTCAGCAAATATGAATTTAAAGGAAGCATGTCGACGGGTGGAACTTATACCGTTGCAAAGGTTAAGTATGACGGGACGCGTAAGCAGTTTTTGCTTGATACGGGCTATACGAATTCAAGCATGACTGTTATTACGACAGAAGCAGCAAATAGACCGGATAATATTTATGGCTTGAGTACATATTCTTCTGGCGGGGTTACTTACGGTAAGGTGATTACAGATAGTTATAAGTCCGGTCGAAACTGCGAATTTAATATGGGCATTTGGGAAAGTGTTGGCCCATGGAATATGAATAATACCAATCCTGAGGGAAAAAAGGTTCTGAATACTGTTCCTGCGCCTTTGAATTATCCGACGGCCTACAATACTCAGGAAAGAATTTTAGCCAGTAACAATGCAATTGTAAAAAATGTTCGTTCCTACACGGCAACGGCTGCTACGCCGATCGGTGAATCGCTCGCTGATTTGTATTATCTTTTCGGCGCTGAAACGGCACCCAATTTCAAGGCAAGTGCGGATGAAGGCGTTTGGCGTCAGCCAAACGGTACGGCAACTCCGCAGGAAGACCTGTATTACAATTGCCGCCAAAAAGCAGTCGTTCTGATTACCGACGGTGGCCCCAACGGGTCTGGATATGATGATAGTAATTTAGCTGACGATTCAAACGAAAAAGGACATGCCGATAAAGTATGGTATGATGCGAAACATCTATTTGAACAAGGCATTAAAGTTTTCCCCGTAGGGTATGCTGAATTTCAGTTGACAGCTGCTGAAATGGCAATAAATCTAAATGATACATCTGCTACAAATAAAGCAAATCCTGCTTATAAGACAAAGAAAGAAAAACTTGTTGCGATTGATACTTTGAACAGAACGGCATGGCAGGGGGGTACTTGTCGTCATCCAACGACGTATGAATTGATTCAACCGACCAATGTTGCTTCATTTAATAGTTTTAATGATAATGTATATAACGATTCTATCCCCTTGGATTCGAAGGTTTGTTTCTACAATGCTGCCGATAGTCTGGCATTAAGAGCTGCACTCGTTTCTGCTTTGAGTGAAATGCTTCAGGGGGATTTTTCAAAGACAAAAGTTGTGAATTCAAATGTTGTTGGCGCAAATTCCAATTATGATACAGTAAGAGGAAGTACAAATCACGGTTACTACAGTGTTTACTCCGGCTACAGTACATCGCTTGCTCCGATCCGTAAGGCCAAACTACAACGTGAAACAACTGTATGCAATCATTCGACGGGTAAGTTCCATAATGACGAAGAACAATTCCTTGATCTGGCTCATCGTCTTAAATGTCGTCTCACAACCTGTGATATGTGGCGTGCTGCGACAAAGGAAGATCAGGAAAAACATCCTGAATATGCCATTGGTATGAATTATAAATTCACCACGGATGCACACGACAAGAAATATACCAAAAGAGCTGGCTATGGTGATACAGCGCCTACGCCTTGTGCAAAACCAAATTATTATTATAATATGAGTAGCTCTTCGGATAATTTGAACACTTGTATGACGGAACGTTATATTTTCTCTGCAAAATATAATGTTTCTGGTGGAGATAATGGCGATCGCTACGCAATTAGTACGTTCCCAAGAACTGGAAACGTGGGTATTCTTGACAGTGGACTTTTGTCTGCTGTTGGTATTTCTAACAGTGAATTTGGTATCATTCCAAATAGTAACGGGGTAAATGCTTTCCACTTTGCAACGAATGATAATGTTTCATCCTGTAAGAAGTCTGTGGCATCAAGTGAATATAATCGTGACCTTTTGACTCAGTATTCCGATGTGAATTATCTGGTCAGTCCGTTTGAGTGTTTTGATGACATGGATTGCGGTATTTCTGGTGAGACTCATGCACTTCGTCATTGCGATTTAGGTCGATGTATTGATTCCGCCAGTATTACAAATTGTAAAGATAACACTAATATTCCAGCTGGAAAAATATGTATAAATAATGAGGTAAGAACGCCGGCCAGAGTGTGCGATCAGCATTCTGATTGTTCTGATGGACAGGTTTGCCATGCTGGCTTGTGCGTATACGGCGTTGTTAAGGATTGTGATATTCGTCAGTTTATAGCTACTCAGCCTCTTGGCATAATCGAATATGCAACACCTGTTACTGTTACGCCGCCTTCTCGGCCATATCGAAGCTCGGATTACATTCGTTTTGCTTCAAAATATAAACAGCGTGATATTATGCTTATGGTCGGTGCTAATGACGGAATGCTTCACTCCTTTATTCTTGGTGATAATGATGTTACCGGTGCAGGTGAAGAACATTCAGCCAAGAATTATCGAGGTGCTGGCTTTGATAGCTCAATATATAATATTCACAGTATGCCCGATTATTATGCTGACGTTACTACTGGGAAGAAAGAAGGCGATGAGCTTTGGGCCTTTATTCCTAAATTGATGCTCCCGAAACTCTCTTCATTGGCTTCTCATGATCATAACGTGAGCTTTATCAATGGAACTCCGACTGTTTCTGATGTAAAGCTTCCTGGTTTCACTTTGAATGGTGATGCCTGGCGTACAGTTTTAGTCGGTGGATTTAGAAATGGTGGCCGTGGATATTACGCCCTTGATATTACTGATCCTGGTCATCCCATCGTCCTTTGGGAAATCGATAATCAGTGGCAGCTCGGTTCGCCGTCTACACATAGCATAATGGGCACTATGGATGGTCCTGTAACTGCCATCAATCCGAATTATCCCTTTAATATGATGGGGTATAGCTACGCTCAACCTATCATTACTAAGATGGTGATTAATAATGTTCCGGAGCCTGTCGTTATCCTCTCCGGTGGTATGCCTGAAAGTTTAACTTCTGCTGCTGATCGTACAGGTCGTGTGATGTATATCGTTAAACTTTTCCCGCAAAATAAAGACGATTTGATCGTTAAGACTTTCTATTTCGATAATCCTGTGACAGGGGCTCCCGCTGTTTTCCCGAATAATTTCGATTCGACTGCACAGCTCATTTACGTCGGTGACAGCAAAGGTAATCTTTATCGTTTGGATGTTTCCAGTAGTAATAAAGATACTTGGGGATCTGTTGAAAAAACTTCAGAAAATTACGAGGTCCCTGTCTTCAATCCCGCTTCTGAAAAGGGATTTGGTGACGGTTCTGCAATCTATTCTCCAATTACCTTCCCTCCAGCTGTCAGCTTGTATGAAAAAATTGGCAATCAACCCGTCATTCAAGTTGCATTCGGTACGGGCTCAAATGACAGCTTCTATGTCGATCAGAGTGAAAACCATTATTTCGCATCCTTTATCGATGTTCCTGTTACTGTAGGCGGGGTGACTAAGTATGAATTGAACTATGACTATGGTTCAGCATTTAGACCTTCTGTTACGATTTTGAATGCGGCTCCTGGATTGAGTGTTAATGATAGAGCACCAAGCAGTGATAAGAATTATCGCATTTATTTCTCTACAGATCCGACTGGACATACTTTTGAAAAGGGACAGAAGCTCACCGGTGCTCCAATTACCTATAACTATGCTACTTATTTCCCGACGTTCATGGTTTCTAGCGGTTCTGATCAGTATTGTCCTGTTGGCGGTGCAGCAATCTGGAAAGTTGAGAGTGAAGATGTTGGCAATGCTAAAAAAATTACTCGAACTTTGGAGGATTCAACAATTCAGAAAAACGGAGATATAGAAAATCCGTTCTATGATGGTAGTGGTAGTTCCAGATCCTATTATCAACTCAATGAGGGAACCAAGATTTTTGGTTTAGAAGTTACCAATATGCAGTACTGCGCCAATTCAGTTTATGGTGCAACCAGCCTTGCTGTTCCTCCGCAGCTAATCGCGCAGACAAGCTCCGATTCCAAGGATAACCATTCTAAAACTTCCGAGGCACGTTCTTCAGATTTGAAAGGATCTGTTTCAAGTGACATTCCCGCAATTGCTGTTGAACTTGAGGCAATTGCTCCCGTGATGACGCCTTCCATTTGGACGAGTGTTTACGAATAATGCTACATCAGTCATTTGCGGATACCGTTTTTTCGGATCTGCAAATGGCTTTTTATTTGCGCTCTGGTGGAATTTCAGGCCAATCGTGTTTGGGATATCGACCTCGCAGGATCTTTCTCACTTCTGAATACGTCGTTTTCCAAAAACTTTCGAGATCCTGCGTAACCTGCGCCGGTCTTCCATTGGGTGCACATAAATGAATCATAACCGGTGTTTTTCCAACCTTTGGCACCTGATACGTACCAAAGGCTTTTTGTATTTTTACGGCTATGACCGGAGGATAGGGGACATAGTCTACCGAAGTTTCGTAGCCGTTTTCCAGCGTTATCCGTTCCGGAGCCAGAGTATTGAGAGCCGTTTGAGTTTGATAGGGGATATATTGTTTTGCAATATTTGTCAGATTGATTTCATGCAATTCATTAAATGATGATGCTTTTTTGCAAAGTTCCGGGAGAATGGATGCGCCCCAGGCGGCATCAAAATTCGGAATTTCTAATGTTGAATTCTGCTTTTGTACAAACTGCAACCTGGCTATGAGCTGTTTCCAGGATTCTGATTCGAAATTTAATGCCTTTTGAGGATTCTTTTGTGCGGCTTCAAGAAGCGTTTGAGTCCTTAATGCTTGATACTTTTCATCGTGAAGAAAGGTTTCCCGCAACGTAAATATATCGAAATACACTGCCTGTGCGATGACGACTCTGTCTTTGTCATATTCATATCTTGCAGTAATTCCCTCTTTCCATGGAATCCATGAGGGTTCGACCTGTAAGGCTTTGATAACCGTGCTTGCAGCTCGTTCTTTGCCACGAACGAGATCGAGATCAGCGGCAATAAAGAATTTTGCATCTTTGAGCGTCTGAGCCTCTTTAATGACGACTCCCCGGTTACCGGACATGCAGGCATTGACGGGAAGAACCAGCCTTCGCGGATCGGATTGAGCGAGTTTTTCTTTTGGTGTCCGTGGCTGCGAGAGCCTGTCCGGATAGGCCATGAGCATGGATTTGGTCAGATTTTCACGAAGCATTTCATCGGTCTGTTCCGTCGAATGGAAATCTGAATTGAGATTTAACAATTTTGCATTTTCAAGAATATCATTTGCCGCTTTTTTGAGATATATAAATTCTGGTTTTCTGATATTTTTTTTGAGTATTTTGAAATCTTCATAGAGATCGGGACCGTTGAACATATTTCTCATGGAACGTCGATAGGGGGCTTCGGAGAGATAGGCGGCCAAAAGAGCGGCATCTTGCAGGCAATGATATTGAGCGGCCGAAAGAAGCCATCTGGCCAGCCTTGGTTCAACAGGCAAATGAACCATTTTTTTTCCAAATTCAGTCAAAGAATCGTTTTCAAGAGCCTGTAGTTTAATGAGAAGAGATTTGGCGTCTTCGAAACGGCCTGCAGAAGGCTTGGACAAAAGAGGGAGACTTTCCGGTTTTTCTAATGACCATTCACAGATTTGTAGATAGGCCTGACTTAGGTCGAGTCTTTCTATTTCCGGACTTGTTTGCTCTTCGAGTTGATTATGAGTGAAGGTTGACCAGAGCCGTATGCATAGACCGGGGCCGAGACGGGCTGCGCGTCCTGCTCGTTGTTCGGCTGATGCCTTGCTTATTCTGAGCGTTTCCAGTTTTGACAGTCCCGAAATTGAATCAAAAAACTTTCGTTTTGCATATCCCGTGTCGATAACTGCACTTACTCGCGGTATAGTCAATGAGCTTTCGGCAACATTGGTCGAAAAAATGAGTCGTCTTTGGGATGTCTTTGGTAATAATATATTTTTTTGTTCTTCCAGTGAGAGTGAGGCATGACAAGGCAAATACTCATATTCTTCTTTATATTTTGATTTTGCCATATCTATTGCAGCCTGAATATCTCCTGTTCCAGCCTGAAATATTAAAATATCTCCAGATGTTCTTTTTAGCGAAGTGTCACAGGCTTCAAATAGTACATCAGCGTAATCAGAGAATCTGTAGCCTGGCGTTTGTTCTATATTTTGTATTTCGAGTGGATAAATCGGGGAATCAATATTAAAAATATCCGCATTGGGAAGATATTCGACAATTGATTTCGTATCGAGTGTGGCACTCATGACGACGATTCGCAGATTATTTCCTGCTTCCATCTGTAGATATCGGCACATCGCAAGGGCAATGTCTGCTTCAATGGACCTTTCATGAAATTCATCGAAAATGACCATGGATATGTCTTCGAGAAATGGATCAGCACAAAGATATTGAAGAAGCATTCCCGTCGTAACAAAACATAATTTTGTATCCTGACGGCACTTTTTTTCCATTCTGACGTGATATCCGATGGTCTTTCCCAGACTTTGTCCCGTTTCTTCGGCAATTCTGCTCGCGGCTGCAATACAGGCCAGACGCCGTGGTTCTACACAGAGAACTTTATTTTTCGAAATATTGACCATCGCCGGTGGTACACGCGTCGTTTTGCCTGATCCGGGTGTGGCTGTCAGGATGATATTCGGGGCGGTTGATGCCGTAATGGAATCGATATATGAGTCAATTGGTAGTGAAATCATGGCCTTGATGAAATATCCATTAGTCGTGCTTCGGGATGAATTCCCAGTGGCCTTTTACAGGGAAGTAATCAGAATGACAATTTGTGTTTTGAATAGAGCTTTGACGATTTGAAATATATGCTCTGTTTGAATACTGTATAAATGTTACTATTCAACCGGAGCTCTGCCCCAGCGGGGTTCGGGGCAGGACCCCAATTGATTAGTAACCATAATGCGTTGCACCTTAGCCGGGGTGGTTCACGAATCTTCTGAAATATGGGCAGAGATTGGTGAAAGATGGATTATTCGCAATTATAAGGCAGAAAATGCAGAGAGCCAGTCGAGGCGTTGTGTACAACGCCTCGACCCTGGCGGGGTAATAATGGTTAGGCAACCCCAAATGCTAATACCAACCTAAAATAGGGAGTGCTTTTTCGTATTGTGAAAATGTTGAGGGATTTTCTGCAACCGACATTCCGAATGCCAATTCCTTGAATATGTATGGTTTCTTTATGGTCGCCAAGAAGTTTAATCAGGATATTTCCCATTGGGACGTTTCCAAATGTACTGATTTTTCCCGTATATTTGAATTGGCTGAATCCTATAATCAGTCCCTTGATAAATGGGATACGAGCAATGCTCAAAAAATGGAACAAATCTTCTATCGTGCGATTAAATTTAATTCTTCAATTAACGGCTGGGATGTTTCTCAGGTCACTACCATGGAAGATATGTTTGAAGAAGCTTCTGCATATAACAAACCATTGGATAACTGGGATGTTTCACAGGTTCAGACTATGCTCGGAATGTTTAATGGGGCAACAAACTTTAATCAGTCTCTCAATTCCTGGAATACGGCCAGCCTGACCAATTCTCAAAGCATGTTTTATGGCGCTGAAAATTATAATCAGCCTATGAACAATTGGAATACTTCAAAAATTACGAGAATGGGTTATATGTTTAGTGGTGCTAAAAAGTTTAATCAGAATTTGAGCAGCTGGGATCTTTCCAGTGTCACGGACATGGGGAATATTTTTTATCAGTCTGGCATGAGTACATCCACGACATTCTGTTCCATGAGAAGCAGTAATTCCGGTTGGGCAGCTCAAACGCCTGATAAACTTGGTATTACGATTACTTGTAATTAGGGGTGTGCCTATGCCTGACGGCATACGGCTCACGGGTGCGCCTATGCCTGACGGCATACGGCTCACCATCCATTTTTTACGCAATTTTAAGGCAGAAAATGATGAGAGCCAGGGGGGCCGAGAAGGCAGGCGTCCGGTGGACGGCTGGCATCGCAGAGCCCAGTGAGCAAATGAAATGAACGAGTTGGAGAGCCGACAGGCTCGGGAAACGAAGTGCATTTCATTTGCTCACTGAGGACAGGGGCAAAGCCCCAGCGGGGTTTGGGGCAGAGCCCCAAAAA
>JAZRVP010000237.1:0-5374 GCA_045599245.1 Myxococcota bacterium
TGTCACTCTATAACGGTTCTGACTATTCAGTCTTTACGACTGTTTATCATGGAAGAAATGACTCAAGAATGCTCAATACAGCCTCCATGCTCGTCAAAACCCTGCCTGTAGTCTGCCAATTCAACGGGCTGAGCACACTCAATTATATTAAAAAAATCTCCACTCAGCTGCTCGACAGCATGGCGAATGATACCTATTCATTTGCAGAAATCAGCCATGATCTCGGTATTAAAGCTGATGTTATGTTTATCTATCAGGGTGATAGCTTTGGGTTCAATTCTTTCTGTAACACGTCGGCAAGTCTCATCCCGGTTGAACTTTCGGAACAGAAATCTCCCCTTAGTCTGCAGAGTTCCATTTTATCAAACCAGTTCTGTTTTGAAATCGAATATGACAATACCCGATATACAGAAAAGTATGCAAAAGCCTTTGTCTCGGCGTACAAAACAGCTCTCACTCAATTTATACAATGCAATAAATTAGAAGATATTTCACTCGTCGATGACGAAGCAACAACTATTTTGAATGAAATTAATCAAACCGAACAGCCTTATAATGAATCTAAAACTATCGTTGAACTGTTCAGAGAACAAGCTATTTTACACCCCAATCACACTGCTGTTGTATTCAAAGATTTCCACTATACCTACGCACGCATTGACAAAATTACGGACAAAGTTGCTGCTTATATTAAGTCTAAAGGTCTTGGCGCTGAAGATTTTGTTTCTGTCTTGATTCCTCGCAATCAGTTCATGCCTATTGCGGCATGGGGCATTATTAAATCAAGGGCTGCTTTCCAACCACTTGATCCTGCCTATCCCAAAGACCGCCTCAATTTCATGCTCAATGACTCAAAGTCAAAATTACTCATTGCAGATCGAGAACTTAGACCTCTTCTCGATGAATATCATGGCGAAGTCCTGTATACGGATGAAATTGATGCACTTCCCGAGGCATCAATCAAGCTTGATAATCCAAATCCTGAAGACGCCGTTTTAATTCTATATACATCGGGAACAACTGGAATCCCAAAAGGCACCATTCTTGAGCACCGCAATATTACGGCATTTCACCTCGTACACGTCAATAACTGGAGAATTGATGAACAAAGCCGTGTTGCTTCGTTTGCCAGTTATGGTTTCGATGCCTGTATCCATGATAATTTCGATACACTCGCATCGGGAAGTGCCATTTATATCATTCCAGATGAAATTCGACTCGATCTCACGCTTATCGAAGAATTCTTTGTTAAAAATCAAATCACACATGGCTTCATGACGACGCAGTTTGGTCGCATGTTCCTCGAAATGACTCGCTGCAAAACCCTTAAAATTTTCGACGTGGGCGGTGAAAAGCTCGTCCCCTTCACGCCACCAGCACATATCGAATGCGTCAACGACTATGGCCCGTCAGAAACGACCTGTTACGTTTCAACCCATAGAATTACTGACAATTCTGACTTTCAACCAATTGGCGGTCCGTGTGCCAATCTCAAGTTTTACGTAGTCGATAAAAATTTACACCGTCTTCCTCTCGGTGCCTGTGGTGAACTTTGCATTGCCGGTCCCCAGGTTTCTCGCGGCTATCTCAACCGTCCAGACAAAACTGCCGAAGCTTTTGTCAAAAATCCATTCACTGATAACCCCAAATATTCACGCATCTATAGAACAGGTGACATCGTTCGAATGCTGCCCATTGGCGAAGTCGATTTTATCGGAAGACGTGACAGTCAGGTTAAAATTCGCGGTTTCCGTATCGAACTGACCGAGGTCGAACTCGTCATTCGTGAATATCAAGGCATTAAGGACGCAACCGTCACTGCATTTGACGATCCAGCCGGCGGAAAATTCCTCGCTGCATACGTCGTATCCGATCACAAAATTGATTTCGATGCCCTCAACTCTTTTATTCTCAAAACCAAACCGCCTTATATGGTGCCGGCTGCTGAAATGCAAATTGACGCTATCCCGTTCAATGTCAACGGCAAAGTCGATAAGAAAAAATTGCCGAAACCAGAAAAGAAAGTCACCGATATAGGTAAAGCACCATCCTCAGAGCTTGAAGCAAAACTTTGTGAAATTTACAAAACCGTTCTTGAACTCGACAAAGTATATGCTGATGACAATTTCTTCGAAATTGGAGGCACATCCATTACTGCATCCAAACTCGTTCTCAAATGCATGAGTGCTGGTATTTCCATTGTCTATAAGAATGTCTTTGACCATTCGACGCCGCAGCGTCTTGCTGCATTTATTGAAAAGGAATCTACCTTGGCGGCAGCAACCTCTCATTCCGAAACTGTCTTGCCAAATAAATCATCAGAACATTCCCCTCTGGACTATAATATCAATGAAAACCTAAATAAAATTTCGTATCGCGATCCTGGAATCATACTTTTAACCGGAGCAACAGGCTTCCTTGGCGTACATATTCTCAAGGAAATTCTGGATACCACAAATCATCAGGTGTTCTGTCTGCTTCGAAGTAAGAAAAATCAGTCTGCCGCTGCCCGCATCAAAAATATACTGTTCTATTATTTCGGAAACACCCTTCCTAATGATGTTTACGACAGAATCGTTGTTATCGAAGGCGATATTACCGATCCAAAATTGGATGAAAAAATTGAAAAATATCAATTTGATACCATTTTCAACTGTGCAGCCTGCGTCAAGCACTTTGCCAATGACGACTCTATCGAGCGCATCAATTATGGCGGTATACAAAACTTGATTAAAATTGCTCAAAATCGCAACCTCAGACTCATTCAGACATCAACAGAAAGTGTGGCTGGAGAATCTATTGCCGATAGTGTACCTGAACATATCAAACTATATGAAAATACACTCAATATCGGCCAGAATCTCGATAATAAATATATTCATTCAAAATATCTGGCCGAAGATGCAATGCTCAAGGCAATATCCAATGGCATGAAAGGAAAAATCATGCGAATGGGCAACCTTATGGGACGCACTAACGACGGTGAATTCCAAATCAATTTCCAGACAAACGGTTTTATGAGACAAATTAAAGGCTATAAAAAACTCGGCTGCTTCCCCGTCGATATGCTCGACACCCCTGTCGAATTCTCACCAATCGACTTCTCTGCAAAAGCATGTATGATGCTCACTGGAACGCCCGATGAATTCACTGTTTTCAATGTCAATAACTGCCATATCATTCACATGGCAAATGTCATTGATGTTCTCAATTCACTCGGAATGAATATAAATATCATCGACGAGGATAAATTTAAACAACATTTTATGAACATGCTGGCCGACGACTCAGCCAATCAGGATATATCCGGCTTGATCGCCTACATGAACAATGCTGGCGAAAGACGAAGAATGATTGAAGCAGATAATCACTTTACCGTCAAAGCCCTGTATCGTTTAGGTTTCAAGTGGCCAATTATTGACTTGAACTATGTCAAAAGTGCCATTGAGGCAGTTTCATCACTCGGCTTCTTTGATTGAGCCCCGTTACGTCCTTAAGGAAGGTCTGAATAAAAAACAATTATAAGGCAGAAATTGAAAAAAGCCGGGGCTGGGGCCCCGGCAGGGAACAAGGATTAGGCAGCCCAAAAGGCTTATACCACCTAAAATAATTGAAGATTCCATAGGACTCAGTCCTTTGGTGGAGTCTGGGGCAAAGCCCCAGCGGGGGGCCGAGGATTTTCGCCATCCAGTGAATGGCGAAAACCACAGAGCCCACTGAGCAAATGAAATGAACGAGTTGGAGAGCCGACAGGATCGGGAAACGAAGTGCATTTCATATTGCGAACTGAGGACGGGGCAGAACCCCTGCTGAGCTGTAACAATCTCTTCCAGAAAAACGATGAAAGTGTTTGCGCAAAAGCATGGGCTGAGAGATAATCCAAACGTTTTTTAACGTTAAAGAGAGGATTACTCCATGCCAGCAACAACAGAAAAAACGAAAAAATCAGCTGCCAGTTTAGCAGAGCCCAAACAGACCAAAACCGCGTCCGCCAATATGGCGGCCGATACGGCATCCGTTGAAGGTAATGCGTCCAAGAGCACGCTGGACACCGTCAGTCAGGCCCTGTCAAAAGGCGACGGAAAAACCGTCGTTTCAACACTGACACAGGCAAATGCCTCTGAGCTCAAACAGGTTGCCAACGATGTCGATCTGATGAAAAAAATCATGGCACTGGACAGCGAAAATCGCAATGCCGCACTGGATGCGCTGTACATGTCGGTCTCAAATCTTGAGCTTTTGATCGACGTTGTGGATGCTCGATTTGGCGTTCCCGTCGGAAGTCCCCAGGTCACCGATCCCGCCGACATTGAAACCGTCAAAAAGTTCGCCCTCAGTTCAGGAGAACAAGGCTGGACCCTTAAAGGCGTTCAGCACGTGTATGCTACCTACAAACTGCTGCCGCAGGCTCACCTCGACATGATTAAAGCCATTTTGTGCGTCAATCCAAACGCCAAAGCATGCGAAGGTGCCGCATCCATGCAAAATGGCGTTTATTACATCAAATACAACGACAAAAATACGGAAGCCAAAGGCAATGAAGGCTACACAAGTTCACGCAAAGACTCGCGTCGCGGACTCAATGAACTCGATATGACCGTCGCCCACGAACTCGGTCACTGCGTCGATGCCAAACTCGGCATGCTTTCAGACCAGGCCGATTTCATGGCCGTTTCCGGATGGGAAAAATACAGCATGGACTCCCCGGAAAAGGTTTACGATGCAATCGTCGCTTCTATGACAAAACCTTATCCGACCGATTTTAACGAAACCGAAAAATCCATCGCCCGAAAAGTCGGCACCGAAATGGTCGCCCAGGAGGCTTCCTTTGACAGCATGCGCGACCAGGCCATTCAAAAGGTCGTCGAAGACGAATATGTCGAACCCGAAAATGCTTCCTCTCGCGGATTTTTTGACAAGATTTTCAACCCGAATTCAGGCGGAAGAACCTCGGCTTCCCTCATCAAAGCCCTCAAAAAAGCAAACGCTCTTAACCACATCATTCGCGGAAATTATCACAATTCCCCATGGTACACCGGCGAACTGTTCTCCGGCATGACACGCCAGATTCACCAGGGCTACAGCTTCCAGAACTGCTGGTACTCCTATAAAAATGAAGCCTGGAAAAATGGTAAAATCAGTTCCTATCAGTTCAGAGCCCCATGCGAGGAATTCGCTGAATTATATGCCTCATACCATGTCGCCAATCCAAAGGGGTCACATACACCGGCCGGATTAAAAAAATGGTTTGAATCCAAGGGATTGGACAAAGAAATGCCCGATGATACCGCCAGTTCAGAGGGCGTCCCGCAGGGTGAAACCGCCCCCCAGGCCGGAAAATAAATATCATGGGGCGTATTGGCAAAGCCAATAG
>JAZRVP010000238.1:0-1033 GCA_045599245.1 Myxococcota bacterium
GCCGGTTCGGCAAAACGCTCTCGCTCACCACATTTCACACCTTTGTAGCCTCACACGATTTCCTCGGCAGACCATTCGACCCTCGTCCCTATTTTGAGGGCAAAAATATCATGTCGTGCGGCGAAAAGATTTTATCCCGCATAGGCAAATACCCGGTCATTTTTATGTCACTCAAAGAGTGCTGCAAACCAACGTTTGAAGAGAGCTTGCAAAAATTCCGGCGAGAGCTATCTGAATGCTTGAAGCGCTTTTGGCGAGATATCGATAAAATATTAGTGTTGGATGATGAACGAAATGTGTTTTTTGATCTGCTCAATCTCAGAGGAGATCAAAGTATCTACGAAGATTCGATACGCCTCGTTTCTAAATGGCTTGAACTCACATATCATATCAAACCTTATATTCTCATCGATGAATACGACGTCCCGCTCAATACAGCTTATCATTACGGCTATTACGACGAAATGGTGTCGTTCATCCGGTCACTGTTCAGCAATGGTCTTAAATCGAATCCGAGCTTCGAAAAAGCCGTATTGACCGGTTGTTTGCGCATTTCTAAAGAATCGATATTTACCGGGTTCAATAATCTCGATGTTTGTTCGATCGACCGAGATATTGGCACTGAGTATTTTGGGTTTACGGCCGACGAAGTAAAGGAGATGCTTCGATATTACAATTTGTCCGATCGATATGCCGAAATAAAAGACTGGTACGACAGCTATTTGTTTGGCAAAACACATGTGTATAATCCATTCAGCCTCGTTCAATGCGTTAGAGATCTGACGTGTGGTGCTGAAAATGCAATTCGTTGCTATTGGACAAATTCGAGCAGCAACGATATCATTCGCGACATGGTTATTGAACATACGGAATGCCGCGACGATCTCGAGTTGTTATTAAAAGGCCAAGCCATATATAAACCGATTCACGAAGCGATGACCTATCGCGACATGAAATCGTATGATGAAAATATATGGACGCTGCTTTATTATACTGGTTATGTCAAAAGCTTGTCGAAACGACAGATCGGCGA
>JAZRVP010000239.1:0-9327 GCA_045599245.1 Myxococcota bacterium
TATTCACATTGCAGGACGCTCCAACCGTCGTATCGACTTCATCGCCACCGCTCTCACCCGCGCCCTCACAAACCACATGATTCTGACTGTCGATAATGCAGTCATGGTTCGGGCACGTAACCGTCATCAACTGCGTACCGCTCCAATAGTAACCTACGGATTGGTCGGCAACACAATTCTTCTTGCAACCGCTCGTGCTGCTCGCCGTACACAGTTCATCGCTTACCGAACCACACGAAACACTGTTCTGAGATTTCACACTGCAGTTCACGCAGCTTTTTTCTTTGATCGTGCCATCATTTCCGCAATAGAAACCTTTGTCGCCTTTGCACGCACCAGGATAGGTATTCACATTGCAGGACGCTCCAACCGTCGTATCGACTTCATCGCCACCGCTCTCACCCGCGCCCTCACAAACCACATGATTCTGACTGTCGATGATGCAGTCATTGTTCGGGCACGTAACCGTCATCACGGCTGAACCGCTCCAGTAATAACCCACGGATTGATCGAGTGAACAATGCTTCATACAGACGCTCGTGCTGCTCGCCGTACACGGTACATCACTCTCGTCCCCTGTTTTGCACTGCTTCGCTCTATCGCCGCATCCGCCGTAACCGTTGTCGCAGACAAAGCATGGATTCGATATGTCACACTTCTTACCCAAATAATACCCCGTGTCACCGCAGAAATAGGCGTTGCCATCTGAGGCACAGAACGCCGGAGACGTTCCCCTTGTGCAAGACGTCGGAACGTCGGGCGGCAAACCGCCGCCGCACTGCGTCGCCTTGTCACCGCAGCCGCCGTAACCATTCTCACAGACATAGCACGGATTGGCGGCATCACACTTCTTGCCTAAATAATACCCCGTGTCACCACAGAAATACACATTCCCGTCCTTGCCACAAATGGCCGGTGATATTTTCTTTGTACACGTCGCCGGAATATCGTCCGGTGAGGTTGAAACACATTCACATTTCTCATTCAATGAACTATCCGTACAGGCATCTTTCTCTTCCTGTGTGCAGTCAGGAACTGTGATCTGACACTCACAGTCTGAATCAATTTTCCCACCCATAGCCGTGCACGCAATAATGACGGATGCATCACAGGTATTCGATGATGACTTACACCCTGCGCCATCAACACAAACCATATTTAAACCTGCACAATCAATGGGTTCTGTCCATACATTGTCCAAACAAGCAAGTGCCTTGGACCCGTCACACTTTATCTGCCCCGTTTTGCAGCTTTCCCCACTGCCGACAAAACACTTACAGTTTGCATCCATCGTACCGCCGCCTGCAACACAAGCCGCAATTGCAGCCGCATCACATGTCGTCCCATCGGTCTTCTTGCACCCTGCCGTCACGTCACAAACCATGCCGCTCGTCGCACAATCAATCGGTGTCTGCCATGCACCATTCACACATGCAATGGCCTTCGTTCCGTCACATTTGAACGTGCCTGTCGTGCAGCTTTCATCACTGCCGCCTACGCACTGGCAGTTTGCATCGATTGACTTACCCTGCTGCGTACAGGCGGCGATCTGTTCCGTCGTACACGTCGGCGTCTGGCCTACGCACTGGCAGTTTGCATCAATTGACTTACCCTGCTGAGAACAGGCGGCGATCTGTTCCGTCGTACACGTCATTGTAAGTTCGACACACTGGCAATTGGAATCAATCGTCTTACCTTGTTGAACACATGCCGTGACCTGCTCCGTCGTACAATTCGACTTATCATTGCTTTCATCATCACATGCCATCAGATGAACAGACAATAATGCAGACAAAACCACGATCCATTTCTTAGACATAATATCCTCATATTTGCTTGTTCCGACGGCTTTTGTTCATGACTATCACGATAAAAACCGACATGAAATTTTCGACCAATTCTCAATATTGCCTTTTCCAACACGGAAAAAAGCAAATCCAGAAACAAAAAACCGGCCTGTCCGGCCGGTTTTCAAACATACCTCAAATTCCCATCATCCATCAGCCATAGAGCTTGGAAACAAATTCCATCCCATTACCATAAAAATAAGTTATGGAATGGAGCTGCGGATAAAGTGAATGATTTAGATGCATTCAAAATATCCAAGAGGATATTTCGACGTATCATAATTAGAACCATCATTCTTTTTACCATTTGTGCTCAATTTACAAGTTGTTCCGCTATCACATTTAATCACGGCAACATGACCTGAACTGTCACAACGAAGCATTTTTTCGCACGACGGAACATATTTTGTATTGTCACAGCAATCACCTTCAGAACCACCCTCAGTGATCAGGGACGCCGATGAACAGTCTTTAGCGGGCGTATCATGACCAGCACATGCTGTTGCCTTATCGGCACCGCAGGCTACCCAATAGCCGTCACCGCATTCATAGCAGGTTCCAGAGCACTTCGTATTCTTATAATAGGTGCCTTTATCACCACAAACATAGGCACCACCATCCGATCCACAAAGTCCTTTGCTCTCACCCTGAACACAGCTGGCCGGTATGTTGGCGGGAAGTTCCGTTTGCTCACTGCCGCCGGATTTGCACTGCGTGGCTTTATCGCCGCACCCGCCGTAGCCATTGTCGCAGACATAGCACGGATTGGAGGTATCGCACTTCTTGCCGAAATAATAACCATCATTTCCGCAGAAATACGCATTGCCATCGGAGGCACAGAACGCAGGAGACGTGCCCTTTGTGCAGGTCGTCGGAACATCCGAAGGAAGGTCACCGCCGCTGCTCGAACCGCCGCTCTCGCAAACCACATGATTCTGGCTGTCGATAATGCAGTCATTGTTTGCGCAATTGACTGTTACCAATTTTGAACCGTTCCAGTAATAACCCACGGATTTGTCATTTGAACAATTCTTCTTGCAGCCGCTCGTACTGCTGGCAGTGCACAGTTCATCACTGCCGCCACCTCCCGATTTGCACTCCGTGGCTTTGTCGCCGCACCCGCCGTAGCCATTGTCACAGACATAACACGGATTTGACGCATCACATGTTCTGCCTAAATAATACCCCGTGTCACCACAGAAATACGCATTGCCATCCTTACCGCAAACGGCCGGAGACTCTTTCTTCGTGCAACTGGTCGGAATATCGGACGGCAAATCCTTATTGTCACCGCCGCCGCTCTTGCACTGCGTTGCTTTGTCACCGCAGCCGCCGTAGCCGTTGTCACAGACATAGCACGGATTGGCAGCATCACACGTTTTGCCTAAATAATACCCCGTGTCACCACAGAAATACGCATTGCCGTCCTTACCGCAAACTGCCGGGGACGATCCCTTCGTGCAGGTCGCAGGAATATCCTGGCTGGGTGTACCACCGGTCTGACACATACAAGACGCATCCAGTGTACCACCCGCAGCTGTACATGCTGTTTTCTGAGCATCTGTACAGCCACCCTGCGGCTGACCGCTCGACTGACACTGACAGTTCGCATCCATCGTACCGCCGCCACCAACACATGCCGCAATTGCTGCCGCATCACATGTCGTACCGGCTTTTTTGCACCCTGCCGTCACGTCACAAACCATGCCGCTCGTCGCACAATCAATCGGTGTCTGCCATGCACCATTCACGCATGCAATGGCCTTCGTTCCATCACATTTGTACGTCCCCGTCGTGCAGCTATCACTGTCGTCATCGCTGTCACACGCATAAACGCCAACCATCGAAAGAGCAATTAATGCCGCCAAAAATTTCTTTGTCATTTTTGCCTCCTGCAAAACGGCTCTGTGCCGTTATATCTGGTTCCTGAACAGACACCTTTGCCTGTACGGATGAAATTTGCGCCTTCTCTAATAGAATAACTGATATTAATCAAGTTATATCCCTTTCTTTTTTTTCCCCTTTTCCCCGCTTATTTCCTCACTTTTAGAGCTATATGTGGTCACCATGTACACATGTAGGTGCAACATATTCACTCTAAATTTATATTACTTCGAAACCAGCTTTCCTGACGAACATACATAACATTCGCCTCCAGCATCACACGTCATCGTCTGGAATACACTCCCTCTTTCCACACCGCTCGCATCCTTTTGACACGATACCATCGCATCATCCGCAAAACATACCGGCTCTGAAATGATACACGCTGGATACACACACTCCGTTTTGTCACAACGTCCGCCATTCGCCGCACAGTTCGTCATTTCAACTACGCCATCGGCACTGCAGCTGTAAAGAACGTCATCCAGACACAGTCTGTCATTCTCTACTTCCGTCAATGTTTCACTTACATCATCCGGAACACACACCGTAACCATCGTCGCCTGATAGTTTTCGCTATACGCACAGCTCGCCGCACCCTTTTTCGTGCACGGTTTTCGACAGTCTGCTATCCCAAAATAAACACTGCACGCCGTATTATTCGCATTCGCTGAACAGTCCGCAGAATATGCCTCATCCATCATCGAATCGCAGTACGAGAACTTCGCACCGTTGCACACACCTTCCTCTGTCAGATCACCACACGGCTCTCCCTCTTTGGGAATACACATATCGACATCCGGAACATACTGATAATCCGTCACACACTTCGCTTCGATAATCGTTCCGTCATCCATTTTATAGGCGGCACAATTCGTCTCTTTCAGTGTGTATTCCGTTTCGCCGTCATTCTGAACACATGTATAAAGGTTCTCTTCAAAACAATGGCGTCTTCCATACGTTTTTACCCATGCGTACCCCTCCGAAATGCCTTCACATCGAAGAAGCTCACCCGTTTTCGAACACTTCAAGCCATTCACTTCTGCCGCCGTGCAGCTTTCAAGACAAACGCCATGCGACGCATAACACTTTTCGCCGTCTTCACACGTTACTTTGGCAACTTTTCCCGACATGCACGCTGCCGAAACCGTCTCTGATTCACAAAGACTCACGCCTTTTTCCACGACATTTATCCCGCCGGCATCCACACATCTCGTCACCTGTCCATCATTGGCACAGCTAAACGCCGACGCATCCGCCGTCTCACATTTGGCCGCACACTTTGAAACACCGCCAACCGTCGCGCACACTTCTCCGCGAACCGCACAGTCTTCGATCGACGGCCTCGACGGCAAATACATATCGTTACACCAGAAATGTCTCGTTCCCTGACACGTTCCGGTTTCTGAAAACAGCTCCGTACACTCCGACGGCATCGCACAACCAACATGCCCGCTCGAATATTGCTCGCATTTCGATGCAAAACCAACCTCTTCAAGACACGTCTTCGATGTTATTTTTCCATCGATATCATGGTACCGAATGCTATTTCCATCACTACTGCACGTTCTCACAACGGTACCGGACAGCTTCTTTCCAGCCTCCGGCTCAACCGGGGTCACAGGTCCTTGCGTCTCCACGCACTTTCCCCCCTGACACGACTCACCGTTGCCGCAAGTCTTATACTGCCATACCCCGTCGGCTCCGCACGTCTGCATTACACCGTTATCTCGGCACGTCGTCTCGCCCTGATGACACCTGCTGACGGCCACACCCTCGACACATAACACAGCACCGTCAAGATACACGCATGACGAATTCGCTCCGCAAGACACTTCTGTCCATTTGCCATCATGACAAGCCATAAAACCATGCCCATCATCGCTACACCTCGCCAAATCACGGTTGCTGCATTCATCTTTGTCCTCAGAACATCCCGCTGCAAACCAGACAAAAGCCAACAAAAGGCAGATACACGTTTTCTTCATACGGACACCTCCAATAAAGTCCCAACTGAACTGCCTATCCATACCCGACTATCATGGCTTCTGCAACTTTATAGACAAAATTTGGGTGTTGTGGTCCGCTATGGTCGGCTCAGCCGACCATACACGGACCGGTCAGGCCTATCGCACCGGCCAAAGGCCGCCCCGATACGGCCTGACTATTTTCTTTTCTTCTCGCTCTATAGCTACACTGAAATTAATTGAATGAACTTGAAATTATTGTTCAGTCCATAAATATATTTTCATCCACTAACCAATACCTACCACCAGCCAAATCCCGATAAAATGAAACCAAAACTATATGAAAAATAGTTGGCGGCTAATGAAAATGCAAACGGCCGTTTAAGTGAAGACATGCATTTTTTGTATATTAATCCTTCCACAACTACCACAACGGCTTCAAGAGGAAGCTCATAAGCATAATTCGGCCACGTCAGATGACTTCTACACCAAAATCGCGAATACAACACATGGATTTGTCAAAATCTGAATAAGAATGACAAGAAGTATATTTCGTTTTCCACGAATGCCACAGAAATAGCCAAAACTCAATTCCAGCAAGATGGTCAATAAAAGGCAAATTATAAATATTTTCATTAAATATAATATCATACAATAATTATCTTATTATGTGGCATGTAAAACCGCATGAAGCCCAACAAAAAGCAGAAAAATAGATAAAATAGTTGCAAGTGTAAATCCCCACCCCATTGGCAAAATCGGATCCGGATGAACAATCGTTATGACAAAACCAATAAACAAAGCGCACGAAAGCGTCCCAAAGGCAAACCCTCGCGCTTGATTAAACAGACGCGAAAGCGCCCAGAGCGTCATCGGCATAGTCATATTAAACAGTAATACAGATAAAACTCCACACACAGGGTTCGACGGAAATAAAAACAGGACAGAGGCAAGCCCGAGCGTAACTCCTGCCATTTTCTGCATTCCGAATTTGTCAGAAAGGATACCGCCAAAAGCCTTACCGTCAACGAGTGCTATAGCGAGTGCAACTGCCCAATATCCTTCGGATTTCCAGTCAAAGCTTAACGTCAGCCCGACATACGCTCGAAGTGTCACAACGACAAACAACGCAGCAATTGCACATGCCGTCATCTTTTTTCCGACAACAGATGATACCCTAAACGATAACGAAACATTGCAGCTTTTCATCGAATGGCTCGTGCATTTCTGGAAAATATAGATTCCGACTGCACATAACGCCATTAATAAAATCGACATTTCCATCACATGAGCATCTGGTTTTCCGTATGCGACGCCAATAAAAAGGCCAAGTGCACCGGGAGACACATAAATGCCCAGCAGACCACTCTTTTGACCGCTCCCATTCAGAACATCAATCCCACCGCCCATGTGAAACATGGCATTCCCTAAACCGGCAACCATGGCCGCAGCAAAAGCCGCGTCAATCCCTGCGCCACCCACAGCCACGCCCGCCAATACCAAAACACACCCTACAGACGCTACCAGTGCATTTCTTTTGAATTTATCGGCCAAAATACCAATCGGCATCTGTCCCGCAAATGCAAAAAAAAATTGTAGAGAAGTACAGCCAACAGTGCATCCGACGAATGCCATAAACGACTCGTTACAAGACTGCCGCACGCCAAATCGACACAAAAATGAGAAATTGAATATACGACCACTCTACCGGGAAATATTTATTTAAATCACCCATACAGCATTCCCCCCGGCTCTCCTCAATTTCTGCTTGAATATTGTGTCTTGTTCAGATATTCTCACATAAAAGTATTCAAAATAGACAAACTCGCCATTTACCTTAAATTATATTATCAGAATCATATCAAATAGCAATATTTCAGTCTTCATCACACACCAGCAGAGTCTGTACTCATGTCGACTGTTAACATGAATGCCCGCTCATCACTATCATTCAGCCGTCGGATCCATGACACGCCCTACAAACAATGGCGTTCGCGTTTCACTTTCATACAAAATATAAAAGTACGGACGATTGAGAAGCATTTCGGCGCATTTATCTTCATCAGCAGCCACACTCCGCTCATTCATGACAACAGCAGTTGCCGCTGACGCTTCAATCCCTTTTTCATCAAGCCCAATAAACGTCTTGTGATAGATTTCGTCGATATAAAGCTCATTCTCTTCTTCCGTCATCCCGGAAAACTCTTTCACCCCCGGCTTAAATCCATTCACCATTCCTAACGTCTTCAACGGCTCTTTCAAGCTAACCGATGTCGTATAGGAATATGCCGGCATTTCCAAATTGACGCGCTGCGATACCATGTCATCAAATATGCGACTGATTTCCTCACCGTCCAAAGCAGTCAGAACCGATTCAAACTCCCCATCCTCCGGCAAAATAAACATCATGCCGTATTTCCCCGAACGAAGCGGTACACTCACAGCCTCATACTGATCCGTTTTCATATATTTACGGACTTTCTTTGCTAACAGATATTCTACCTGTTTTTCAGTGCCATCTGAAAGCCTGAATACCTGCTTCTCATTCTGTTTATCAAAGGGTTCAGCCCACGGCGCTTTAAAGTAGATGGCATTTGTGATCACGGCCTTTGTCTCGTACGTGATACTGCGCTCTGGCATGAGCTCCTTAATCCGTTCATGCGTGTCGTTGCTTACAACTTCATTGATATATCGTCTTGCGCCTTCCGGATCTGACAAAAAATCCGTCTCCATTATTCCGGCGGCATAATTCTGTGCCAACACATGAAGCCATGATGAATTCCATGTATATTTATCTGATGACACATAGAGATCATTCGAAACATCGATATCGATCTCATCCCAATGTCCTTCATTGTCATCATCAACTGCCGACATTTTGCCGGACATAACCTTCGCTTCCAATACATTCAGTATCTTGTGGGTATTGTCGCTAAAATGAAGAACAGATTTCATCTCGTCCGCTGTCGTTGAAACAGCGCCCGCCCATGTCATCGCCAGTGCCATCTGCATACTAAACGTCGATATCATGGCATTGCTGCCTTGAATCTGATCCGACAGACCACGAAGCAAGTCAAAATTCAGATCGTACTGTCCTTTGACAAATTGCTCAATTTCCGTTGAATCCACAGAACCAGCCTCTCGCAAAACATTGGCTTTTACACTCTTTACAAACGGCATGATCTGCTTTTCCATGAGCTGGCCATCTTTCTGAACATCACTCTGCTCATTTTTCTTTGTTTCATCACTTTTATCATCGGAATCATTATTGCATGAAACACAGCTCATTGATAATCCTAACATTAAGATTAACGCGGTCATCAGTTTCGTTTGCACCAATTTCATCACTCAACTCCTTCAGTTTTACTTATGAAACCATGCATATCTGCCGTTTCATTACTGACAATAAGGCAGGCTAGTGATTCAAAATCCCCTTTTCAATATGACAAAATTGTCAACCCTATAAATATTACTTTTTTTCACACATCCGTCTTCGTTATATCCCCAAAGTCTTCAACGAAATGCTCACATCTTCCTGTATTCAAAAGTGCTTCCACTTTCTCACGAGTCAGTGTTTTGCCTTTATGACCGATTTGTCCACCAGACGTTTTGCCAGATTTCTGCCTTGA
>JAZRVP010000240.1:0-15121 GCA_045599245.1 Myxococcota bacterium
GTAAGTCCCAGCGCTCGAGCAAGCTTTTTATAACCGTACCTGTCTTTCTGATAAAGCGTTAGTATTCTTTCCTTTTGTTTGGGGTCGATCACTTCTGTTCTCCTTATGGGCTGATGTGTCAACCAAAACAGGGATAGGTCAGGGCGGCGGGGGTGATACCCTTCCTGTTCCCCGCATTGGCGGGGGTGATCCCGGCGCGGCGTAAAGGGCTTTGGTGAAGTCTTTCTGTTCCCCGCAGTGGCGGGGGTGATCCCCCGCCCCGCCCCCGGCGCCGTTGCCGTTGCCGCTGTTCCCCGCATTGGCGGGGGTGATCCTTTAACAAAACTTTCTGCATTTCTGCCATTTGCCTGTTCCCCGCATTGGCGGGGGTGATCCTAAGTCAGATCGCGGCGCTATGCGATCGACTGCCTGTTCCCCGCATTGGGGGGGCGAATTTCATGTGAAAATACGTTAAATTGCTAGGCAAATACTGGCAATTTCTATAAATTTAACTTACAAAAAAAGATGAAATTTAGTGTATAATTTACTCCCGAAATGATGCCCGTTTATATGGAAATGGTTTCATGTTTATTGGGGTATATTGGAGAGTGAAATGAGTTGCGTGAAATCTATGACAAATCAAGTATTCATCACAGAATCAGAAAAGGTTCAAGGAATTAGAGGGCTGTACAAAGATCAATCATCCGGACGGTTCTATGTTCGGTATTCATTCCATGGCATAGACAAACAGCTGACTATTTGTCCAAAAAATTCGACGTTTTCGGGACTGGATGCCGCTGCCAGAAAAGGATTGAACGAACTAAAAAAGATAGTGAAATCAATTGCTAACGATAAAGAAAGTGATGCAATTGTTACGAAAAAGGACAAGATTTCATGTGCACAAACCGCATTGGTCAAGGCTGTTGAGACGCATTGGGCGCGTCGAGGTACTACACAAAAACACATATACCGTCTTCTTCAATTCACTCGCGGGATGTGCCTTTGCAGACCATCAAACCGGAAAGATGCATCGACGCTTGATGCCCATAATCTCGAAATCGCTCGCAGTGTCATCGAAGGCGCTTCACTTTCTGATTGCCAGAAACGAGAAGCTTATCGGAGCATTTACACCGTCTTTAATGAACTCATCCACGCCGGTATTCATACCGGAAATAATCCAGCACACTTCGTCATTCGCCCAAAACACAATGCCAGTATCCGCGAAAGTGAACTGACATTCGAGGATGCAGCCATCGTCATTCATGCCATTCGAGAAGACAAAACAGTCGATGCAATCAAACGCGCCGAAGCAGAACTCTTCTTAAGATTGTGTATGGAGACAGGGCAAAGGCCAATCGATATCCACATGTGGACGCCTATGAAGATGACGCCGGACCGACATTATCAGTTTTCGAGTCATAAAACATCAAGGGCACATCGTGTCAAACACATCATATCAAAACAGGTCCAGGAACTCGCTATGACCATCGTTCTGATGCGAAGCGGTTCCATCGAATATCCACATAAGTTTGATAATAAGTTCGGAAATGATGAGCATTATTCAAGTTTTTGGCGGCTGACAAAGACTGTTTATGAAAACTATATCAACGCCATTATTCGTCATGAATTATGCGATGAAAGCAAAACACTTTATTGCGCTCGGCATTTCTTCGTATCCGAAATATTCCGGCGAACTGAATCAGAATTCTGGTCCGAAGTGTTTACGCATGAAGGGAAGACAATCAATCAAAGGAATTACCTTCATCCAGACCAGGAAAAAGCCGATGAAATCATCATCGGCTATATGAATGCGTTTGAACAAACGCTAAATTCGTGATGCTTTTTTGGCCGCTTTCAATGCGCTTGCAAAGCCATTGAACGGCGAGCTGAAACTATCTGAAATCTGTATCGGGGCACTTTCTGAATGATGCTCTTCGAGACGCTTTTTTATCGCGTTTTCTCTTCGTTTCGCCTTCATCCTTTCGATGGCTGGTTTGACGAACTTGTCATCGATGACCATGAATGAAATGGCGCCTCGGAGGCCCATCGCCATAACGCCTTCATGACCAATCTTTGAAACGAGCTGCTCGACCTGCTTTTTCTGCTTCGATTTTATAAATTTTCGATATGTCGTTGGAGATGCGCCATTCATGACAGACCAGTATCCGAAAACTGACAAGTCCTCAGCAATGCGAAGCGGAAGTGATTCGACGTCATCTGAATTCAATATTTTGCATGAAAACATGACGTTGTAATTGATTGCTTCCTGCCAATATTCACATGCTTTGAAAAATGTTTCACACACAATCCGAAGCTGATTCCAGTGCAAAAGCAACTTTTCATCCGCCAATATTTCGCTCAATTTGAGATACAATTCCGATGAGATGTAGAAAAAGTTTTCTGTGATTTCATTCGATATCAGCCATGAACCGACATGAACCCAGCGTTTCGACTTGAAATCATCCTGAACCTTTTTGGCGGCATCGGCGATGATCTTGTGCATCTCTTTTTTATCCATGTTCCAGTAGATAACTGGCAGTTTGTCGTTCATTTCAGTTCTCCTCGTCTTCACAAATAGCAATAATGGCCTTTATGCCATTGCTTATGATTAAAAGAAGACGTCCTTTAATTGCATATTGGACTAAACCAGTTTGGTTTCCAGTGTAATTGAGGATAAATCTGATGCTTTGTTTGGTGTATTTATCCGTTATCGAACATTCATCAAATGAAATGTTTTCTCCGATTGAGGCTTGCTTGAGTTCACATCCTTCAAACTTTTTATCAACTTTGTGCTGGTCAAAGTTGATTTTAATTTCAAAGTACGCCTTCTCATTGTCATCAATTTCAAGCATGCATTTGTCGAATATGATATATTGTCCGTTCGAGAAAAATTCATCACCGTAATACCTGATACCATATCCGTTACTTTCGTCAGGGATGTATTCAAACTGATCTTCTTCATCCCAAGGGTATTCGGCTATATTTGCGTATTCATTTGCGCACTCCTGACAGCAAAAAATTTCATTGTCGAATGCGTAGGCGTCGCAAGAGCCAAACGGTATATCCCTTGAGCAATATTTACACTTAAATTCCTTTCTCACTTTCATCTCTGTTCTCCTTTTCCTTTTTCACCCCATCGCTGTTTCGCGTTTTCCGGGATGTTTTCACACGGGTTCAGTTTTGACGGTGTATCGTCGAAATACCAGGCGATACACTCGCCATCTGCATCGAGGATGACGGTTGATTGTCTTTCGATGCAAGGATGGCAAGCGGCCTGCGATATCATTAGAAGCAGGAATATATCGTTCATAATTGAAGTTGTTTTGTTTGTCCGCTGATGCCAAATTTAATGAGGTCTTGTGAATACTTTTTGCGTTCGTTTTCATCGTATGCGCGTTCAGCCTCTTCACATGCAATTCTGAAAAGCACGAACATTCTCTTTTCGATAAAGCGCTGCTCTTCATTTTGAGCAATGAGCGATTCAAGTTCTGAAATCTTTTCGGGGTCTGTTTCATGATTGAGTTCGCTGCGCAGGCATCTAATTTCGTAGTCGAAATTGCAGTGATTTTGATAGATTGACGTGCTTCCGATGAATACATTTTCGAGTTTGTGATACTCGTCTCCGAGGAATGCGTCTGTGTTAAGCGTTTTCTTGCATTTTGCGAGAACTTCAAATGCAGTCGGGATGAATGACGGCTTATCCTTTAATGCCTCGCTTGCTGCCTTCCATGCATCGTTCAGGGCGTATTCGTGAAGCACATAGAACCATGCCGCAACCATTGCCTTTTTGCTTTCTGCATCGCATTTTGGCGCGTTTGGAAACAGTGACCACAGCATGGTGAGAAATGTTTGGGTTTCTTGAAAATTCATGATTTGACCTCGGTTCTCATTATTTTTGTCCTTTATTCGTTTGAGAAGTTGAGTGACATAAAGTCGTTTTTGGCGAGTTCTTGTTTTGGCTGACGTTGTGATGCAGCGCGCATTTGGTCTTCGGTGCGAGTGTCGCCGATGAGGCCATTTTCGATCATCCATTCGAGGGCGTTATAGCCGCCTTCGAATGGCCGAAAGACGTTTTCTTCGATGCAGATTTGCCAGACCTGCTCACAGCTCTTTTTGGGGCGTTGGAGCATTCGCGACATCTCAATGGCATCGCGCCATGATGTTTCATTCGCTGATTCTGCAAGCGCCTGAATGAGCGTGAATGACCTACGCTCCGATGCACTATCTCCAATTTTTTCATGCATTAAACATCGCATGAATGGCTTTGATCGCGTTATCAGGTCTATGTCCATCTTGAACCACATGGTGAACTCCGTGTTTGGCAAATCCCAAAAAAGAAAGCGGCGCGTATGCAATAGCGACGCTGGCAAGGCGTATCGGCAAAGCCGATAGCCTGCCACCCCATCAGACATCAGCGTTTCGGCGAGTTGTTGTAAAGGTGCGTTGCAAGCAATATGATTTCTTTGTCAGAAATGCGTTCAGGGCTTCGCTGTTCATCTGTTTTGAGGATATCGGCATAGCTCTTGATGACGCTTTCGGCCGTCTCGCCATTGGATATTCTGTGTGTCATGTTGAGCATGACGTAATTTCTGGCATCCGGTGCGCGTTCCTCATCGGACTTTTGCGCTTTGGTCTTTTTGGGCGTTTCCTGATTTTTTGGTTCTTCTGGCTGTTGTTCGGGGTTGGGTTTGGCGGCTTTGGCGTTCGCTTTGACTTCCTGCTTGCGCTGGAATGCATCGACGTTGCCATCGACATCTTCGTCGGTCGCAATGCCGAATATTGCGCTCAAAACGTAGCGTTTGAAGTATGTGATTGAGGCACCGAGCTGCTGCGTTGCGTTCGCTTTTCCGCTCAATTCTGTGTCGGTCATTACCATCGAGCTTTTGAGCCATTCGCCGGATTCGTGCAAGACGAGGGTCTCCAAGACGTATTTGTCGCCATCATTTGAAACATCCTGAGTAAACCACAGCTGATGTTTTGGAAGCGTAAGGCGCAGCATGTCAACGATGCTGTCGAACGGCGCGTATTTGTAGCCATACGCCTGCTTTGTTTTGGCCACATTGCCGAGTTCGGCACTGGCTGAAATGAGAGATTTAAAAAGGTTTGTACATTCTTGTGAAGTCTGCATGATTTAATCCTCCTCCTTCTAAAATATGTTTTTGGATTCCTGTTTCTGGATGCTGTTTGAAATGAGCAGAAGTTCGTTTGCGGCCTGGGCAATTTGGGCGACGAGCATGTTAAACAGGTCAATGTTTGCGTCGGCGCGGTTCAGGTTGATGGTTCTGAGTGCGGTTGCGGATTTGGATATAATGTTTATGGATTCGCGTTTGATTCGTTCGATTGAGATATTATCCATGGTTTGGTTCTCCTAATTCTTCATGCGGTTTTCGTGTTTCGTAGCAATCGGCGCACTTTGATAAATCGCCGTGTTCGTGGCATAAATGGCGATATTCGCAAGGCGAATAGCTGCCGAGGCATTGGAATGTGTTTTGATAGATTTGGCCCGTTCGCATGTCTTTTACGACCGACCAAAAGGCGGCGCGCTTCTTGATCATTTCGATGGGGTCGAAGCGAATCCACTTTCTGAAAAAGTTATTCTCGGTAATCGCCTCGGCGCATCTGGCGCGGAAATCTTCAGGGGATTCAGCTTCTTTTCGTTTTACCTTTCCTGTTTTGGATGCAAACACGCGGCCTGCATATTCCTCATCTGTTTCGCCTTTTGACATTATCAGGCGAGGCTTGATAATGACGTCATAAAGCGCACCAACGACAGGGCGGCCGACAATTTCTTCGATTGCGATGGCATAGAGGGCTATTTGATCGTCGAAGTCTTTGCAGAGGAAATAATCTTCATCGGCATTCGATGACGTTTTGTGTTCGAGAATCCAGAGCTCGCCATCTTTTTCGATGAGTCCGTCTATTTTTCCTGAATAAACAGCCTTTGGGGATATGCGTTTTGTCTTTGGATTTCTGACCGGGCTTTCGAATGTGTATTCGATTTCTTTCACGTCGAAGTCTTCATCCTGGTATTTTTTGATGTATGCTTTAACGAGTTCCTGAGCTTTGATGAGATCGGCTTCATCAATTTCATTTTCGATACCACTTCTGGTTGTGGCTTCGACAGAAGAACCATAAAGACCGAATTTAAACCAGAATTCGAGGCCGGCATGGACTGCGGTTCCGAATGAAAGCGCCGGCGCCTTTTCGCATGAAACGATATTTTTATTATATCTGAAATCATACTTTTGGCGGCATGACATGAACGTGTGCATGGATGAGTGAGTGACAACGAGTTTTTCTTTCATGGTTTGTCTCCTTTAAGTTCTGTTTGAGTTGATGCGCATTTGTTCTCTTTTGACGATGGCTTTGAAGCGTTCGGTTTGAGCCTTCATTTCGTCCTGATTTTCGGCTGCTTCTTTGAGGAAATTCCAAAAGTCCCATGATGGATCGTCGGCGTGTCTGGAAGCGATGTGGGCGGCGACACCTGATTTCAAATACCCAAAACGTTTTAGCATGTTTTCCATGATTATGCTCCTTATCTGACTTAATTTGTATTGAAATAAAATCTCTGCATGAACGTATTTCAGAGTGTAAAGTTTTCCTGTTGAGGCCGCCATTTCTGGCGGTCTTATCGGATTACTTCACCTTTTTCATTGCGACGAGAGATGCTAATTTGATGAAAGCCCAGGCGCGACTTCGGTTTGTTTTGATTTGTGGATGCAGTCCGAAGTCTACCCATGTTTCGTAGATGGGCTTTTCAATCTTTGACATACGGCCAGATGTTCGACGTGCGAAGTGTTTAAACAGTCGTGCAGTTTCTGCATAGAATAATTTGAATTCGATCAGATTTTCGTTGTTTAGTTCGCTATCGATGAGCTGTGAAATCATACTCATGAGGTCTGAAGCGAGTCTAACGTTTCCGGCTTCCTGACCAATGAAAAGACGTCTCTGGATCTCGATGAGTCCGTCAACCTTTTTCACGTGTCGTTCATATTCCCAATAGCAGTATGCGTCGAACATAGCCTGTTGGCGAATGTTGGCTTCTGTCGTTATCATCATGGCTGAACTCCTTATGCATCCAGTATCACGGTGCCTTCATCGTCGGCATCGCCAGTGGTTTCAGTCACGATCACACGCCATCCATCAGCTTCGATTTCGCGCGCTTTTGCAATCGCGTCGTCTTTCGCATCGAACCAAAGCGTTTCGTGTGTGGTGTTGTCGAAACAGTAATAATCTACTGCGTACATCATGATTTTTTCTCCTCAGAATGTGGTTTGAACAAGTTTCAAAGCGGTTTGAAACGCAATGAACCGAGAAATAAAGCCAAGAGGTTCAAACGTCGTTCTGAGTCGACCAAGTGCCTTTCCCGTTGCCGGTCTTTTATGGGCATTTGCCTCTCGGCCAAAAAGCAGGCCTGAAACAAGGCATAAAAAAAGAGCAATAACGCGGCTCTCAGCGCTCAGAAACGAGGTGTTTGAATCCCTCTCAACACGGGTCAGCATACCTGAATGGGAAATGGATGCAAGTTTTTTGTGAAATTATTTTTTTTAGCGGTTCCCAACTCGTTCCCAACTAGTTCCCAACTAGTTCCCAACTAGTTCCCGCCCAACGCGCGCGTTACATTATTAAGTAAGAATAAGAGGAAAGATCGCGCGCGGGCGCGCGCGACAACAAAACTGTGCCAAAGGTGAGAATTATTTTCTAAAGCATCGCCTAGCATCGCCTAGCGTCACCTGGCATGACATGGCATGATATGGATGTGTCTGTGATGAGGATGGAATGAATGCCGTTTATTTTGATTTTTTGGGGCCTGTGGTGCGTTTTTGTGAGGTGGGTGGTGTGATTGGCTATGGATGGTGGAAAACGCGAAACAGGGGCATTTCTGAGCGTGTTTTGAGGTTGTTTCCATTTTGGAAATAGTCGGAGCGGTTTTGCGAGGTTGAAGTGTTCGGTATTTCCGAACAGCTCGGATGAATGTGGCGGATTACCGTTTTGGTAATTTTAATTTGAGTTTTGATTAAAAATTAGGTATATTCAGTCACAGAGAGATTGGGGATTGTGTCATGGAGGCATAATGAATGTTGATGATTCTGCGCTATTAACGGTTTTAGAGAACCAGACGAAGCTCCGTAAGAAATACGGAGCAGATGGCGCACGGAAACTCAGAAACTGCATTCTTTCGCTTGAAGCGGCAAAGTCACTTGCAGAGTATTTGCCACCGAAAAGCGGTGCATATCGGTGTCACCAATTAACAGGAGACAGAGCCAATCAATTTGCCATGTCATTTACTGGAAAGAACAGGCTTGTTTTCGAGCCAGTCTTTGATGGAAGTGAAGACCTGAGCAATGGTATCGACTGGCATCTTGTCAAAAATATCAAGCTCATAGAACTGGTTGATTATCACTAAGGGGTTTACCATGACTGACACACATATTCCGTTTTATTTGAGGAATTTTGACTGGCATCCAGGTGAGCTTCTCAAGGATGAAATGGAAGCTCTCGGATATAGTCAAAAAGAGCTGGCTTCAAGGCTTGGACTATCACCAAAGGTTGTTTGTGATCTTGTGAAACACAAACGGCCTATTACGCATGATTATGCACTGCTTCTTGAGCGAGTATTGGATCGTTCGGCAGAGTATTGGGTTACGCTTGAACAAAACTGGACAGCGTCACAAAAGCGTATGAAGGAAAACAATGAGCTCGAAAAAGAAACAGGTTTCGTAACGAAATATAAGGCGAAATTTCTGGAAGATAATGGATTTGTGCCTGTGAGACATTTGACGGCCGATCGAATCCGAGAGCTTCTTTTGTTTTTCAGAGTTGCATCTATTGAAAGCCTAAACAATGAGATCACAAAACTGAATGTCGCATATCGAAAAAGAGAAACAAAATCAGGAACCGTTGAGGCTCGTTTTGTCTGGCTTTGTATTGGCAGGAGAATTGTTGAATCATTCCCATGCTCTGTTGAATATAACAGGGATGGTTTTATCAAACTTTTTGGCTCGTTGAGGGGGAAGCTGACGTCAACGATCACACAGAATGACCTCGTATCAATGTTTGACAGCGTCGGCGTTTCGCTGATCTTTGTTCCTCCTATTCCTGGCAATGGCGTTTATGGCGCTTCCTATTGGCATTGCAACCATCCTGTTATTCAGATGCAATGCGCGTATTTTGAAGATCAATTCTGGTTCAATCTGATTCATGAATGTCATCACGTTATTCATGACGGAGCAAAACTCGCGTCAATTTCATGCGGTGATATTTCCGAAACACAGACTGATGAAAATACAAGCGAATGGTTTGTTAATGGCAAATTGTTTGATAAATTCTGCTCTGATATGAAATTTGATATGAACCATATCATGGCCTTCTCAAAACAAAGCAATTTGCCACCTTCGATCGTTATTGGGATGCTTCAACATAAGGAACTTATTCCATATAAAAGCCGCATTTACACTCAATACAAGCCACGAATTGAGTTTTCTCCAAGCACTTTGAATATGGCCAAATAACCATGCCCACACTCACCTCAAAACAAATTAAATCCATCATGGCTCGTGCGAAGATGCAGCGTGCTCGCGTTCATATCGGTCTAAACGGGCTTCAGCCGAACACGCTGGCGGCATTTATCAATGCGTTCGATGGGACATGTGTCAGGCCGACGCCTTCGGATGTCGTGCGCGTGAAGGTGCATCCGACATTCACGGGCGATTTGCAGGCGCTGATTGACCAGATGTGCGAAGCATCTGGGGCCGTATTCGTCAAACAGGATGCGCAGTTTCTCGTTTTCTGGAAACCGAAGGCATAAAACTTCGTCAGAGACACGCCTGTTTTGAGCTGTGAGTGCGTTTTGTGTGTGCAGGCGTGTGATTGGATGTCTGAAGTTTATGACGCCGTATAACGCAAAAAAGAGCGTGTTTTGAGCTGTACGGAATTTCCGAACAGTTCGTTTGATTTTGAAAAATGGGGATCAATTTCGTTAAATCACGAAAATGATCCCCATTTTTTGCTGTTTTTTGCATTTTTCTTGAATTTTTGAGCGGTTGTGATTGTTTGTTTTGTGAATATACTTAAAAAGTGTGCTAAAATGCGCATGGTTGCTTGATTTGATGGTGTTTTTAATGCGCAAAAAAAAGATAAAAAAAGATAAAAAATTATTACCTCGTCACAAGATTTTTGTGTGTGCATTGGCGGCAGGAAAAGATCGCGCCGATGCCTATATTGAAGCCTATCCAAATTCTGCGAAAAGTCCTCGTGATAGAGTATCAAGGACTGCGTATCAGCTTCTTCAGCGTCCGGAAGTTATGGCGGCTTATGAAGCCGAACTTGAAAAGCATCGTGAAGAAGAAAAGGAACGCAATCGGTGGACTTATGAACGGTCCGTCGAAGTTCGATTGAATACCATCAAGGCCATTGAGGAAGAGCGAGAACGGCGCCGGACGGCACAGGAAACGATGGCGAAGGCTATGATGGAACATCCGCCTGAAGGAATGTCGCCTGAAGATGCAATGATCGAGGTGCAGCGGATCCTCATGATGCCGATACTGACGACACAGACAACAAACGCCGTGGCGGATCTGTGCGATGGTCTGGATAAACTGACAGGATTGCAGAAAGACGATGGAAGCAACCAGATGAACGTCATTTTTTCAAACGATTTCAGGGATATGCAATGAACCAGAAAGCGCGAAATATCCGGATTGACGTGTCAGAAATGATTGGCGGAAGTTATGACGAATTCTGGCGTTTTACAGGTCGATATCGTGTTGTGAAGGGCGGCCGTGGATCGAAGAAGTCATGCACAACGGCAATGTGGATTGTTATCAGCATGATGAGACAGCCGTTTGCAAACACGCTCGTCATGCGACGGTATTTCAATTCGCATCGTGATTCGACGTTTGCACAATTGAAATGGGCAATCAGCCGCATGGGGCTGAGCGAATTATGGAGCATGAAGACGTCGCCGCTTGAGATGACGTTCAGGCCGACAGGTCAGAAGATTCTGTTTCGCGGTCTCGATGATCCGGAGTCCATCACATCCATCACGGTTGAAAAAGGTCATATTTGCTGGTGCTGGTGGGAAGAGGCGTTTCAAATTTCCGATGAATCGGCATTTAACAAAGTTGATTTGTCACTCCGTGGCCAGATGCCGGACGGATACTTCATTCAGCACACGCTGACGCTCAATCCATGGAGTGAAAAGCACTGGATTAAGCGGCGATTTTTCGATGTGACTGACGATCCAAACATCATGGCCATCACGCGTAATTACACGTGCAACGAGTGGCTGTCTTCGTTCGATTTGAACCTTTTTGAAGAGATGAAACGCCAGAATCCTCGGCGTTATGCCATCGAGGGCAATGGTGAATGGGGGATCAGTGAAGGCCAGATTTTCGAGAATTGGGAAGTTCGTGAATTCGATGTCGAAAAGATGCAGCATGAATATGCCGATTATGACCGACGGCAGTACATCGACAGGTTCGGGATGGACTTTGGTTTCAGCAATGACCCGACGGCTTTCGTTCACATCATGGTCAATACCGACAAGCGCGAAATCTTCGTTTGTGAAGAGATTTATAGAACGCACATGCTCATCGATGACATGTACAATGCCATCAAAGCCATTGGTTTTGTGAATGCAGAAATCATTGCGGATTCTGCTCAGCCAGGAACGATTGCCGAACTGAAAAAGCGAGGGCTTCCGAGGATAAAACCGGCAAAGAAGGGCCCCAATTCAATCCGTGACGGCATAGCGCGTCTCCAGGATTATCACATCGTCATTCATCCGAAATGCGCCAATGCCATTGTTGAGTTCAGTAATTATGTGTGGGCAAAAGACCGATTGAGCGGTCAGCTGACAGCCGTTCCCGTCGATGAATTCAACCATCTCATCGATGCGCTTCGATATGCGACCGAAGGACTCGGTGTCGTTCGGTTTGGGTGGTAAAATATTCATAATTAAACATAAATTTATTCAATATCTGTTCAAATCTTAATAAGAATTTGTTAAACTAACCATGTGTTCTTATTAAGAAAAAGGCATGTTTGAAATTTGAGCATGGAGCGAATATGGAAACGACAGCAACAAAGAAAACGAGTGAATCCGAATATTTGACGCCTGAAGAATGCGAGCTTTCGCAGAAAAAGAAGCCTGTGAGTCTTTCAATGTCAGAATTTCAGATCATGCAGCTTGATGAACGATCTAACCAGACAGGTCTCAATCGTTCCATGCAGATTCAGCGAGATTTAAGTGCATACTGGTTCATGCTTCGCGATGGTTTGCGTCGTTTGCAGAATGAACTCACGGTCGAAGACGCGCGATATATTGCAAAAATCTTCAGAGGCCGAAGACTTGCGGCTTGTGATGATGCCTTGTGGTCTGACGAATTTCTTTGCGCATTTGTCCGCAAATCAGGCGTCTATGGTGACTGCGAACGTGCTTCTCGCATTTCTGATATTCTCGAATCCGCCGGAACACTCGCCAGATTTGCATTAATGGACTGGGTTCGACGCGTCGTTTTCAATTCGAAAGATGAACAATTTTTTGAAAACTGGAAATCTTAATAATTTATTATTAAGACCTTATTAAGTTTCTAATAGATTTCTAATAGTTTGTTGAAATTTGTGACGACGTTGTGAATCCTGTTTATCACAGGGCGATTTTGCCCATGATTTACAGGACTTTTTAGTTATGTCTTTATCACCGTCGGCAGTTGCAATCATCATTCTGGCATTTGTGATTTGTTTTCTTTTGTTTGTGACACAGTGCCAGCGCGCTCAAAACACTTCACTCAAAGAAGAGATTGAGCGTTCTGAAGAGCAAATCGAAGAGCTTTCTTCTGAGCTTTTTGAAACAAAAGCACAGATGGAAAGCGATCGACGGCGCATTATTGAAGCCGCGAAAAGACTTGATAAAGCCATCACTGAATATACAAATGGAGCGTCGAATGCACATGAAAATCATGAAATCAGAATGGAAACGCTCACGGAATTTGAAGATGAAGAAACAAACGAATGGCTTTGTGAGCCTGTGCCTGATGATATTAAGCGGCTGTTCGGATGTGCATCCAGTAACGCCGGCAAATATCAAACTCAATCCGCCGGCGATATTGATGCAGCCATGTGACAGGCCGAAAGTGGGTGAAATCGTGACAAACGCAGATCTGTTGCGTGTTTTATCAAGATATATGGAAGCATTCGACATCTGCGTCGCAAAACATGATGCGCTTGTTGAAGCAATCAAAGAGGGGGAATAAATGGAAACAATTACACCAGTTGCCCAGTCGCTTTCGACTTATGGGCTTTATGCAATCGTTGCAATACTCGCCATTGTCGTTGTTTATTTGTACAAACGCGTTTCTGATTTGGAAAAAGAGCTGAGAACGACCATTCAAACGAATGCATCCGAGTCTTCAAAACTCCTCATTCAGACAACGGAGGCACTCAAGGACAACGCGAGGGCTTTCACGGAATTTCAGACGACGCTTTCGGAACTTAAAACCGCCATACAGTTTGCCATGGAGAAGATCAGCCATGAACGTCGTTAAACACATCATCAAAGAGCGAACATTTGTCGATCCGGAAGACGGAAAGACCAGGTCTCGATGGGGATATCGAGGACACAATAAGATTTCGTGGATTATCGTGCATTACACGGGCGACCGATATTCGCAGGGACGGGCCAAAAAGACGGCTGATGCCATGCAGACATGGAAGCGGACGACATCGACGCATTATCTGGTTGGCGACGACGGTATTTATCAGGTCGTTGAAGACCGTCATGCCGCATGGCACTGTCCATACGAAAAAAGCAATAAATGCGCGGCGTGCAATCCGGTTGCGCTCGGCGTCGATCTCGTCGAACACAAGCGCAATTCACGCAGTAAATCAGTCAATGATCGCGACTGGTATTTCACCGACAAAGTCATCGAGGACGGCGCCAGACTCGTTGCTGAACTCGCTGATAAATACGACATCCAAATGGAACACATCGTTCGGCATTTCGACGTGACAGGGAAGTGGTGCCCGAGGCCGTTTGTTGGCAATGACGTCAACGAAGTGACGGGCGAAACGGGGGAATTTGCCTGGGAGAAGTTTAAACGCATGGTTGAAAAGCATAGAACCGCGTGAAGAGTGGGGCGTTGCGGGGTGTCCCCGCATCGGGGGTAGGCGCGTATTTGCCTGCAAATAGCGCCGCAGGGGGCTCGGCCCCCAACATATCAAAACATTAGGGCATAAACGCGCATCGCGTCTCTTTCACCTTCGTCAAAACGCTTGTGGTGGGCGGATTTGGCGGTATTTGGAGACGCAAATCATGCCTGAACAGAAATTTACGCCGGAATTTATTCTGGACGTAATCAACAAGGACAAAAAAGACCCGCGCAAGGCATTCATGGACGTTGCCGCGCGCTATTACGAAAACGACAATGATATCAAGGAACGGCGCCGTTTCTTTATCGGCAACAATGGCGAGGAAATTGAGCCGAAACGGCTGTCAAATTCACGCATTGCACATCCGTTTTTTGGCAAGCTCGTCGATCAGAAAGTCAGTTATCTTCTGGCAAAACCGCTCAGCATCGACTGCGACGATGAAAAGTATTCTGAGCGGCTGAATCAGATTTTTAACAAGGCGTTTCTGAGGCGTCTTCGCGCGCTGGCGACCGAGGCGATTATCAGCGCCATTGCCTGGCTTCAGGTCTATTACGACGATGCCGGAGAACTGGCGTTCAAGTCGATTCCGTCGCGCGAAATCATCCCGCTTTGGAAGGATGGCGACCACATCGAGCTTCGCGGCATTATCCGCGTTTACAAGGACGATCCGAAGGACACAAAGGCGCATGTCGAAGTGTACGACGAACACACGATGACGGCGTATCTGCTCGACGGCGGCAATCTGACGGTTGAGAGTCAGCACGCCCATGTCGTGCTTGAGCAGAACGGGCAGCGCATTGACGCCGACTGGGGCCGCGTGCCGTTTGTTCCGTTCAAATACAATGCGCGTGAAATTCCGCTTCTCAAGTACATCAAGACGGCCATCGATGATTATGACGACATCGTTTCGGACATGTCGAATGCCATCAAGGACGCGCCGAATTCGCTCAAGGTCGTTCGCGGATACGAGGGCGTGACGGAGAATTACAAC
>JAZRVP010000241.1:0-43660 GCA_045599245.1 Myxococcota bacterium
TAGGAGGGATTTCATCAAAGAAAACGCGCAGAGTATTGGCCGCAGGCCAATAGCTGCGCGGCGCTGACGTATCGGCTTTTGCCGATAGCCGGCGCGCGTCTGCCGTATGCCGAGAGGCATAGGCAGCGCTCATATATAATCTATAAAAAGGCCGATTTTGCTCAGAATGGAGCTTTAAATCGTCAGTTGACTTCAACGGGTAAGGTTCCGAGCGTAACGTCTTTGTATTCCCACTGGAAGTCATCGATGATGACGAGTGAATCGCGTTTGGAGTCGCCGGTATCCCAAAGGTAGAAATGGAGATCGATGACTTCGCCACCGACGACGGAAGCGGAAGTGGCCAGCCACGAGGAGGCGCCGCGTCCTTCTTTGAAGGTGTTAAAGGTTGAAGCCGCGAGTCGTCCTTCATCGCCGTCAGCGCAGGGTTCCGAGACTTTGTTGCCTGTGAGAAGCGGTTTGCAGATTTTTTTGCTGCCTTCGGCTGTTTCGCAGCGCATGTATGCAGGACAGGCGTTGCTGGTGCAGTCCAGCGGCGTGCACGATGTGAAAAATGCGTTGTTTACGCTGATCGGGTTGTGGTTTTCGTCGAATGCGATGTTGTGATCGGCTGGCGTATCCGGGTGCTCCGATTCGAGGAGAATGACAAAGAAATCGTTGAATTCCTTGCAGACGTATTCGCTGTATTCGGAAGTGAAGAAGCGGTATTTGACGGTAAAGCCCTTGGCATTGCTTGGAACGCGGAGTTTTGTGCTCAGCGCGGCAACGTCGTAAACTTTGTCAGCCGTTCCGCAGAGGCTGTTTGACTGCAGTTTGAAATCGGCCTTGCCCTGTGAAAAGAGGGATGGAATTGTGCCCGGTCCCGTAGTCGCAATTTCGCGTTCCTGAGTGTTGATGGTTTTATCGGCGAAGTGGGCGGCGTCGATCGCTTTACCGGTTGAAAGAACGGCGAAGCTGCTGCCTTTTCTTGGGCGCAGTTTGTAGGGGGTTCCTTCCGTTTCTGATGCATTGGCAAAAACGGAGTAGGCGTGAATGGACTGTTCGGACATGCCCTTGAGAAGAGAGGCACTGATGAGTCCGGGCAGGTTGCTCTCGGAAGTGACTTTTTCATCGCAGATATCAATGGATCTGGCGAGTGCCAGTGCAGCATCCTCATCGACGCCAGTGGGGAATTTATCGTCGAATGTGTGCTCACAGGCGGGTTTTACAGTCTCATCAACTTCGTTGTTGCAGTTGTTGTCGACTTTGTCATCGGGCAGTTCAGTGGCTCCCGGATTGATGCTGGCGAGGTCTTGTTCCTGAATGACGCCTTCCGTAGTGGCTGTGCAGCTGTCGAGGTCGTCGCAGCAGTCGCCCTGACCCTTTGTCCAGCCGTCGCCATCGAGGTCTTCGTCTTTATCGGGCGTTCCGTCGCAGTTGAGGTCTTCATCGGCTCTTTCCGGGTCGTATTTGCTCGGACCGATTTCACCGACACAAATGCCCCAGAGGCCGGCATCACAGCTCTGTGTGCCTTTTTTGCAGGCACTTCCCTCCGGCGGTTCAAAATCATATTTCCAGCAGGGCTGTGTCATGCCCGGTTCGCATTCATCACCCATCAGGAGTTCACAGCCATTGGCTTTATCGCCGCCGATGGGGGTATAATCTTCAAGACATTCACAGACTTTGTTCTTGCAGACCATGTTTTCGCCGCAGGCGGTTTCGCAGTCGCCGCAGTGGTAGACGTTGTTCGTGATATCGACGCAGGTGTCACTGCACATGGCTTTTCCGTCTTCGGCCTTGCATTCCGGTTCCTGTTTATTTTCCTTGCAGGTGCCGGCAACGCATTTTTGATCTGTGCCGCACTTATTATCGCAGGCGCCGCAATGTTCGTCATTTGCGGTAATATCAATGCAATTATCACCGCATTTGAGTTTGCCATCATTTTCGTCGCAGGAATCCTCTTCTTCAATTTTTTTGCATGAACCGCTTACACAGTGTTCGGTTTCATCGCAGGTGGTGTCGCAGTTGCCGCAGTGCTTGTCGTTGGACTGAACGTCGGTGCAGACTTCGCCGCACACTTTTTCGTTTTCGTTGGCGCAAGTTTGGGGCTGGATCGGGTCTTTTGATGAAGAGTTGTCATCATCGCCGCAGGAAATGGCGAGGGCCGCGATCAGGCAGCATTGAAGACTGAAAATGAATTTTGACTTCATGGCATTTTCCTAACAAACGGGTTTAAGTGAATCTCTGAATAATTGACATCACGATTAAATCAATAAGGATGAAGTCTTTGATTTAAGCGGCAATGAGATGCTGTCATGCTTAGCACACGGTTGTATTCAGAAAAATCATGGGAGGGGGATAAAAAATAACCCCGCATGAACGGAGTTTCTACTGTGTATGTAATGGATGTTAGGTTGTCAAGAAAAGACCCCAGAGTGTGAAGAATTTGTGTTACTGTTCAGTCGGGGCTTTGCCCCTGACCCCGCTGGGGCTGTGCCCCAGTCCTCAGTTCGCAATATGAAATGAACTTCGTTTCCCTAGCCTGTCGGCTCTCCAACTCGTTTATTTCATTTGCTCACTAGGGCTCTGTGGTTTTCGCCATTCACAGGATGGCGAAAATCCTTGGCCCCCCGCCAAAGGACTGAGTCCTTTGGATGCTTCAATATTTTCGATGGTATAAGCCTTTTGGGTTGCCTTACAATTGTTCCCCGTCGGGGGCACGACTGATAACGAAATATGAGGTTGTCGAATGCGTCTTGCAGATCTGAAGACATATATTGCAAAGAAATATCATACCGGTGCGAAGAAGCTGCAAAATTCGCCGTGGATTTCCGTGCTTATGAACCCTCATACGGGTAAAAGGGCGGCGGTTTTTGAGCGGCACTGGGATGATGCTTCGGGGACTCAAATCGAATGCTGTGATATCAAATGCGGGCAAGAGGTTTTGCGTGACTTGTCGGCTCCATATTTGGGGAGGCCTTATAGAATGCAGGGGGAGAGCTGGGTTGGTGTCAGGTTTGGGACTGAAACGGATCCGGTTGTGGTGTTTCGTCTTTTGGACATGGCGATGAGGCCTGATTCTGTGTGCGGATGTCAGATCGTATTGGGAAAGGACTTTGTGCCAAAGACGTCGCAATATCACGAAACACAGCTTCCCATGAAGAAGCCCGATTATAGGAAAGAGAGTCGTCCGGGGACGACGCAAAGCGGTGGCTGGCAAAATCGTTTGCAAGATGTCGACAATTTGGCACAAACGTCAGACAAAAAGTTCGAAGCCGGACAAGTCATTCATCAAGACCGTCTGGAAACAAGGCTAAATAGATTTGGGGCATTGCTTCACAATCACTCAGATGAAAACCAAGTTAAAACGCCGATTTATGTCGAAACTCCTATTCCTGCTGCACCGCAGAATCCTGTGCATATCAGATTTCAGAACATGTACAGAATATATCAATCGGGGGATTGTTCTTTTGAGCAGAAGAGCAAAAACTTCTATGAACAGGGAAAATTTATGGAAGATTTTGAGCCTGATGCGTCGAATCCTCCCGATATTGGCGATGTCAGACTATTTTTCCCAAGATATAACGATCTGACTGAGCGTCAGCTTCTTGCTTATTTTTGCTGGCGCAGGAATATTCGAAACGGCCTGTATTCTCGAATTAATATATCAGTAGCCTATATATATTTATATGAACTGTTGAACCTGATTGGGACTTCATCTGTCAGGGAAAGTTTGGATAAATTAAATGATTTTGTCGAAAAATATATTAAACCTGGGTTCGGGGATGAAACGATGCATAAGAACGTCTGTCGTTGGATGCTTGAACTCGCTATACTCAATCCGGGGAATGAATTGTCCAAAGACGATATTATGTCGTACATTTCGGCTGACCTGATCAAACGTGATCGGGCACTGATCATTCTTCAAAATCCTGAACAATACAGTGACAGGGAAGTATTTGATGCTTTGATTGAAATGGGGAACAAGTCGCTTGAGACTTCACCTGCATTCCAGAAAAATTCTGAACAGGGTGTGCATTTATTCGCACAGGCATGGCGCATCGCGGTTGAGCGGACGAGCGCTCAGAAAAGAAACATTTTTAAGGAGTGTTTCGGAGAATTGTATTCATATCCCTGGCATCCATTGGGGAATGCTGTCTATTATCAAAAAGATAAGCTACAACCTGTCGTTTGTATCATTAATGAATGCCGGAAATATGTTTATGATGGGGTTCAATGGAAAGAAACATGTTATTATGATTTAAATTTCAACAAGATAAAGTTGAATGGATTTATACATGAAACCGAGCGTAAAATGAGAATCTATCTCAAATGTGGTCGTGGATTAAAAGAAAAAAAAGAAGAGGCCTGGGCAGGCGTTTATATCGATGAAGCGATTGAAATAGATAAGGCTGAAATGGAAGATGCGCGTCACCCGAAAGTGACCATTTGCTTTTCTGATTTGGATAAGATTAGAGCGGATGCCGGGGAAACGAGAGATCGTCTTCTGACGGACGAGGAGCTGAATGCAGAAGCCGCAGTGCAGGAACAAAATGCTTCGAAATATGTGGAAATATCAGCAAATGTGAAAGAAAATCGAGAACATGTTGAGTTGAAGGAAGAAGTTTGTGTCGCAGAAAGTGAGGAAAAGAACGGTCAATTGGAAATGAAGTTTGAGAATAGGGACGGTAAGGAAAACGAATTGATTTATCAATCGGCAATTGTTGAGCCTGAAAATAAGATGTCGATATCGAAAAATTTGTTGGACATGTTCCAGGTTCAGATATTAAAAGCATTGTTACAAGGAAAATCGGTGAAAGAAATGATTTTAGAGCATCGTGGCATGCCTGAAATTATAGCCGATTCTATCAATGAAGCGATGTATGACGAAATTGGAGACAGCGTGGTATTGTGTGAAGAGGATACGTTGTTTTTGGTGGAGGATTACAGGGAAGATATTGAAAAAATACTGGGAGAGAGCGCAGAATGAACGAGAGAGAGAGAAAAGTACCGAGGCGCATTGCGCAAACGATAATCAATTCACTCAAGGGGGGAGTCGTTCCGAGAATAGGTCTTCCGTATGTGACGGTGGGAAGAAAGAACGAAATTCAGGCGCTATTGCATGATGTGGATATCATCTCGGAAGGTGGCGCGTCGTTTCGGTTTGTCGTAGGCCGATATGGAGCAGGGAAGAGCTTTCTTTTGCAGACGATTCGCAACTATGTCATGGACAAGGGGTTTATCGTTGCTGATGCGGATTTGTCGCCTGAGAGGAAACTTCAGGGAACGAAAGGGCAGGGACTGGCGACTTATCGCGAACTGGTCGGGAATATGTCGACAAAGACGAAGCCCGAAGGCGGCGCACTCACGCTGATTCTCGATCGCTGGATTAACGGTGTTCAATGCGAAACTGCTTCAGAAACCGGCATGGCACCCGGAGATCCGTCCCTGATGTCACTTGTTGATCAGAAAATTTATACAGTTACTTCGTCGATTAGTGAGCTCGTTCACGGGTTTGAATTTGCAAAGCTGCTTTCGACCTATTATCATGCGTATTGTCTGGGGGATGATGAGGTTAAAGCAAAGGTTGTGCGATGGTTTCGCGGCGAATACAGCACGAAACGAGATGCACGTGTAGATTTGGGGGTCAATATAATAATATCAGATGACGACTGGTATGATTATCTAAAATTATTTGCGGTGTTTTTTCGTTTGGCCGGGTATTCCGGCATGATGCTTATGATCGACGAACTTGTGAATATATATAAAATTACAAATTCGATCTCGCGTCAGAATAATTATGAAAAAATGCTGACGATGTATAATGATACACTTCAGGGCAAGGCGAAATATTTGGGCATCATTATGGGGGCAACGCCGCAGGCTGTTGAAGACAAACGCCGCGGTGTCTATAGTTATGAGGCGTTGAGATCGAGGCTGGCTGAAGGCAAGTTTTCGAAGCCGGGAGCTCGGGATTTGCTGGCGCCGGTTATTCGTCTCGATCCACTGACTGCTGAAGAAATGCTCGTTTTGTGTGAAAAATTGACATCGATTCATGCAGGACTCTATGACTATGAAAGCAGGATTTCGACTGAGGATTTGGCCGGATTTATTCGCATTGAATACGATCGAATTGGCGCGGATCTAAACATTACGCCTCGCGAGGTAATCCGCGATTTTATCGAACTTCTGGATCTATTATATCAGCATCCGGATATGAATATTTCCGAACTGCTCAATTCTGATGAATTTTCATACGCAAAATCTGAAGCTGTTTCTGATAAGGCAGAAGACGATTTTGCAGAGTTTACGGTGTAGGACGCCGCCTATTTGCATACGGCGGCGCGCGGCGGCTATCGGCTGCGAGCTGTTGGGCAACAGCTCTGCAGACCAATACGCCGCCGCAACTTTTTTGTACATTACAGCCGCACAGCGGTGCTCTGTTTAAAATGTAACATAATCATCAATCAAATAATTGATGCAGCATTTCTTCGACATATTCAAAATAGGTCTGCTTATGAGATGGTCCTGGTTTGATCGCAATGACTTTCGTTTTGGCAATTTTAGCAATTTTTTCACTTGTGGCCGTTGGCTGATAGTTTTCCTGAATAATCGCATGGACCGGTGTCGATTTTAGCTGGACAGTCAATTTCGCGACGTAAGATGGACTGGGTGCAACACCCGGTTTTGATTCGATCGTGGAAATCTGATTTAATCCAAGCCAGTGATTTAAATAAACCATCGAATCGTGATAAGTGACTATGCGTTTTTCAGAATCTGGAAGTGTTTCAAGTTTGTTTTTCCAGGCTGTATCGATTGCTTTTGCTTTTTGATTAAATTGATTGAGCCGCATTTTATAGTTTTCGCAATTTTCACTGTCAATGGTACAAAGACGAGCTGAAATTGCATCGGCAACGAGCATGACATTGGGCAGGCTGTAGAGATAATGCGGATTTCCCTGCGCATGAATGTCGCCCATGGAACGATCGACTTTTCCTGTTGGAACATCAAGCGGATGTATATATTTGGATGCATCCAGGGCGGCGGTTTCGCCATCCATAATTTTGGGATTTCTTGCATTTTTTTGTAGAGACGGCAGCCACCCGATTTCGAGTTCCATACCGTTGTATATCAGTAAATCTGCTTTACTTAATTTTAAGATATAATCCGGTCGCGGTGTAATAAAATGCGGATCTTCGCGATTCGATGCCAATTGGACAATATCGGCATTGGGCATGGCAATTTCACGCGCCACGGAGGCAAGAGTCGGTAATGTTGCCACAATGTGAATCTCTGCAAACGCATTTGTGGGAATGAAAAGTAGAATGATGAAAAATAAAAATCGCAATTTCATTGAAAGAACTCCTTATGAATTGTGTGGATGGTGAAATGGGAAAATATTTTAAATATTCGTTGGACGAGGCCAAAACAGGATGAAAGAACAACGCAAAAAAGTGCCAGAGCTGCCTGCGTCGGACCAACAGGCAAATCCTGAATAAATGCAATGATATATCCCGAAAATCCTATCGCACTGCCAAGAAGAAGGGCCAGCCAAAACATGATGCGTAGATTTGGGGCTCGTCGTACAGCCAGTGCCGGAAGACATGACAGCGCAAAGACCGGAAGGGCTCCCATCATGCGAGTCGTCAGGGCAATGACGATTGTAATGGCGACATATTTGACGAGGTTGTACAGAGTCACAGGTACGTGCGCAACACGGGATCTTTCTGGCCAAAATGTTGCCGATTCAAATCCTCTGTGTGCATAAATAAACAGAAACAATGTGATCAGTGTCGTGATGCACAATAATATGAAATCATTGTGTTCCACGAGAACTGCGTTGCCCGTTAACAGCTGCTGGATATCCGGGATTTCATGAAGAATCTGAGTCCCAATGAGAATGGTCCCTGAACTCCCCGCAATATACAATGCTGCAAGCATTGAGTCGGGTGATTTTGTGTGTTTTAATCCGCGCTGACAAAGCGCTAAAACCATCATCGTCACCAATATGCTGAATATCGCTGGATTGAATACCATCGGGGCTTCATGCATTTCAATTCCTAGCAATGCACAAAGCCAAAATGATAGCGCAACACTCATACATGAAATCTGTGAGAGTGCTGCACTGAGAAAAACTATTTTCCCGAGCAATATATATACTCCAAGGGCTCCAAGCAGTGCCCCGCTCAGTGCCCCGCTCAGGGCTGCTTCGCCCAGCAAATCCCAGCTTTCGATGAATAATTGTATTCTTTCCATTATACTGAACCTATTTTTGACAAAACTTCATCTCGTGTTCCCATGAGATAGCCGTCTTCAACGAAAGCTAAAATATGAGTGATCGCTTCGCGATGATATGTCATGGAATGCGAAATCGCGATAACACTCATGTTTCGATTGAACATTTGCTGCGTCAGTTGTCGGAATGATTCTCGCGCATGAACCGGATCCATTGCTGAGGTCGCCTCATCCAGCAATAATAAAGTTGCTCTTGAGACGATAGCCTGGGCCAGCTGAACTCGCTGCTTTTCGCCCTGGGAAAGTTCACTGAACTGCCGTGTGCTCATTTCATCAAGTTCAAAGGCTTGCATTGCTGTTTGAAGCTCGTTTTGGTGTCGAATACGATAAAATGGAATGAGTCCTGAAAAACCTTCTTCCAGCCCCATGCTGACGACGTCGCAGACGCGAGCCGGCATCGTCGCTGCATGTTCGCCTGTTTGCGCAACATAAGCACTGCGGTTGGATATGGATACAGTCCCCGATAACGGCTTGATTTGCCCCGTAAGCGTTTTTAACAGCGTCGTTTTGCCACAACCATTTTCTCCAATGATGGCCCAAAATTGATTGGGTTGAACTACCCAGTCAAGCGCAGGCTTTAGTGCCTGCCCATAACCGAATGTCAATTCCTGGCATTGAACGAGATCAGTCATGGTCATGTGCTTCGCCTTCGGGTTCAAGTTCGATATGGGCTTTGACGAGTTCGGAAAAATCTGTATCCTCTGAAAACTCATCGATAAAGTGAGCATTTATTTTGATGTCGAAATCGAAATCATGTTCATATTCAGAGTCACTGGTTATCGTAAGTTCAATGGGATGAGAAACTGCAAAGCCGTGAATATGTTCGTGTTCGTGTTCGTGTTCGTGTTCGTGCTTATTTGAGAGTTTTATGATTTCACCGGTTGTGATATTTTTTGCTTCGAGTTCGACATGGCCAAAATTGACAATTAGCTTTTGATAATCGCCTAAATCGAGAGGAATTTCGATATCGGTGAGTTCCGTTGATGTATTAAAACTGTTAATAACAATTTCTTTTTCAACATCGATGGTTTTAGTTGAAGATATCGTTGAACCGCCGCTCAATTCTGCGATGATTTCATCGAATGTATAAATATTGCTCGATTCAGTGGAGTGACAATGCCCGTTATGGCAGTTTGTATAGGGGGCGGGAGGATTATCCGGATCAAACTGGACATCCGTCTGACCTGCAGATGTCGTTACCGTTGCGATTTCAACGGATTCGATTTCAAATTTTAGCGAAGTCAGCTGAATTTGATTGCCGCTTTCTGTGATGTGCAGGCCGTCTTTGAGTGTTTCGGATGCAAATGTGATGTCGAAATCGATTTTTGCCAAACCGTATGCGTTGCCATTTTCATAGCAGCCGGAATGAGATAGGGAAATGAGGAGAAAAGCGAGTGCTGGAATGCATTTTTTAATCATGAGAAATGCCTTTTTGTGTGAGAGTTGGAAGGGGGAGCGGCGTATTTGGGCATCCCAAATAGCCGCGTGGGGGGAGACTTCCCCCCACCAAAAAGAAAAAATCAGAAACTGTGAGCCGGATGCGTTCCGACATTGACTTCAAGCGCCAGCATCATGGCGTAAATGGGCGACTGCCAAGTGACGAAATCGACGGATCCCTGCGCGCGAAGGCGCGTAAAATGGGTCGGAGACCAGGTTCCTTGAAGCGTAAGTCGTCCGCGATGCGTTGTCCAATCGGGATCGAGCGAGTCTTTTTCGAGGCCGGAACCGTATTCTCCGCGAAGTCCGGTTGCCCATTCACGATTGATTTGCCAGACGAGCTGGGAATATCCCGCAGCATCGAACAGTAAATCGCCGGGAACCTGACGCACGCGAAACATGGCTTCGGTCTGGAATGTGAGGGCCATCTCTGGATATTCGCTCGGCGTCCATTTTATTGTGATATCGGTTCCATATATTTCCGTACGATTGTTTCGACCGGTATCGTTGGGCGCCGTTTGTGCACTTAGCCCCCAAAGCAGGCCGGTTTCGTCCGTAAATGCAAAATATTGTTTCAGCGTAAATGTGTATAAAAAATCCTGCACGCCATCGATATTGCTTGTGCTGTTCATAAAACTGCGATTGGACGCACTTGAACCGGGCATTTGTGCTGCCGCCGCGATTTCTGCGTACCAGGGCAGACGGGGCAGCCACGAGAGCTCAATTCCGAGGCCGCGATTGCCCTCTGGACCATAGAATTTTGAAATCATAAAAACCTGATCGACGAAATCCCAGGTGTGCGGATGGGTAGAATTGATGCGTCCAACGCGACTAAGAAACTGACCAGCGCGAACTTGAAGACCATAAGGCAGTGCCGTCGTCGTGGCATAAGCTTCCTCGATTTCGACGCCGCCAAGTGAAAACACGAGATTGGAATCAAATCGAAAGAGGTGATCCACGCTCGCAGAAATGCTCATTTCGAGCTGCTGCAGATTAAAGCCGGTTTTGGCAGGATCATGTGCTCCCTGCTGATAATTCTTGTCTTTGTCAGAAAACCAGGCCAGGGCAAAGTCCGCTATGAATGCCATATCGGGATTCATCGACTGAACAAAGGATGCAATGGGATTGAGCTTCGTTGAAGCGTCATCGTTTGCATTCGAATCATCTTGAATTGCTGATGTCAGTTCAGCCATTTCTTCCGGCGTGAGCTGAGAATCATCTGATGATGTTTTTATATTTTCAGAAGGTACAGGTGATGCTTGCGCAAAAGATAATATAGGTACACAAAGGACATACGTCGCCACAATGAAAGCAGAGAAATGTTTCATAAAAATCCTTATAATGATAGTTTAGAATAGCACATGAAAAAATATTTTCATGCAGCTGATGTGATACAATGGCTTATCGCAAAATTATTACAGTTCTATTGTTTATACAATTAACTGTAATACGAACGATGTTTTAGTACTCAATTATACTAAATATTTTCAGAATCAGGATTCACCCTGCTTTTAATGAGAAGAATTGCCCGAAGATAAGTGGGAGTGTCAGCATAATCATGATATTCTTCAAACTGATCCAGCCGGCTGAAGTCGTTATGAATGCCGTTTTGTACAAACAGAGATGTCTCGGGATTGTAGAAATCGTCTGTTTTGTCTTCACAAATCAGAATAGAAAAATCTGAATTGCCGGTATTATCAGATAAAACATGAACATGAACCAACGCCAGACTGATTTGAGCATTATCCGCATCAATTTGAATTGAAATCGATGTTTCTATACATCCTTTGAGTTCACCTTCAGTCCATAGCGCCATTAAATAAGCATAAATATTATAGATATATGCCTTGGTTGGAACCTGACATGCGGTGGCATGAACTTTTTTCAGTCTTTGGGATGCTTTATCGCGCGAGAGACAGTTGCATGACTTCGTGTGCCCGTCTTTCAAGCTGCTCAGCCTGACTTTAATTGAGCTTCCACAGTCACAATTGCAGTTGACGTATCGTTTGTTGTTTATCGTCTCGGCTTCGGATACGACCGTCAGGTGTCCGAAAACTTGCCCAACATAGTCTGTAGTATCGCGTTTCATCTCTGGTCTCTCGGGGTAAATAAGCTCTTCATTGTCAAAATGAAGCCGACACACTTGCGTGGTCAGGGCGAGTTTATCACCAGAGGCGTTTTGAGCAACCCTTTTATCTTGCGTTATTTGTCCGGCTCTTTGCTTTGTTGTCTTTTTTTTCTTCGTCATAGGTTGAATTTGTACGGACTCGCCATAATGAGGTGTCTTTTGAGTGGAAAAATGAGACCATCAAATATACGATAAATACGTTTGATGGGGTGATACAGTAAAAAAGAATTGACACTTTATTATGGTGTGTCTATCAGCCGTTAAAATTACCATAAACACACCGCGTCCTCCACCGGATCATTTCCGTTCGGAGTGCGACACTTATAGACTCTTCATTATGAGGTGTCAATAAATAAAAAAAATTTATGGGAGGCCTGCGAAGGAAACTCTGAACAAAACCCAATATTAAGGCAGAAATTGATGAGAGCAGGGCGGTGGAACCCTGGCGTAGAATAATGGTTTGGCAGTTCCAAATGTTTATTTCACCTAAAAATATTGAGGATTCCAAAGGACTCAGTCCTTTGGCGGGGGGGGGGGCAGAGCCCCGGAAAATTAATCAGGCCTTGCTTTACAGCAACAAAACTCCTGCCTATATAGGCACAAAATAGTCCGTCGTGCGGGCCGTATGCCAATAGGCCCGCAGGCATTGTGTATCGGCTGCAGGCCGATAGCAATGCCGCACCTTTCCTCAATAAAAATTGAAAAAAAATGGACATTTTCAGTCGATACGCCCCTTTTATTCAGGATTACATCTATCGATCCGGCTGGCAGACGCTTCGCGCGGTTCAGAATGCGGCCGGTGACGCGATTTTTAATACCGATAAAAACGTGCTTCTGACGGCATCAACGGCATCGGGCAAGACGGAAGCGGCTTTTTTTCCTATTTTGAGTCTTCTGGATGAGGAACCTTCGCGGTCCGTCGGCGTTTTGTATATTGCACCGCTCAAGGCGTTGATTAATGACCAGTTTGGTCGTTTGACGGAGCTTTGTCAGGATGCCGGCATTCCAGTTACGCGCTGGCACGGGGATGCGCCGCAGTCGCAGAAGAGAAAAATCCTTCGCAAACCGGCCGGGATTCTTCAGATAACGCCGGAGTCTCTGGAGGCGCTTCTCATTACGAAACACATGGAAATCCCGAGTTTGTTTCACGATTTGCGGTTTGTCGTCATTGATGAAATTCATTCGCTGCTGCGAGCTGATCGCGGCGGTCAGACGTTTTGTCTTATCGAGCGGCTTTGCCGTGTGGCTGATTGCAATCCACGGCGGATTGGCTTGTCGGCAACGATTGGAAATCCTGAAGAAGCCGGGAAGTTTCTCGATGCGGGAAGCGGGCGCGGCACCATTATTCCTGAGTTTGACGGCGGAAAGGATGTCTGGCGTTTGTCGATGGAGCATTTTTTCAATTCGGCGCCGCAGGCCGACGAGAACAGAGAAATAATGCAGGATGTGCCGTCAATGGAGCCTGCGACTGACTCGGCTCCGAAGGCTGCCGACCCAGGGATTGGCTACATTTTTGAACATACGCGAGGGAAAAAGTGCCTCGTTTTTACCAATTCACGGGAAGAATGTGAGGCTGTTTGCCAGAATCTGCGCCAGTACTGCGAGGCGAATCACGAACCGGACCGATTTCTCATTCATCACGGCAATCTTTCCGCCTCCTATCGCGAGAGCGCCGAGGCCGAAATGAAAGACGATGACTCCCTGCTGAGCATTTGTGCGACTGCGACGCTTGAAATGGGAATCGATATCGGGCGCCTTGAACGCGCATTCCATCTCGATGCGCCGTTTACGGTTTCGGGCTTTTTGCAGCGCCTTGGACGAACGGGACGGCGCGGAAATCCGGCCGAAATGTGGTTTGTCATGCGCGAGGATCATCCGGAACCGCGAGCTCTGCTTCCGGAAATGATTCCCTGGTATCTGATTCAGGGCATCGCGCTCGTTCAATTATATATAGAAGAACGATTTGTTGAACCGCCTCGAACCGATAAAATTCCTTATTCATTATTATATCATCAGACGATGAGTACGCTGGCCTCGTGCGGCGAAATGACGCCAGGTGAGCTGGCTTCACGGGTATTGAAACTGTCCGTGTTTCGACGTGTGACGGCCGATGATTTTCGCATGCTGCTCCTACATTTACTCGAAATAGATCACATTAATCGCACGGAAAATGGCGGCCTTATCGTCGGGCTGGAAGGAGAGCGCATTGTAAGTAATTATAAGTTTTATGCGGTTTTTCAGGAGAATATTGAATATAAGGTTCGTGCGGGATCGGAAGAACTCGGGACGATTGTCAAGCCGCCTCCTGTTGGTGACAAGATCGCGATTGCAGGCCGTGTCTGGGTCGTCGATGAGGTCGACCATCAGCGGCGCGAGATCTATTGCACGCTCGTTAAAGGCAATATTCCTGCGTATTTCGGTGATGTGGCCGGTGATATTCATACGCGAATTCTGGAACGCATGCACGACGTCCTTGCTGAAAATAAATCCTACCGTTATCTGCTCAAACATGCCGTTGCTCGCTTGCAGGTGGCTCGTGAAACCTTTAATAAAGCCGGGATGGGAAAACATCCGCTCATCCATTTGGGTGGAAAAATGTGGGCACTGTTTCCATGGCTGGGTACATATTCTTTTATTGCACTGGAGCGATTTCTAAAGGTTCGCTGTGCCGAACGACTTGGTCTAAAAGGTTTGAGCCCTACACGCCCGTATTTCATGCAGTTCACGATGAATGTCAGTGCACAGGATTTCTTTAAAATCATCAATGAAGAAGCTGAGATATCATTTGATCCCCTCGAACTCGTCTATCCCAATGAAGTCCCGGTCTTTGAAAAATACGACGAATATGTGCCTCCGGAACTCGTTCGAAAAGGCTTTGCCTACGGCGTTTTGGATATCAAAGGCATGATAAGACGCGTTCAGGGATGGAAAGAATTTTATTAATATATAATTGCGCCGCCTATTGCGTTGCAATACGGCGGACGCTCGGCGGCTATCCTGTGGATACGCCGCCGATAGGCTGTTTGGTGGATGCCTGACCTTTATTCCTTAGTTTTTGTTTTCCATAAATTGCTGCATGGCCAGTTTGATTTCTCTGCTTCCTGAACAGACCTTTTCAAAGGTTTCCAGCTTTCTCAAATCATACATCATCTTGTTTTCCTGCATCAATTTGGCTGTGTTGAGAAGGGTTCTGTTGTTGTTGACTTCCTCCCTCCTTTCAATGGCTTTGATTTGTGCCTTTTTCTCTGCTAGAAGCACCTGATTCTGCATCTCTTGATAGGCACTGTTGAACATAAAGTCTTTGATGCTGATCCTTTGAATGATGACCCCAAATTCACTTTCCATCCCTTTGAGCTGTTCAAATATTGTACTGACGATGTTCTGACGAGAGGCCAGGACCTCATCAAGTGTGTGTTCTGAAACATAATTCCTTAGAACAATCTGGAATTGCAGATAGAGGCTCTTTACTGATTCATAAGCATCTTTTTTGCCTAATGGATGATTAAGAACATCAAGATCACGGTCATAAATGTCATTGCAACGACAGAAATCCTGATAATCATGAATGGAATAGTGACAGATGGCGTTGATTTTAAGACAGGCATTGTCTTTGGTCAGCATATTTTGGTCTTTGAGTTCCATAATTAAGATTTGATCAATAGCTGGAGCTGCGACAAACTTTTTTGTATCATTTATTTGATGTATTCTTTCATCCCAAAATAAACATTCTTCTCCATTGGCATAATATTTCCTGAACTCATTGTTTACGAGCAGGATGCCTGAACCATGGAGACGATGATATAGATACTCCTTGGCATTATTATTTACACTGGCATGTTGTGTGCCTAATAATTGGCTTGTTTCATTAGAAACAAAGCCGTCATTGATTTCAATAATTGTGAAAGTATGCGGGGTGTTGACTGATTTCCAATAGGTATAGATGCCTGGTCTGGTTAATATGGTTTGGATCTCATTGCCTTTTTTCAATACCCCAAAGTGATTCTCATCAATTGTGTAATGTTCAAGATATTGCTCCAATGCTTTAAAATGTTCTTCTTTGGTTTCATCAAACATGTGACCATCAAGTTTAATGACATCAAAGGTGTGGCTGTGATGAATATTCCAAAAAATGGAATAGCTCTCTGGGGCCAGAACATCCTCAAACTTGTCATCCACCTTGTGGACGGCAATCTCATTGGCCGATAAACACGATGTTTTCAATAAATCTTGCAGTTTATTAAGAAGTTCCCTGGGCAACTGACTTGGGGGGGCATCTAAATTGAGGATTTGAATGTTAACAAACTGTTTCCAGTGGGCATACGTGCCTGGTGTGGTGTAATTATCATAGAGGCTCATATTCTGATTTTGCAGAACTGCAGCCTGGTTTGCTTTGATTGAAAAAACAGTCACCAGATTCTGTGCATCTCCTGACAGATTTTTTATCTGCTCCAAAAGTGCTGATGAAATAAGGGCTTGTCCATTGACGGTTGTAAAGCTGGCGGCTTCATCAATATCATAATAGCCACACGGGTAAACAGCTGACAGTTTCCCGTTTAAATAGACCAGTCCCATCTGGTTTTGGGGGACCTCAACTGTGGTCACAAATTTGACTTCAGCATGCGCTGGAATCTGATGCTTTCCTGGTATCAGTGTTTTGGTGTGAGTGCCTTTTTCAATGATTTGGGCTTTTTTATTCTGGGGCACAACCAGACTTTTCTCTCCGGAAATCAGATTGCAAATCAGTTCAGTGCAATTCTGATGATTGGGGTTGCTGAGTGCTTCTTTCATGGAATTGATAATGCTCATAATTTTTCTCCTTTAAATATGTTGCTGAGTCGTCGGTGTTAGGTAAGGTTTGAACAAAACGATATTTTAAGGCAGTAAATGTTGAGAGCCCTGTGAGCAAATGAAAATGCGTGAACCGGAGTGCCGCCAGGCGTAAGAGGTGAAGCGGATTTCATATTGCGAACTGAGGATAGAGGCAAAGCCCCAGAAAAAGCAAGTAAATATCTTTATTCAGAGGTTCCTTAGGCGGGGGGCGAGGCAGAGCCCCGGAAAAAAAACAATTGGTCAGACTTTACTTAATAAAAAATACATGCCCTTCTGTCTGTGGCTCATCACGCATGCGAAAAAGGCGCATCCGGAGCCGGGATATCCTTGGATATTCTTTTTCCGGCGTATTGCATTGAACGAATTTGTGTGAGCAGACAGACAGAATGAGCATTCGCATTGATTCTAACGATTACCCGCCAGAATGTTTGCGAATCATCGAAGCAATATTTATTGCGAGCCGAAGCTGGCGTTAAATATCGATTCAATGACGGCCATCCGTGATGGCATGGATCCGTAATCTGGATCATTGGCGAAGTTTTGGCTTCTTCGAAAGCTTTTATCGATGGTGGAGTCACACCCCGGAATCGCTGCTCAAATTCCTGACGAATCTCAGGAATAAACGCTTTTAGTCATATTTGAACATCGATTTGTCCAGAGAACACAATCAAGTCCAATCTCTTGAACCAGTTCATTACATGACATAGAAATCCTTGTCGGAATTTCAGGCGTTTCACCTCTTTGAGTCTTTCTCTGGCACGAATGCGTCAGAGCCCTGCCGGATAAGGCATGGTGTCGTTCGCGCGTCGTATCTTCCAACGACGTCTAAAACGACCAGCATTCCCTTTTTTATATGATCGGCCTAATTCGGCCGGAATCACTGGATTTAGTTGTTAGAATTTAGGATTTGGGATTTAGTCATGTAAAAGAAAACTAGATCCTAATTAACTGAATCCTAACCAATTATACTGAATTATTGATATTCAGCTGTCAAAGAGGTGCCGGCGTTTGCCGTCCCTGTGAAATCGGGTTTATAATCACTTATATTTGAAAAAAGATGGAAAATTGGGTGAGAACAGATTTTATATTCAGCTGTCAAAGAAGAGGCGTATCCGTCTCCATCGTTTTGAACACTGGACATGAAATCAGTTTGATATGGTTATTTGGCCCTTATCTCCCGACCTACTCGCATTCGCTCATTACGGTCGGGGACCGCGTCTATTTCGCTTGTCGCTCAATACGACGCGGAAACTTCTTTGCCGGCCGATTTTTCTCTTTCATCAATAAAACTATTTAACGGCCGGATGAAAATTAATTCGCTTTTTGTTATCATGCACTCCCGTCACAGAGTCTGTTTCGGGTTGCGGCTCTGCTTTTACATGATGGCCCGTTTCTTATCATTCATTGTGTTTGCTTTTTTCTCTTTGCAATGTTTCGGTCAAATCATCATGACCTTCAAACTAAAGGAAGCTTTGAACAAAACGAATTTTAAGGCAGTAATTGCCGATAGCCGGGAGGGCTGAGATGGCAGACGTCCGGTGGACGTCTGGCATCGCAGAGCCCAGGGAGCAAATGAAATGTTACCTTAAATTCCACCTCGCCATAATGGAGAGGGGGAAGGTCACGCAGTGACAAAGGGGTGAGGCTGGCTCGGGAAACGATGTTCATTTCATATTGCGAACTAAGGACAGGGGGCAAAGCCCCAGAAAAAATAATTAATCAGACCTTCCTAAAGGACTTTTATATGAAAAAACGAACTTTGACTGTTCTTGGACTTTCCTGCTTTTTTATGGCCGGTGGCCTCATCTCCTGCTCTGATGATGCGTCCGATGAACCCCAAAAAATAGAAAAACCGACTGCCAATGGCGACAGCACACTCGATCTCGATAACAATAAACTCAAACTCAATGCTTCTGAAACCGATACTGTGAATGTTTCCTACGCCAACCAAGAACATGTCGCGATTCCAAACAGCCAGCTCGATTTGACAAATAGCAATGAGGAATGCGTTTCTGTTGATGATTCTGTGACTACCGATTCACGGGGTGAGGCTGTGATTTCGGTTAAGGCTCTCGATGTATCCGAGGATTGCACCGCAGAGATTACAGTTCGCCCGGCCGATGGCTCCGGTGACAAAAAAATTGTCGTGACTGTAATGGCCTCATCAAGCCAGAATCCTTCATCCGAACTCATCGTCCTTGCCGATAAAACTAACGTTTCTTCCGGTGAAAAAGGCACCATCAAAGCTGCTTATACAAAAAACTCTGCGGTTCGGTTTGTGAGCAGTGATCCCGAATGTATTTCAGTGACATCTTCGGCAAACACCAATGACGAAGGCACCGTCGATGTCGAATTTTCGGCCGTCGGCAGCAATTGCACTGCTGTCATTACGGTGACGGCTGGCGATAAGTCAAAAACTATCGATTTAAAGGTGTCTGACAGTGGCAGTGATAATCCCGGACAAACTCAAACCGGTACATTAACCGTGGCACCTGAAGCTATGAGCCTTAATCAAGGTGAAACTGGTTCGATCAACGTTTCCTATGGAAAAAATAAAACACTTTCGATCGCGAGTGATAATACCGCCTGCGTTTCCGTGTCTTCCAGCATTATGACGGATGATACGGGGAGTGCTGCCATTCCTGTTTCGGCAGTCGGCTCATCATGCTCCGCAAATATCGCCGTTTCTGTCGATGGCGTTTCAAAAAAAGTTGCAGTAACCGTTCTTTCCTCCGATGCTCCTGTTCTTCGTTTGGACAGTCATAAATTGAACCTTTTGTCCGGTGATGAAGATGAGGTTATGGCGACTTATAAAGACAGTTCGAAATCGCCTCTGGTCGGAAAAACACTTTCGGTAACGAGTTCCAATACGGCTTGCGCAACAGCTTCCATAAACAGTGTCACGAATATCTACGGCGAAGCCACAGTGAGTATTCAAGCCCTTGAGGTCAGCAAAAACTGCCAGACCACGGTGACGGTTTCCGGGGAAAATGGCTCTTCCGATAATCTCGTTGTTTATGTCTCCGGTGAGGATGACTTCGACGATCAGCCAGAAATGGAACCGGGGCTCAGTTTTTCGCCTTCTGAACTCAAGATTTATACGTATGATTCCGAAAACTTTGTCCTTCGTTATTTCGATACGGAAACCAATACGCCTCTCGCTGGATATTCTGTTGATATCTGGGAACTCGATTCCGGCGATGACAATTGCATCGATCTCGAAGTCTTTGGAACGACAACCGACAGCAAGGGCGAAATCAAGGGAAAAGTAACGGCACATGGATTTGAGTGTTCGACTCAAATTCAGGCAACTTCAGGGGACGATGAACCCGCAGTTTTAAACGTCAATGTGACGCGTGAAATTTCTCTGGCTGGCGTGACTGTCAAGGCCACAGAAAATTATGACAAAATTAAATATGTTGGTCTGGCGATTGGGGAAGCTTGCGAGGATATGCTCGAAGACTACGAACTCGAGATCATGATGCCTGTCGCATCGTCTTCTGCTGATGGAGCGGCACCTGTTCTTCACACATTCACTGCTGCTGACTGCGAAATGGAGGGCTGTCTTGACGAAATCGTGATGGGGGAGATGTCTGCCATCATGGCTTTTGGCCTCAAAAATGAGGATGCTGATGATGCCATTGCCATCGGTTGTTACCAAATCTTAGGTCATGAAAATAAGAAAAATATCGAAATCACATTGGTCGCTCCTGAAGATGTTGTAATTGACGATGAAGACGATGAGTTCTTTTATTAATGGATGAAATTCGCCCCCAATGTTACGGCTCAGCCAGGGTAGTTCACAAATCTTCTGAAATATGAGCAGAGTATTTCGCAAATATAAGGCAGAAATTGAAGAGAGCTGGGGGGCTCCAGCGGGGAAAAATGGTTAGGCAGCCCCAAAAAATTATACCACCTAAAAATATTGAGGTTTCTTAAGGGCCCAGCCCTTAAGCGGGGTTCGGGGCAGAGCCCCGGCGGGGTCAGGGGCAGTGCCCCTGTTGAGCTGTAACGCTTTTGGGGGCGTTTTTTATTGCTCGTTTGACTCGCATGAAGTATGCGCCATCCTGCGTTTTCGTGTCAGGGAGTTGATATGCTAAAAAAAATGTCTCTCAAGGAAATACTTGCCAGAGATAACGTTCATACCTTCCAGTATTCGATGAACATGGCCGGTGTGAAATCTCTCGAGTTTTGTGCCTTGTTTTTACTTGTCGTTGGTGTTTCGGTCTATCCTTTTACGCATTTTGATCCACCGGCCTGGATGATCATGCCCATTATCGTCGGGATTGGGGCAATCGTCGTTTTCTTTATTGCCCAGTTCTGGAGAAGTTTTGCCAAATCCGCATTTGTGGCATACGACGATGAGTTTTTGTTTGTTGGCGATCGCCATGAAAATGCCGTCTGCATTCCGTGGAATGTCGTCGATGTTCACAACACCGGTTTGGCTGAACCGGGAAAAGGCGCGGACTTGAAGATGAATTTTGACGGCGAAAAGGTGCGTCTGATTCTGTTTTCGCCCATCGTGTGTATTCCTCAGTTTGAAACGGTTTTGCACACAATTTTGGAACATATTAAAGACAATCAGCCGGCTAAATCATGAATGCAAATGAAAGTATAGAAGTCATGATGCGTGCCGGCGGATGGAACGGCTACATCTTGGGATGTGATGAAGTCGGAAGAGGACCTTTGGCCGGCCCGGCAACTGTCGCTTGCGTGGCTTTTCCCGTTCATCTCGATGCTTCGTTTGAACTCTTTTCCATGCTCGATGATTCAAAAAAACTGACGGCGAAAAAGAGAGAGGCTCTGGTCGACGATATCCATCGTTCGGCGGCGGCCTGTGAAGTGATCGATATGTCACCCGCTCAAATTGACGAGCTCAATATTCTTCAGGCCTGTCTGTACGGAATGAAGCTCGCGGTTCAGGCCGTCGTTTCTCGGCTTCCGGATGCTTCCTATGACAATGTTCATGTGATTGTTGACGGCAACAAGCTTATTCCAAATCTGGGATTTGTTCAGACGGCCTATATCAAAGGGGATGGTCGATCGTGGTCTATTGCGGCGGCCTCTATTCTGGCAAAAGTTCATCGAGATGCATTGATGGTCGCTTATGATGCCGAATATCCGGGATATGGTTTTGCAAAAAACGTCGGATATCCGACGGCCGCTCATCGCGCTGCGCTCGCAGAATTGGGGCCCACACCCATTCATCGCAGGTCATTCAAATGCAAAACGTAATGGCCGGGGCGTATCGGCCTGGCCGATAGACCCGGCGCTCCCGCATGGCGTATTGGCGAAGCCGATAGCCATGCCCCCAAAAAATCAGCATTGACGGACGCGTTTGGGCAGTTTGAAATGCTCGAGGTCACGGGCTGTATTCGTGTTGGGAAACACTTCCCGGGCTTGATTGAGATGATCGGATGTCCCCGAATAACGCTGGGAAAAGTGCGTCAGAATGAGCTTTTGGGCTTCCGCATTCCTGGCCAGATACCCCGCTTGCCGTGCCGTCATGTGCATGTATTCGTGCGCCTGCTTTTCCTCGCTGTCCAGATAGGTCGCTTCCGTTATCAGAAGATCGACATTCTGCGCCAGTTTTATGGCATTTTCACAGGGGCGTGTGTCGAGAATATGCGCAAAACTTTGTCCGGGACGCGCACTGCTCACGTCTTCCAGATGGATGACTGTGCCGTCTTCCAGCTCAAGAATGCCGGCCTTTTTGAGTTCGCCGACACGAGGTCCCGTGATGCCGTATTGTTTGAGCTTGTCCATGCAGATCGATCGTGCAGCCTTTTCTTCAATGCGATAGCCATAGCATTCGACGCGATGATCGAGTGGCGCTGCTGACAGGATAAATTCGTTATTTTCGTAGAGAACGCCCGCTTCCGAAATCGGATGCGCGATCAGCTCGACGTTTTTTTGGAACAGTGAAGCATGGGTCATGGCATCAAAAAAGCATTGACCACTTGCGGGATACCAGACGTGGACGGGGCGCGCTGCTTTATCAAGGCTCAGACGCTGAATGACGCCTGGAAGCCCGAGGCAGTGATCGCCGTGAAAGTGTGTGATTGCGATATGCGTGATTTGCGAGGCTGAAATATCGGCATACGTCATTTGACGCTGTGTGCCTTCGCCCGGATCAAAGAGAAAGCCATCGGCATCCCAGCGAAGAAAATAACCGTTGTGATTGCGCTCTCGCGTGGGAACCTGAGCTGCTGTACCGAGTGTGATGAGTTCGCGTATGGACATTGTTGAACCAGTAAATGTGAATTGAACCGTCAGTGGGTGTCAAAAGTGCAGTTTGTGCCGTCGGACAGACCGTCGATCCACTCTGTTTGTTCAGGATCGGCAGTTTCCAGGTCAAGCGTGTGATCGAGTGTCGCCGTCACTTTGGCTCGAAGCTTGTCGATGGCATCTTTGGTCGGGTTTTGGGCAAAGGCTGTCGCTGCGGGAAGTACGAGAGCGAGTGCGCCCATGCCCTTGAGAAATGTTCGTCGTTTCATGGCTTGAATTCCAGGGCGCATGCGGCAATGCCGCCGATGCGTATCGGGGCGCCTGTCGGCGTGATTTGGCGAATAAATGACTCAAATGAGATCGAGTCGCCCGGGGGGGCAACGTGTCCAAGACAACGTCCGTCGCGATACAAAATGCCTCCCGACGGAAAAAATACCCGTGGTGCTTCTCCATAAACCGGCACAAGCTCGATGTTCTCAATGACGAGGAGACGTTCCTGATGACCTTTCGACAGGTTCGAACCTGAAAATTCTGTCGGAGTTTCTTCCCGGAGCAGTCCGGCCGGACGGAAAAGCGGGCAGTAAATGCGCGGGCTTTCGGTGCCGTCCGAACGGAAGAATTTGTTGGGAATGGTGCGGCGCGAACCGCCTTCATACACGGCTCCAGACTTTATCGCGCCGCCTTTGGCATGAATGAGACCGTTTCGTTCGAAAAGGGGGCTCTCCGGCGCCTCAAACAGTTCAAGATTTGCCAGGAGTTCCACACTTGCGTCGTTTGCTTCGATCCTGGCAAGTAGGTATTTGAAGACTTGGGCTGAGGCTCTTGGGGCGAGAATGATTTGATCGATGTTGTGCGAGGACCATTTGAGGAGCGGTTCCGATTGAATCGTTTTGAGTTCCTCTGTAACCGGTGTGAGGTCGGCAATTTGGGACAGACGCCACGTCGTTTGTGAAAAATGCCGTCTTTTTTGCGGCGCACTCGGGTGATAAATCGTTACCGATTCATCGATACGCGTCTGTGGGCCGAAATAGAAGCCGTTGGCATCGATCCAGGCAAACGGCATTGGCTCACCGTTGTGGCAGGTGGCACCATGAAGCCAGGTCAGTTCGCAGTCTGCCATGAAGCCCGCCTCAAACACGGGATTGAGTGTCTGAAACAGCCGATGAAATATGACCGGAGAAAGGCTTCGGGCAACCTCCGGGTCGTAACGCAGAAGGCCGGTCGGCTGGTTTTCAACCTTTGGATTTTCGACAAATGCAGGTCGCGGATCCGGCCCGGGGGCGGCTTTCAATATCCGTCTTTCCAAAGTCTCTTTCCAGTTCGAGAGAATTGAAAAGTCGCAGTAATTGTCCTTTGTCGAACGCCATGATGACTTCTTCAGGCCGTGTGTCACGGTAACGGTCAGGTTCGAGGTAAAATCCATCGAACGAATTTTACCCGCACTGAGACACACGCGAACCGCTTCTGCGCCGGAGGCGCGAAGCTGGCTGTATTCTGACGACGTCTTCTGACGGCTCAGCTGGCGGTAGAGCGAATAGGCCGCCCCAACGAAGTCACTCAAATCGGACATAAATTAACGAAGCCGCATGAGGCGGGAGGCACTGACGATTCGATAGCCGACTTCGTCAAGGGCTGTCTGGGTGTCGGCATCCGCTGCATCGAGGTACATCAAAACCGACGGCTGATTTTCGAGAAGAATTTCTGCAAGACGCGCATGAATCCCTCGCATGACTTTGGGACGGCGCATCGCGACAGGAAAATGTGCATGATCCAGGAAAATGCCGACAGGCGTCTCACTCGTCTGTGCAATAAATGCCGGTTTTCCGCGATGGTAGCCAAGGTAAATCGAGCCCGATTCTATCAGTTCAAGGCAGTTCTTTTCATGCGCCTCTTTGCCCATTCGCCTCACATCCATCCCGAGCTCTTCGATAAGAGCCTCGCCGTAAAATTCAAACACGAGGGGCAGGTCTTTTTTGACGGCTGCCCGGACGGTGTACGCATCATTCTGCTTGCAGGCAATCGACGTCAGTTCGCAAAGATTCAGTTTTTTGTCCGTCAGAACGGTTTTGTCCGTCATCTGGAACCCTTGCCAGAACGACATGACGAGGTCGTTGGGGCCAAAGACGGAGTGCGTCGCATCGCTGCTTCGTTTGCCCTGGCTTCGTGCCAGTGACTTCCCGAGATGAAGCATCGGTTCCCTTTCGCGGCCATACAGATATACAAACTGCTTCGTAATATATGCGACACTGATGATCTGGTCGTTTTCGAAGGTTCCGAACCACCAGCCCGAAAATCCGTTGCTCAGCGCCTGTTTCATTTCAAGCGCCTCGTATTTGCCCGATTTCTCTATCAGCTGACGAAGTTTTTCTTCATCTTTGTCCTGAAGATCCCAGTTCTGATACTGCTTCTCTGTAAAATCCATTTACGTTTCCTCCGCATCCGCAACGAGTTCTTTGAAGCGATTCGCCTGATTGATGGCGCACTCTTCGATGTATTCCGGCTGAATATTCGGCATATTTTTCGTCAAATCCGACGTCGGATCCGGAATTCGCACGCTTGGAACGTCGATTCCCGTCTTTTCGAGAACCCGGGCGCGCTGTTCCTTGGTCAGGATAACTTCGACGACGGCATCTGCTTTCGCAACGGGCGCGGTCTCCGGCTTCATTGCATCCGCTTTTGCCTGCAGTTCGGCGCACAGACTTTGAAGTTTGTCGGCCGATTTCTTTATTTCTGCCATCAGCATGTCGCGAGTGTCGCCGTCATTCGTCTTTTGGATTTCGGCGGCCAGAAGCTGAAGGGCTTTCTGTTCGTTTTCGATCGCGGATGTATCGAGTTTTCCCTGGGATGACATAGGGCTCCTCCATCAATGTGCCGTTAATTGGGCTTTTTGCCAAAAGCAATTTTCGCAATTTCCCGCGCGTTTTGGCATTCCTCTGCTTCTTTCATAAAAAACAGCTTCAGGCGTTCTGCCTCCTGAAGAGCCGCAATGGAGGCCGCTTCCGCCATTTCGTTCATCGGATCCGGTTTGCCCTGGCTGTCCTGCCACTCGGCCAGTTCCCTGAGATAGGCGCTGTAATCCTCGTCGTACTCGTTCAGACGGCGCGCCTGATTTATGGCCAGAACCGTAAAATCATCCGGTTCCGACTTCACCATCCGGTTCGCATACAGTCCGTCGCTGTCCTCCAGAATGAGTTCGTCCATGTCGCGGCCGGTTTCTTTTTTTATAATGCGCTTCTGGTCCGGCGTCAGGGATACGACGCAGCTTACTTCATAATTGAACGGAATTTTGGGCGGTTCCGGTATCGGTCTGTCTGACATGGCAATCCTCCTCTATTAAACGTGCGCGCATTTATCACATTTCCTGCGTTCGATAAAACATGAAAGCCAAAAGAATGTTGTGTGGGGGGCGTGCTATGGCTTACGCCATACGCCCGCCCGGCCGTGTCTATGGCTTACGCCATACGCCCCGGCGCGGCCGGCTATCGATCCCAGTCGGGCTCAATACGCCGGCCGCTCTTTTCTCTTTTGATATTCGTTGCGCCGCAGTGAGACGCGGTTTAAGATTTGGCGTGTGTCTTAGATTTAACGGGACTGTTTCCGGCCTCAAAGGCCGTGAGGATGGTGATATGCGCAAATGCTTGAATTGTCTTGGGGGGGTGGCGGCTCTGTCTTTGGTTCTGGCCTGCACTTCGTGTAGCAAAAAGGCCGATAATCCGCCGGAAAAACTCCCCGATTTGCCGGCCGAGACTGCCGGCGAAACAAATGACACAACCCCCTCTCTCGATGAGGTGAACAAGCCTGAAACCGTTGCAGCTCCTGAACCTGCAAAAAATGAAGCCCCGGCTCTCGATAAAATAATCGAAAAAAAACGAGAACCCGTGGCACGGGATTTCGTGCCGGCCGACATGATTTCTTCCGCGCTTTACAAAAATCCTCTGCTGGCCGAAACCCCGGGATCGAGTTTCATGGTTTTGGCTTCTTCCGGGGCTTTTGACTTTGAACAGGACGGCGTTGAGGATGCTCTGGCTCACATCTCCGAACTTGCACTCTCTTTTTCTCGCCGAATGGATAGCGGGGATAAGCCGTTTTGGATGGCGGCAAAATCGCTCTTTCAGGGGATTTTCAAGTCCTTTTCGCCTCAAAAACTTAAAAGTCTCGGCGTCATGAGTGATGACTATCCGGCGCACTTTGTTTTCTATTTTTCACGACAGACGCCCGTTCTCAAATTCGCCGTTGCCGACTCGGATAAGCTCCGAAATATCGTCGAGTCTTATTGGACGCAGAACAAGGTCAAGACGCGCATTCCCCAAAATATCCTCACCAAATGGACGCTCGTTCGCGTTTCAGACGACAGTCCCATGGAACTCGCTGTTCACTGGGATGAGCATCGCGTCATCGTGACGGCCGTTGCCGGCGATGAAAATGCGCAGCGAATTCTGACTGAGCTGACCATGCCTACGCCCCGGGGAAAATCCGCACTCGAACAGCTTGACGGCATTCAGACGAATAATGCGGCTGTCGCCGTCGGGATGGTCGATTTCAATGTTGGTCTGAACAATCTCATGGCTTATCAGACGCAGTATCAGATGTTGACGGGGCGCGAGGTGACAGTTCTCGATAAAAACTGTATTAAGGATATGCGGCGGATTGCGACGAGTATTCCGAAACTGACCATGGCTCTGAGAGCGGTTCGCGGCGGCGCAACAATGGGGCTGGATGCCGATATTTCGATCGATGTCAGTCAGGCACCGTGGTTTGCGGCTTTGGCTGAAAGCGAGTTGCAGACGATTGAATTTGAGCGCGATGAACTTATGCCGGTCATGGAGTTTCATGCCTCGGTCGATGCCGAACATGTGCTGGAGGCAGCAAAACACTGGCGCGATGCGATTCGGCGCGAGGCTTTTAGCTGTTCGTTCCTGACTTCGCTCAATGATATTGATGTTCCGGAGAAATTTGCCGGTGTCAGTGCGGCGGCTGATTATGCGCATCACATCGGAGCGGTTGTCTATGAGGGGACGATCGATGTGCCCAAAAGATATGCGGCCTACTGGCGATCGGATGAAGCCTCGGCTGCGGCTGTCGGACTTGGGTTCATGGAGTCCAAAAAGGTTCTCGAATACATAAAGGAAATGGAGGGCGAAGCGGCGCCGGAAGAGGCCGGAGAAGATGCGGCGCCATCGGAGGATGGCGTCGAAGAAAATGTGCCGAAAACGGCGGCTGAAAACGAAGAAAACCAGCCGTCGAAGGAGCCTGTTGTGTTTGATGATGCCAGGCTCAAAGGGGCTGGCGTTCCGGCCGGCATTCGGCTTTCGGCTGCTGATGACGCCATAGCGGCCGGTTCGGATGACGTACTGACAGGAAAAGTGGCCGCCCAGAAAATGGTCACCTCGAACGAGCTCCTGCATTGGGAAATCAGCGAGCGTGCGGTTGGCGGCTGGGATGAGGATGCGGCGCGAGATGCGAGAGTCGGTGTGGATGTGATGGCGCGTCCGACCGGTCTTTTCCTGAAAATGCGGTACGTTCTGGAGTAAATAAAAAGTTTATCCGTGCGTATGCCGCAGGCATAGCACGGAAGGCAAATGCGTATGCCGCAGGCATAGCATTGCCACCATGTACACTTTTGTGGTACAAGGAGGCGATGCCCTTATTTTTTAACGGATTGTGGACAAAAGACCGAGTTTTGCATTAGAAGACCTTGAGTTCCTTTTGCGCGAACTTTGAGAAGGAGAACGGCCTTGGTGAAGTTAGTTTACATTGATCAGAATGGCTGGGAAAAGTCGGTTGAAATTGGGGAACACAACAGTGTGGTGATGATTGGGCGAAATCCTGACTGTCAGGTTCAGACGTCCAATGGATCCGTTTCTCGCGTTCATGCGATGGTAACGTTTCAGAATGGGAAGATTCTGGTTCAGGATCCGCCAAACAGTCGTCCGACGAATGGCACGATGGTCAACGGCGAGCGCCTGATGCCGGGAGAGATGCTGGAGCTGTTTGTAGGCAGTGAGCTTTTGTGCGGAAATTTTGCGATTCGAGTGGAGTCCGATGGCAACGACAATGTGGTGCCTCGGATGGACAATGTGAATCCGTCTGTTCAGCAGGGGCTTAAGCAAAATATGATGCAGCCCAATCCGAATATGTACAAGCAGGGCGGATACAACAATCCGATGGGGAATTACAACGGCCAGGGCAATGTCGGCGGTTATGCGGGAGATGTCCGTCCTTTGCAGCCGCAGCTCATTCAGGGGCCGATACCTGTCAGCAATCAGGGGCAGTACATTCAGAACGGCAATATGCGGCAAAACCAGCCCATGCCGAATCCGCAGATGGTGCAGCAGAATCCGCAGATGATGCAGCAGAATCCGCAGATGATGCAGTCAAATCCTCAGCTGTATCCGCAGGACGGCGGTTCGGCATTGAATGCGGGAACGAGCCAGTCGAACAATGTTGTTCAGGCACAGGCCAAAAGAGCGCGAGCGCCTTATCCAAGCAGTCATCAGGGGGCGGCCGTTCAGGCTCCGCAGAATTCAGACGAAGTGGCCAAGCTTCAGGAGGAAATTGCGCAGCTTCACAAAGAACTCGAAGAAGCTCGCGGCGCAGGGCGCGGCGACGGCAGCGAGGTCGATGAACTCAAGGACAAACTCGAGAGCCAGGACAAAATTCTGTCCGATTATGAGCGTCGCAATGAATACAATGAGACCGTCATGACGGGACTCAAGGATATGATTGACAAGCTCAAGGGCCAGCTTGATTACCAGAAAGAGCAGTATCAGGAGTGCCGTCGCGATCTCGTTGCGGCTCAGGATGAAGCCGAGTCTCTCAAAATTGAGCTTTCATCTCTCAAGGAAGTGCTCGATTCAAAGGGCATGGCGACGTCAAATGCCGAAACCGTTGCGGCTGATTTGAAAGTCGAGCTTTCGAAGAAAAATCGCACGATCAGTGATTTACAGCGCGATCTCGATCTCGCCCAGTTCTCGTGCAAGGAAGAGCGCGAGAATGTCGAACGGTTGAAGGAAAATCTTGCGACCCTGAACGATGCCCTCGAGGAGAGTCAGCGACGCAACCGCGACATGGAAAAAGTGGTTGAACAGCACGAAATGATGTTCAACGAACTCAAGGGAAATCTCAACGATCGAGCCAGAGAAATCCGCCAGCTTCAGGATTCTCTTCGCGCACAGGGCGGTGCCGACAGTGCCGCACTGATGCAGGAACTGGCTCAGGTTCGCGATGCATTGACGCGCCGGACGGCCGAGGCGGAGCTTCTCACAAAACAGCTCAAGGATGCCGAAACGCTTGTTAATTCAAATGCCGCAGCGGCTGAAGCTGAAATCCGTTCACTTCGTGAACAGATCGACGGCATGCAGGAAAATATGGGCGCAAACGATGATGAGCTTCAGGCTAAAATCGACGAGTTGTGCGATGAACTGACGCATGTCACGGCACAGAGAGATGCCCTCGAAGCGGCCGCTGTCGGTCTCGGTTCGGCTGCACCCCGTTCTGATGTCGATGTCAACGAGGTTCGACGGCTCTATTCTGAAATTAACGATTATGTCAGCCAGTGGCGCGAGGATTTTGATACCCTCGATGCCAATATCGCCGATTTGCAGAAGGTCTTTGTCGCATACGTCAATCTCGATACGTCGAAATTGTCCGCCGAAGACAAGACCATGCTCGACGAAGTTCTCAATGAATACGATCCAAAAGTCATTTATGAAGAAATCGGCAACTGCCTTGACTCCGGTCAGGATGGACTAGCTGAAATCAAGGATCGACTCAAGGCGCTTCGATGCGTCCTCAAAATGTAATTTGTAGCTATTTGTTTCGCAGGGAATGATGGCTCGTTAACGCCGTCATTCCGTGTTTTTTAAACCTTCATCACCTGGGAGCGACTGAATATGGAAGGCATTCGAGCGAATGTTTCTTCAGAAGAGGAAATTGAGTATTTGATTCGTGCGAGATATCCGCTTTTATATGTCACTAGCACGGAAGAAGAACGTGTCGAAAGCAATCTTCGCAAAATTTGTGAACGCCGTAATCGTCGTTTCGTTACATGGTCCTGCACGGAAGGATTCCAGGGCGGTGATGGCGATACGTTCAATGATATTCGCGATCCGCAGCGCGCAATGGAGCACATTTTCCGTTATGAAAATGATGCCCTGTTTGTCATGAGAGATTTTCATCCCTATCTGTCGGATCCGCAAGTTACCCGCCGTCTTCGCGACCTCAGCCGCGAGTTCAAAACGAGTCGTTATAAGAAACACGTTCTCCTTTTGAGCCCGACGTTTAAAATTCCTGTCGAACTCGAAAAAGAAATGAGCGTCATTGATTACGATCTTCCCAATCGTACCGTCATCAATGAACTCGTTCTTCAGGTTCTCAAGAGCGTGCCCGATGAACTTTGTCAGCAGGTCCGTAATGATCCGTTCTTCCGTGAAAAAGTCGTCGAAGCCGCCCTCGGCCTTACGGCTGTCGAAGCTTCAAACGTTTTCTCAAAATCCCTCATCATCAAGAAAGACTTCGATATTGAGACCATCGTCGATGAAAAGAAAAACCTCATCCGTAAAAACGGTCTTCTCGAGTTCTATCAGTCCGATTTGAAACTTCGCGATATCGGCGGTCTTGAAATCCTTAAAAGCTGGCTCAAAACGCGTAACCTTGCTTTCAGCTCCAAGGCACGTGAATTCGGTCTTCCGCTTCCGAAAGGTATTCTTCTGCTCGGACTTCCCGGCTGCGGCAAATCTCTGACGGCAAAATCTGTCGGTGCTTTGTGGAAAATGCCGCTCCTTCGTCTCGACGTTGGCAAGGTCTTTTCGTCACTCGTCGGTTCATCCGAAGAGAATATGCGTAAAGCCATTGCCACGGCTGAAGCCGTTGCGCCTTGCATCCTCTGGATGGATGAGCTTGAAAAAGGTTTCTCCGGAACCAAATCTTCCGGTCAGACCGATGGCGGTACCGGTGCACGTGTTTTCGGTTCATTCATTACGTGGCTGCAGGAAAAAACAAGCCCCGTCTTCGTCATCGCTACGGCAAACGACGTTTCCATGCTTCCGCCGGAACTCCTTCGTAAAGGCCGTTTTGATGAAATCTTCTTCGTCGATCTTCCGAGCCCTGTCGAACGAAAAACGATCATCGAAATCCATATCATTAAAAAGAACCGAAAGGTTGCCGATTTCGATATTCCAAGAATCGTTGCTGCAACACAGGGGTTCTCCGGTTCCGAAATCGAACAGGCCATTGTTTCCGCACTGTTTGATGCTTATGAAGCCAAAAAAGATATCGATACAGACAGCGTCATTCGCTCCTGCAACGAAATCATTCCGCTTTCCTATCAGATGAAAGAACGCATCGATTACATGCGCGATTGGGCCAAGAGCCGTGCACGTCGAGCAAGTCTCGATGAAGAAGGAGCGAACGAGGAAGACAAGCAGATTCGTCATCTCGAAATGTAATACAGTGCGGCATGAATTTCATGCCGCTGCACTTAAAGGATTTAGGAAATGAGTCATTTCACTACCGTCGAATCAAAAATGAAAGATCTCGAGTGCATTCTCGAGGCATTGACCGATCTCGGTTATACCTATACACAGGCTGAAGAAGGCGTAAACGTTCGCGGTTATGCCCAGCAGCTCGAAAAAGCTGATATCTGCGTCAAAGTGAGCGGCAAATACGACGTCGGCATTCGTTTGACCGAAACCGGCTGCGAACTCCTCGCCGACTGGTGGGGCGTTGAGGCTACGCGAGGCGTCAATGAACAGCAGTTCACCAATCAGCTCCAGCAGCGTTATGCCTATCACAAAGTCGTCAAAGAACTGAAAGCCAAAAAATATACCCTCGATATGAACGAGGATAAGGTCAATAACGTGATTAAACTCACGGCAACCCGTTGGACCTGATTGTTCCGGCTCTTAAACGTTTGAGGTAATTATCATGGCACAAAAAGAAGAAATTGAATTCACCATCGGACCCGACGGCAATATTGATATCCAGGTCAAAGGCGCAAAAGGTAAGAAATGCACCGAATTGACGAAAGAAATCATAGAAGCTCTCGGTATCGTAAAGAATACGAATTACACCAGTGAGTATTATCAGCAGGAAACGGAAACTCACAACACCGTTTCTGTGGGTTCCGACGATAAGTAGTTTTCCTCGTTTCTTTTTCGGGCTTTTTCTATACGATTGACCAATGTCTGATGAAACTGTTCCAGTTCCGGATTTTTCCTGTTTGGATTTGTCCATCGTTTTTGCCGATTTAGGGCCTGTTGATTTGGCCACTCGACATCGGCGCCCGGAAAAAGGCTTCTGGCGATCGGCTTTTGCCGACGCCGAAATGGCCGGTGCCGCCAGACGGTTGCCGAGTTCTGTTCACATCGAAAAGCCCATTTGCCCCGATGTCTCAAAATTTGTCGATCGCATCTTTGAGATTCACAAAATGGAACTCGATTCATCGGCCGAACCCGATCAAATCGAAAGAAGCGGTGAAGTTGACGACCAGCTCACCGAGTGTACGCCTCAGTTTATCCTTCGAAATATCCCTAAAATCGAACGATATTACGATCTCGAACGCAGCTTGTATTTCGATGTCACCGATTTGCCTTTTTTCGAAGCCAAAGAGATGCTCGAGGAAGCTCGAAATACACATATCGGAAAAGTCGAATTTGTCGATGTTCAAAGTGTCAATTTCGTCAACGATTTCAGGAATTTCCTCGAAGAAATCTTTTATCTGTGCCCCTGGAATCAGATTACAAAAGGCGAACCGTCTGAAGACAGTCCCTGGCACATCAAGAATTCGACGGCAAAACTCGCCATTGATCTCCTTTCGAGAAAGAATACGCTGTTTATTTTCTCGGAAAAGGGCATGACGCAGGTCGGTATGAAACCTCTTGTTCCACGAAAAACAAAAGAGGAACCGGGAGAAAAACTGCCCAGTTTCATGCACAGTTACGGTCCGGGGTAAAAAACGAGCCGTATTGCGCCGTATGGCGCAATAGGCGAGTAAGAGCCGTTTCTTGAAACGGCTCTTGCATGGCGTATTGGCCGAAGGCCGATAGCCATGCCCCCCAAAAAATCATTCCGAAATCAATTTGCCTTCGGCATCGCGGAAGGTCGGTTTGGGGAGATTCATGTCTTTGATTTGTTCGAGAATGAGGTCTTTGTCGCCGACGAGCGTGATCGTGGCCTGTTCGATTCCCGGGAATTCATGGGCAATAGCGTTGAATTTTTCGAGATCGTAGGTCTGGAGTTCACGGGCAAAGGCGTTGATGGCATCGACAGGTTTTTTGTTCAAAAAGAGGCCAGAAATCGTGGCCAGCATGCCAGCCTGGGTCTCGATGGACTGGACGAGTTCGGATTTCCAGGTTTCGCGGGCGCGTTCGAATTCTTCTTCGGTGAAGTCGCCCTTGTTAAGGCGTGAAAGTTCGTTGATGAATTCCTGGAGTGCGGGGCCGGTCACGTCGCTTGACACATCAGAGGTTGAGAGGAGAACGCCGGCGTATTTCTGGGCTGACAGAACGGAACTTGCACCATAAGAATAGCCTTTGTCCTCGCGAATATTCTGCATGAGGCGGCTTGTAAAGCTTCCGCCGAACGGGATGTTGAGGAACTGCCATGGCAGTGTCTTGAGTGAAGTGACTTTGATGCCTGGCTGGTAGATGCGAATGACGGTTTGGGGGGCATTGGGCTTGTGAACGATGGTCAGGCGCGGCTCCGGTGCGGGAACCTGCGGATCGAGTTCAGCGCGTTTGCCGGGATCGTATGTCAGTGATCCGAACCGGGCATCGAGCATTGATTTGAGTTCCTGTGCGGGAATATTTCCGACGGCAATGATTGCGGCATCGGCTGGACTGAAGCGTTCTGCATAGCACTTTTTGACGTCATCGAGGGTAATCCTGTTCAGGGTGTCAATGTAGCCGTCAACCGAGCGCGAATAGGGGTGATTGTCGCCGAAATAAGCGGCGTTTGAAGCCAGTTTGGCCATTGCCTGCGGCGAGGATTCGCGTTGTTTCAGGCCATTGAGGAAGATTTTTTGAACGCGGTTGAAGGCATCCTGTGTGAAGTCGGGTTTGAGCCAGATTTCGGAGAGCAGGACGAGACCTTTTTCAAAAAACTGGGTCATGGCCTGGAGCGAAATTGAGGCTGCATCCTGAGTCGTGTTGGGAGAAAGTACGGCCCCGATGAATTCGATTTCGTCGGAGAGGTCCTGGGCGGATTTGCCGTTTGCGCCTTCTTTGAGAAGGGCTGCGGTCAGAGATGAAAGGCCCGATTTGTCGGCGGGATCATAGGCGGCGCCGAAAGGAAACACGACCTTGAGGGAAACCAGTGGGATCATCGGATTTTCGACATACCAGAATGGCATGCCGTTTTTGAGCGTCATCATGACGGGGGTGGCGTGTTGGAAGAGTTTTGCGGGCGGAATTTCGGGAAGTGCGTAATCGGTAGTCATATTTTCAGAAGCCTGAGTTGGAGAAACGGGTTCGGGGGTTGAGACGGACTGGCAGGCGGGCAGAAGCAATGCGGCCAGCATTGCAGTCATAAAAAGAGGAGCTTTTTTCATTGGGCCGCTCCCTCTTTGGGGTTGACGATGATGACGGATCTTCTTGCGTCATCGGTAAATATGGTTTTGACGATGTCATGGAGTGTGGCTGTCGTGGCTTTGCGGTATCGTTTGAGATCGCCTGCGGGGAAATCGGTTGAATTTGCGTAGAAGACGAAGCTGTTGAAGTTGTCGGCTCTCGAACCGATGGACTGAAGCTGTTTGACGAACGAGGTTTCAATGCCGTTTTTGGTTCGATTGAATTCTTTTTCGGTAACGCCAGTTTCGACGACAGATTTGAGTTCGTCGAGAATTTCGGCTTCAAGGGTATCGAGAGAAACGCCAGGAAGCGGCATGACGTCGATGAGGAAGAGAGAAGCGAGACCGGACATTTGGCCGCAGGAGACGTTTGAAGCGAGCTGTTTGTCGTAGACGAGTCGTCGAATGAGGCGTGATGTGGGGCCTTTGCAGAGGATGTTGGAGAGGATGTCGAGTTCAGCGTCTCCGGGTTTGACGAATGCGGGGGTGTGCCAGAGCATGGTCATGCGGGGAACCTGGACGTCGTCCTCGGTGATATGACGGGTTTTGACGGGCATTGAAAGTTGAGGAATATCAACGGGTTGCGGTTTGGGTCGAGCCTTGATCACGGCGAAATATTTTTCGACGAGTGCGCGGGCATTGGCCGAGTCAAAATCGCCGCCGACGACGAGTGTGGCGTTTGCCGGAACGTAGTAGGTGTTGAAAAAGTCGATGACATTTTCAACAGTGGCGGCTTTGATGTCTTCGGATGAGCCGATAACGGGGTGCCCGTAGGGGTGAGAGGCGGGGTACATGACGCCGGGCAGGTCGAGCCAGATCTTTCCATAGGGCTGATTTTCGTAAGACTGTTTTCGTTCATTGAGTACGATTTCGCGTTGTTTGTCGAGCTTTTCCTGGGTCATGGCATCGGCCAGGTGAGCAAAGCGGTCGGCTTCGATGAAAAGGACGGTTTCGAGCATATTTTCCGGAGCAATCGTGTAGTAATTTGTCACGTCCTCACGCGTGGAGGCGTTGTTGGAACCGCCGCCGCTTTCGAGCAATAGGTCGATGTTGGGGACTTTGTCCGTGCCCATAAACATGAGGTGTTCGAACAGATGGGCGAAGCCTGTACGGCCCGGTTTTTCGTCTTTGGAACCCACGTTGAACCAGAGATTGACAGTCACGATGGGGAGTGAATTGTCCTTGAGCAGGAAAACGCGAAGGCCGTTTTCAAGGGTAAACTGTTCAAATGGAATTTTAACATTTTCCTGAGTTTGTACGGGCATATTCATCTCCTGTGCAGCAGCTTGTGCACCGAACGCCAGACACAGGGCGGCAGCGCAGCTAAAAAAAAGTTTCTTGATCATCATAAAAACCTTTGTAAGTCGAGGGCGCCGCTATCCGTTCGCGGATACGCGACGCTTTGTGCACGTCTATTTCGCCTGCGGCTCAATACGACGTGCATTTATATTTATATTTATACATTTCCCTTGGTTTTGAGCCGTTCCAGGGCTTCGTCGATTTGGACACTGGTTCGGGCGAGCTTTTCCTGACATTTGGCAATCAATTCCGTGGCTTCGTTGACATAGACGAGCATCTGGTCGATGTCGCAGTCTTTGTTGCTGAGCCTCTGGACGATATCCTGAATGCGGGAGATATCCTGCTGGTACGTGCTTGATGGTGTAGCGTTTTCTGTCATGTTGTCATCCTTCATTTTCGTCGTGTGGAAGATCGCTGGATGGAATGGGCTGGGCGGTTTTGACACAGACTGAAAGTTTTCCGTCGATGAGTCGTATCGATAACTGATCGTTTGGGGCAATGCCCTGAATGGAAGTGATCCTTTTTCCCGAGCCATCAGAGAGGGTTGTAAATCCTCTTTGAAGGAGTGTGATCGGATTGAGATGATGGATTATTTCGCGAAGCCGGTTGAGCTCGGAATGCTGATTTTGTCTTGCAAATTCGGTTTTTTGAATGATCGAGACGGCTTCCTGTTTGAGAAAATTCCTTTCTTTTTGGAGGAGGCTGGTCTTGGCCAGCTGTATTTTTTGAACGAGCTGGTCGAGCTGACAGATCTTTTCGTTTTGAATCTGCATGGAGTGCAGTTTGATATCAGAGGCGAAGTTCTGAAACCTGACTTCATCGGCATGCATTCGACTCTGAGTGGCTTGTCGGAGGCTTGTTTCGAGCCTGGAGAGCTCTGTGGAGGCAATTCGTCTTCGTTCAGAGAGGTATTGGGCACACTGAGCGGCTATGGTCTGAAGGGTCTGGTCTTCGATCTGGAGTCTGTTGTGGGCGACAAGTGCAAGATTATGTGCGGCCTGTGTGAGCGTATCATCGATACGTTGAAGGTGCTCGTTGAGTGTGTCAGCGATGGCTGTTGGGGTTGGGAAAGAGGTTGCGATGGCGTCTAAAACGGAGCTGTCGCGATTGTGTCCGATGCCGATGAGAAACTTCAGAGGACAACGGGCGATAAATTCAGCGATAGGCTGGGAATTGAACCAGGCGAGATCGAGAAAACTGCCGCCGCCGCGTGTTATGATGGCGATATCGAACTGATCGAAGCCGATTTTTTCGATGGCGTGGAGGGATGAAAGGACACTGGCTTCGAGGCCCTGGCCCTGCATGAGGGTGGGAAAAAAAGTGATTTTGAAAGGAAATGCCTTTTTGTTGAGCTGGTTTATGAGATCGTCCCGACCGGCGGCCGTCTGGCTGGAAATGAGGGCGATGCGAAGCGGCAGATAGGGCATGGGAAGCTTTTGATTTTGAACGAGAAGTCCCATTTCCTTGAGTTTCTGAACAATGACTTCTTTTTTCTTGAGAATTTCACCCTCAGCAAAATGTGCGTCGATTTCACGGATGATAAAAGAGATAGTGCCGTTTATGGGATAATAGTCAATGGTTCCCCAGGCCCTGATTTTGTTGCCATTTTGGAGCGGTAAAAGCTGCCCGGTTTGAATTTGGGCATCAATGTGTTTGGCTACATTGCTCCAGATTTTGGTGCTCAGTTTATATTGTTTTGGTGTGCCTTTTTCGTCCAGCCAGGTTTCAGCTAAATCAAAATAATAAGCCTGACTTTGATGGCATTTTAGATCAAGAATTTCACCGGAAATCCAGATGGGAAGATTGAATTGTTTTTTAATGACATTTTGGACGAGTTCTGAGATTTGTTTGACGGAATAAGCATTTTCAAGTGTTCCCAATGGGGCGGGGCATGGTTTTATGGAATAATTAACGGTTGTATTGTTATTGTTATTGATAAATTCGGAATATCCGGCACTGATTAATATATTTTTTACATTATCGAAGAATTCAGGTGCAATTGTCCAGTAGAGCTTTCCCTTGTTTTCGGTTGTTTGAGCATGATTTTGTTTCATGGTCAAATCGAGGCCCGGATCGTGGCTATAGGAGATAAGCCAGTCGTTAAATCTTGGCCGAAAGGTGAAACGTTTCTCGTTTGAGTTAGTAGCCATAAAACATCCAAACAAGGCGGGTTTTGGAAGGACTAAAGAACCAATTTTGACAATAATAGCTTTTAGTTACAGATAAAAGGGAAAATTGGTCAAAATGCAAGTAAATAGTTACAGTTCAGCTCATTGGAAACAGAGGACAGGGGCAAAGCCCCAGAAAATAGTTAATCAGACCAGTCTAAAGGAAGGTCTGAACAAAACGGTATTATTAGGCAGAATTGTTGAGAGCCGGGGCCGGCGGGATATAATGTTTAGGCAGCCCGAAAAGTTTCTATCCACCTAAAAATATTGAGGTTTCTTAAGGGCAGAGACCCAGCAGGGTTCGGGGTAAACCGCCGACGCCGAACCGCGTTCGGGGTTCGGGGCAGAGCCCCAGCGGGGTTCGGGGCAGAGCCCCGGACTGGACTGTAATGAAGATTGGGGAAATACAAATAAAGATTATTGCAGAAAACGCGTATGTTTGATACAAAAGCCGCCGTGTTTTTTGTCCGAAAATGGGTCGGATGTTAATTTCCCTGGAATAAAGGATGTTTTTAGGTTCATGAAGCGGCGTCAGACAGGTCCCGGAGCACCGGGAGATGAGAATCAGTACAGAATTAATCACCAGATTCGTATCGCGCAGATACTTGTCATTGGTCCTGATGGAGACAAACTGGGTACAATGACCCCCGATGAAGCTCGGGCTATTGCTGCCGATCACGGCCTCGATCTCGTGGAAGTTGCTCCCAATGCAAAACCTCCCGTCTGCCGTATCATGGATTTCGGTAAATTCCGTTATGAACAGGCTAAAAAAGCAGCCAGTTCTAAAGCTGCAAAAGTTGAACTTAAAGAACTTCGCCTGCGTCCCAAAACCGATGATCACGATATGGAAACCATGATCCGTAAAGCCAAAGGGTTCATCGCTCACGGCGATCGCGTTCGTCTCGTTATGCGCCTGCGAGGCCGCGAACAGTCTCACGCCGAACTTTGGGTTTCCAAAATGGACGAAATTCTTGAGATGTTCAACGACTGTGCAGCCATCGCTCAGAGCTCAAAAATTGAAGGCAAAATGATTACGGCTACCATCGAGCCCATGAACAGCGCTGACAAATCTGACTCTAAAGCAGAAAAAACAGAAGCTCCCGCTCCTGCCTCTCAGCAGCCTTCAGAGAACTAATCGTTATTTAACAAATGAAATTGTTACAACTCAGCCTGGGTTAATTCACAACTCTTCTGAAATGTGAGCAACAATTGGCGAAAAACGGATTATTCCACAATTAGAAGGCAGAAATTGACGAGAGCCGGGGAGAGTGGCCCCGGCGAGGGATAATGGTTAGGAGACCAAAAGTCTTATACTAACTAAAACTGTTGCGGCTTCTTAAGGGCTCAGCCCTTAAGCGGGGTTTGGGGTAGAGCTCCGACTGATAACATAAAATCTTAAAAAAGCGGAAGAAAACCTTCCGCTTTTTTATTTCTCTGCGCCCTTTTCCCATTCTGCAAGAAGAACACTCGTTGGCCAGCTCACATTCTGGGATTTGAGATGGACAAACGCCCACTGGGCAATGGTTTCACAGGTTTCTGATGAAAGACAACGTCCAATCTTGTCGATGTAACTCGGCGCCTGCGCATTCGGCTTAAACCAGTGATTGAAAATGGACGGCGTGATCGTCATCGTACCCGCAAGCTCAAGCTTGCGCAGACGAAGTGGGATTCCTGCCTCTCGTGCTGCATTTTCCAGCATTGGAGCCGTAAAATCGTGTCCCTGTTCATCGTGAAGTATTTGCTCTTCGGCATCGCGCCAGGCCGTGATGATGTTCGGGGACAGACTCTGTGTGCTTTCGACTAGCCCGTATATTCTCGGCATCGAGTCGGGGATAATATTGCTGATGGCAACGTGTCCGCCGGAAGCCAGCAGTTCGTCAATCGAACGAAGAATTGCCGTCAGGTCCTCGGCTTGATGAAGAAAATTGCGCCCAATGACGGCATCAAATTCCATGTCGGGAAATGCCTTTATCGATGAGCCGGTGATGCTTTCGACACGGGCAATGCTGGCCTGCTCAAGACTGGGCTTCTGGGCCATGAGACCGATAAAATTTTCAGCCGTGGGACTCGGAATGACGATGCTGAAAATGCCGCCCTCCGGACATCTTCTCAAGGCTTCAAAGGTCAGAAGTCCGGAGGCGGCATGAATGTCTAAAATTCGGGCATTGGGCGCCGGGTTGACTGCTGCAAAGATTTCATCGCGAATCGCCTGGGCTTTGGCTGCACCGCCATCAAAAGTTCTGCCAATCCAGCGCTCTTCTGTCGTCCCTGTGGCTGTTTCCTGATGCTCTTCCGTGAGCGCAAGCTGGGCTTCTCGGTTGCGCGTGACTTTTTCCGCAATACTGGCTTCATACCCCATGGTCGTGGGGTGATAAAAAATCCGTCCCTGAAGACCGTCCGGCAGATATTGTTGTGCCACCCAGTGATCACGATAAGCATGGGGGTAGAGATACCCCTGGCCATGGCCGAGATCGTCTTTGTCCCTGGATGCGTCCTTGAGCGGATTCGGAACATCATAAGAGGTTTCTTTTTGTACGACCGAAAGAGCATCAAAAAAGGCCATCGATGAATTCGATTTGGGGGCAGTGGCCAGATAAAGCGTGGCATGGGCCAGATGATATCGGCCTTCCGGAAGACCGATGCGATCAAATGCCTGGGCACAGGATTCGACAACAGAAACAGCCGTCGGATCGGCTAAACCAATATCTTCACAGGCACTGATGAGTAGTCTTCGAAAGATGAAATTCGGCGATTCACCGGCCTGAACCATACGCGCCAGCCAGTAAAGTGCCGCATCCGGATCACTTCCCCGAATACTTTTGATAAAGGCACTAATCGTATCGAAGTGGGCATCGCCTTCTTTGTCATATAGAATGGCTCTCTGCTGAATGGATTCTTCTGCCACATCCAGTGTGATATCGATTTGCCCGTCATCATTGAAAGGGGTTGTTGTCACAGCGAGTTCGAGTGCATTGAGCAGTGCTCTGGCATCGCCGTTGGCAACACTGACGAGATGAGCCAGGGCTTCTTCGCGAAAAATAATGCTTAACAGGCCATATCCTCGATCGGGATCTCTGAGCGCCTGCATGGCAATGCCGCGAAGATCCTTTTCGGTCAGGCTCATGAGCTGAAAAACGCGCGATCGACTGACGAGAGCCTTGTTGACTTCAAAAAAAGGATTCTCGGTCGTGGCTCCGATGAGGGTGATCGTGCCATTTTCAACCCATGGAAGAAGTGCATCCTGTTGGCTTTTGTTAAAGCGATGTACTTCATCGACAAATAAAATGCTGCGGCGATTGACCAGGGCAAAATTCTGTCTTGCGGTGTCAATGGCATCGCGAATGTCTTTCACGCCGCATAATACAGCATTGATCGAGATAAATTTGGAACTTGTTGTATTGGCAATAATTCGAGCCAGGGTCGTTTTTCCGGTGCCTGGCGGACCGTAAAAAATGACGCTTGAGAGCTGATCGGCTTCAATGGCACGTCGAAGAAGTCTGCCTTTGGCTAGGATATGAGACTGTCCCCAGAATTCATCCAGGGTCCTTGGACGCATTCTCGCAGCCAGCGGCTCATGACTCTCAACTTGTGAAACTTTGCGGTTCGGTTGATCAAATAGTGTTCCAGACAAGGCTATTTCTCTTTATAAATCATTCAGTTATGTGAACCTGAAAATGTTTTTATCGTTTTTGCTTTATTCTGTGAAATAAAAAGGGGAATTTAGCGTTAAATGGCGACAGGTTTCAGCGAGTTTGCTCACTTTTTTGTTACAGCTCAGCCAGGATTAATTCACATATCTACTGAAATATGAGCAGAGATGGATGAAAGATGGATTATTTAGCAATTATAAGGCAGAAAATGATGAGAGCCGGGGGGGGGGCCGGCGAGGAACAAGGGATTGGCAGCCCAAAAGGCTTATACTATCTAAAAATATTGAGGATTCCAAAGGACTCAGTCCTTTGATGTAATACGCTCAAGCCAGGGCAGCATGTTTGTGTTGCAAGGAGAACACTCATGGCACTATGTTACAATAAGCTCTGGAAGCTTCTGATCGACAAAAATATGAGCAAAACGCAACTCGTTAAGGCTGCCAAAATAAGCACCAATGCCATGACCAAAATGGGCAAAAATGGTGATGTTTCGACCGAAGTGATGCGTAAAATTTGCGCAGTTCTTGAGTGCGGCATCGAAGATATCGTAGAAATTATTCCTGATGGAGAGAATCAGTAATGCATAACAAAGCTTTGAAGAGACTGGAGGCCGATCTGTGGGAATCTGCAGATTGGAGCAAAATCTTATGAGCATGATGCTGTCCAAAAAGAACATGTCGGAAGAAGATATTAAGCTGCAATATATCACTCCGGCAATCACCTCCAAGTGGGACCCAAAGAAGATCACCATGGAGACGCAGGTTACCGATGGACGGATCAATCTGAAGGGCAATTGCGTATTCCGTGAAAAGCCGAAACGTGCGGATTATATCTTATATCTGAATGCCAATAACCCCATTGCCATTATCGAAGCGAAGGATAATAACCACAGCGTTTCTCATGGTCTTCAGCAGGCTATGACATACGCCCAGATGATGGATCTCCCTTTCGCATTCAGCTCCAACGGGGATGGATTTGCTGAGCACGATTTTCTTACAGGCAAAGAGCGCCAGTTCGGGCTGGATGAATTTCCGAGTGAGGCAGAACTCATTGCTCGCTTCAAAAATGAAAGTGGCATGACCCC
>JAZRVP010000242.1:0-7953 GCA_045599245.1 Myxococcota bacterium
ATCTCTGAACAAAACGATATTTTAAGGCAGAAATTGAAGAGATCAGTCCTTTGGGAAGGTCTGAACAAAACACAATATTGAGGTAAAAAATGAGGAAAGCCGGGGGGAGGGGGCCCCGGCGGGGAATCATGGTTAGGCAGCTCAAAAGGCTTATACCTCCTATAAAAATTGAGGATTCCAAAGGACTCAGTCCTTTGGTGGGGTTTGGGGCAAAGCCCCAGAAAAACAAACAAATAACTATTAATCAGAGCATCCCTCATGGGTACAGAAATATTACACAATGACTGGGCGCCGCTTTTGGCGCCTTCATTCCAGACAGAATCATATCGCGAGCTGAGAACATTTCTCATTCAGGAATATCGGACGCGGAAAATTCATCCCGATATGTTCGATATATTCAATGCACTTCACTGGACATCGTATTCAGATGTCAAGGTGGTGATATTGGGTCAGGATCCGTATCATGGAGAAAATCAGGCACATGGATTGAGCTTTTCTGTACTCCGTCCGACGCCTCCGCCTCCATCGCTTATCAATATTTATAAAGAACTCAAAGATGATTTGGGTATCGAACCGCCCACTCACGGCGATTTAAGTGCCTGGGCACATCAGGGAGTTCTTCTCCTGAACACCGTTCTGACGGTTCGCGATGGTCAGGCCAATTCTCATAAGGGAAAGGGTTGGGAACAGTTTACCGATCAGGTCATTCGCCTCGTCAATGACAAACCGGATCCTGTGGCGTTTGTTCTTTGGGGACGAAATGCGCAGGCAAAAAAAGAACTTATTTCAAATTCACAACACCTCATTCTCTGCGCCCCTCATCCATCCCCCCTGTCGGCACATTATGGTTTTTTTGGTTCTCGCCCGTTTTCCAAAATCAATGATTTTCTCGTCAGCCACGGTCGGGAACCGATAAACTGGGCTTTGGAACCCTGATAATTATTTGATAAAATATATATTATTGTTACTGAATCAGTCGGGGCTTTGCCCAGAACTGTGTTGCCTTACAAATGTTCTTCGCTGGGGTCCTGTTTCTGGTTCTCGTCAGTTTCTGCCATAAATTTGCGCAATAATTCATTTTTCGACAATTTCTGCTCATTTCAGAAGATTTGTGAATTAACGCTGGCAGAGTTGTAACTTGTTATTTTGTATAACATTCGGAATTTGCGGATGTTATACAAAATTTTGTGCGATTACAGCTCCTGCAAATCGATGTCATTTGCAAAAAGATATTTGTCATCGGACAGATCGCTGACGAGAGCATCGAGGGTTTCACAAAAGACATCGTTGTCCTGTATATCGAGGTCTGGGGTGTTTTCTGACAGATTGGGAACACTGACGGATTGCGTTTCATTCGTTATCGGTGTTTCTTTGGATGAAAGTGCTTCAAAGAAATTGTTGTCGATAAAGACAATGGGGAGTTCATTGGGCGTGACGCCGATTTTGGCGTCGAGCATGATGGGGGCAATCTGCCTGGCTGAATAGGCATAAATGGGTAGATCCTTCGTCATGCATTCATTGAGTGCATCCCTTGAGACTTCACCATTGGAGAGCAGAACGCCGTGATCGTAGCCCAGTTCACGAATAAGCGACCTGAACTGAATGATGTCATCGGTGTTGACGAGAGGTGCATTTTGAACGCGAATAATGACGGGGATATAGGTCAGCCCTCTGGCTTCTTCGGCTCGGAAGATGAACACTGCGGAAGAAAGTTCGCATTGGGAAATGATGGTGTAGTTGAGATGCTTGAGAATGATGGAGGACAGCTGAAGCCATGCCTGGGATGAGAGTTCACGCAGTTTCATGCTCAAAGCATGGATGGAATAAATCCGCAGCTGTCTGGACATATCGTAGAGTTTTGATTCGAGTTTGAGGATATGTCTTGCGAGGAAGTTCTCGGTCAGAGTCCAGAGATCGGGCGGAATGTGCATAAAAATGGCGCGTTTTCCGCGTGATACGCGCAGTGCGTTATCGGCTCGCATGGCAAGCACGATGGACTGTTCATAGACATTGGCACCGGCCTTGTCTGAGAGAATGGAGGCAATGGCGGCACTCTGCATGGGGGTGGGGGAACATCTCAAAATCTTAACGATGGCTGCGCACAGATTGTAGTGTTCGTTGTGCTGGGCATTGAGTTCTTCTTTGATCTGGTCAAACTGAGAGAGCTTGTCTTCAAATTCTGTTTCCCATCTGACGGGAGATTTGTCGTCATCCTGTTCAAAGAGAGAGGTTTCAAAACGCATTTGAACGGCTTTTCTGAACTGAATGTCGTCGTTTTCGAGAAGTGGAATGGCATCGGTTTCGCTGAGAAGTCCGATGTTGACGGGGGGAAAGTCGATCGAAGAAACGGCCTCGGGAAGCGGGCTGAAGTCGGCATTTTCGAGGACGGACTGAGGCCATTCTCTGAGTGCAAATTTCCCGTTGGGAAGCCTGACAAGCGAACCGCTTTCATTTCGTTCGATGGAACGAAGGAGGCAGGAACCCATCACGATGTCGGGCGTATGGCCGACATGTCCGAGCAGATTGCGGCTGATTGCAAACTGGGTAATCGATTTATAGTCCAGTGGTTTTTGAACAGTACGCAGCACCTCAAGGGCAGCTTCAAAAAAAGTCATGACAAACTCTCCGCAAGACACCGCCTCTGCGAGAGCGTCACAGTACGCATGGATGGCCATGCATCCGAAAATGTGTGAAAACTATTCGGTTACATGCAATCCTCTAACATTCCACAATCATCCTTTGGGCAAAATACATGATCTCTGTCGTCCGCCGTGAGGCGGAAAAAAATGTCTTACTGCTACTGAAACTCTCTCGAATTCACCGGAAAACCGGCTGCATAACGCAAAGGACGCTGCCTTGAACTCGGGCGCATCGCGCCAAAATCCTTGCCGTGTTACCGGCGATAAAACTTGTCCGTTATTTACCCCAACATCCGACAGGATGCAAGCACGGTAAACGCGCGTGAACACATGGGGCGGTTTTATGGCTGGGGGCGCCTGCTATCATGGACATGATACGCAGGCGTCAGGACGCTATGGCTAATGGCCATACGCGTCCTGAAAAAAATTATGTTTCGTACTGGCGAGCTGTGCGATCAGAGCAGATCGTTTTCGTACGTGTAGTCGAGAACAGTGCGGATATCGCTTCCCAGGGAACGAAGATTTTCGGTGACATCGGGATGATCCTTATGGATATCGGTACGCTGTTCCCTGTCGTTGAAATCAAACAGAAGAGGCTCTTCATCGGCTACAAATATGGCCGAGTATTCCGGGGTATTGATGAGATAGTTTCCGCTTTTGTTGTAAAGAGAAAATCGTTTGGACTCATGAAGCAGGGAGTGCCCGAGGAATGAGTTGTCATCACAGATGCCGGCAAGTTCCATGATGGTTGGCGCAATATCCATGTGGGAGGCTATCATTTCGGATTTGCCTTCTGGAATGACATCAAGTCCCGAAATCATGAAGAATGGAACCCAGGTGACATTGGGCAGGGATGCACCGTAGCTGTCTGTGATCCGCGTCGAACCGGCATATTCGCCAAAGTCATAGCCGTGATCGCTCAGGACGAAGAAAACGGTGTCTGAAAAGGCATCGATTTCGGCCATGCGGTTGAAGAATTTTTCGAGAAGTTCGTCGTCGTAATGCAGGGTCAGGAGCGTTCTTTCGGCCAGCGGCAGATCCTTGGTCAGTTTGGCCTGCTCACCGGGCAGGTTGAACGGCACGTGATTGGTGACGAGTTCCGTGGTGATTTCAAAGGGCTTGTCGCCTTTGCGAAGCCGGATAATTTCGTCCTCAAGGCGTTTGAGCGTGACATTGTCATCCCATGTCAGAAGATCGCTGACGTGATCGTACCATCGGGAAAACCAGGCTGGTTTGCTGTCGAAGTTGCCGGTCATGGAATCGATGTACTGCGTGTCATAGCCATGTTCCGTGAGATAATTGGAGTAGGCCTTCATGGATTTGTTGCCGGCAAAATTGGCGGCAACCGTCATGGATGAGTGCGGCGCAACGCCAATGTGGGCGGCCATCAGGGCATCAATCGTCGGCGCGCCGTTCGTAATGTAGTGCGTAAAATAGGCGCGGTGTGCTTCGCCTTTACTGAGAAATGGGGCGTTTCCTTCGACCAGTGAATGGAGAAAAGGCATGTAGTGATTGGTGTAATTGGGGTTAAAATCCGGAAGTGTCAGGCCGCGCATGGATTCGACAAAAATGACGACGATGTTGGGCTTTTTTTCGGGGACAGGACACGTTCCGTTATAGCGTTTGAGAAGCGGCTTTTGGCCTTCAACAAATGTCCAGGCCGGATCCGTGCTGCCGGAGAGCCACAATTCCTGAAGGCGTTTCGTCTGCTCCGGAATTTTGGAATAATCATTCTGAACGGCATCCGAATAAATGCGAAGATCGTGAATGAGGGCAATGGGGAAGGGGGAGATTTTATACTGTGCTCTGGATGAACCGAGATAGTGGGTGTGGTAAGTCGAATCGGTTTTGACAAAAGCCAGAAGCGAAGACAGTGGAAAAATCGTGATCACGGCGGCGGCCGCATATTTTATGATGCTTCTGCATTTGTCTGAACGTTTGGATAAACGTTTATCTACCAGTGCGGCTGGTTTCTTTCTAAAACCGAAAACAAGACCAATCCAGGCTATGGGGATGACATAAAGCCAGACCGAAGAAAACGCTCCACGCGCATCTTCTCTGAGTGTGCCGGTGACAAAGGCCGAGACGTCGCCGTTGGCTGGCTTATACGTTTTGAGCATCTGAATGGAGTAATGATTGCCCAAAAATCGAATGACTTCCTGATCGGCATGATTGACACACAGATAGATGAAAAGAAGGATGGTTTCGGCAATATAGAGCCATGAAAGCTTCACTTTTTTGAACAGAGAGGCAATCACAAAGGGCAAACTGATGAAGGAAATGACCATTCCCGAATAGAAAAGTCCCTGCATGTATCGGGAAAATGCAGGGACCATATAGGGAATGCCATAGGCTGTCGGAAAGAAGTAGAGAAAAATTTGAGAAATGGATTCTGCAATCCAGGCGGACAGCCCAATGAGAACGAGAATAAGTGGGTTCATGCACAAATGACGCGAAAAAAGGAATGAAAAAATGAAAAATGCCCAAAATGGGCATACTTTTTAATATAAAAGAGAAAATTGTGCCAGAAAAGATGGTGACACAATTTTCTCTTTCATTTTATTCAGAACTTTCTTTGACTACCCACCCTGGATTACTTTTGTATTCAATAAGTAAATAATGTGTGCTGTTAGGCGAAATGTATTCTCCATATATGTTTATGGCGTTTTCTGTTAACATACCAAGAGTGTGTGAAGAATTATAAGATGAATAAATTTGTTTATCCATGTTTGAATAATGATAGGGGGTAAATATTGTACAGTTTTCACATGAATTTCCGTATTTACAATATTTCGTAATTTTGGGATCGCCATCATTATATGACCACATTTCCTTAACCTCTCCGAGCAGCCCCAGAAAATCGGCACAAATACTGGGATTGTCTTTTAGGTTGCTTTTTGATGGCGCTGAATATATAGAATTATATATGTGATCGTTTTCATTATAACCGCCATAAAACCATCCAGCTTGATTATTATGGGTGGTTAGAAAGTAATTGCCGTTTCTGGCATAAACCATTACCGATTTATCAGGACTTAAATTGCCTATCAAGTTTGAGTCTGGATTTGGAGAGGTTCGAACGCTTAATGGAGTGGTTATATCCATATTTATTTTTCGAGAATGAACAAAATAGGGGGTGCAATTGCTGCATGTTTCTCCATAGTTGCAATAAGTTTTTGACACTGGCAGGCCGTTTGTACATGTATCTTTGACTTTAATCGTATTTTCTGAGCCAAAAAAATCATAGCAACTGGAGCTTCCATTGATACATAAGCCACAACTTGTATTATCTGCATTACATGAGACTGCTTCACAAGTTTGGGTTTCAATCCATTTGCCTTCTTTGCAGGTTTGGATATGTCCAATGCCTTTGTTGTCATTTTCACATCGAGTATCGCCATTTTTGCACTTGCCGCATTCATTGCCCGAACATGAGACGTTGTTACATTGTTTTGTTGTTAATCCGATTGCAGGAGTACAGGTCGTGACTTGGCCAGTCCCATTGTTATCATTGGTGCAGGAATTCTCTTTTTCATCGCATTTGGCGCAAGATAAAGTATCGAGACATCCAAAGGAACATTCGCTTTCCTGCCATTTGCCATTTTGACATGTTTTCATTTTATTATCATTGCATTCCGTTGTTCCGTTTTCACATTCATTACATTCGATAAAAGGTATACTGGCTTGAATACCAGGTGGTAGATTATTGTTACTTGTTCCAGTTTCGCAACCGAATTCACAATTCTTGTCTTCCCATTTATTGGATATGCATTGATAGAGATGATTGTTTACACATTGTATTATACCCTCCGTACAAGCTCTTTGACATTCTCCCTGAAAACAATTTTCACCGTTATTACAATTCCTGTTATCAGACCAGGTGCCGTCTTGTTGACATTCGCGGTAGCTGAGTGTATCCACACATTGCTTGGAATCCGGTTCGCATTCCTTACAGGTTTTGTCATCTTTGCATGTGCACTGGCTACTTTCTGACCATTTGCCGCCAATACATGTCGAAAGACCATTGCCTTCTTCACATTTTGTCTCACCTTCCGTGCAATATGCACATTCACCGGTTTGTGCGTTACAGCCAAAATCACAATCTTTATTCTGCCATTGGTTTTCAACACATGATTGGAGGACGCTTTTGCCGTCGATTTCGGTGCAGCGTGTCTCATTGCCTTCGCATTCGTGCTTTTGTTCGCATTCGGTGCCGTCATCCGTGCATTCCCCAGAATCGCAGGGAATTTCAAAATCGAGCCAAACGCCGTTGACACACGGTTGGTATTTGCCATCCATGCATTTTGTTGCGCCATTCAGGCACTCGCCGCACTCTTTGCCGCTTTTGCAGGAGGTTTCATTTTCACAAGCCGTTCCTTTTCCCCATGAGCCTTCACGGCATACGAACTTTTTGTCATCTTCGCACTTTTCATCATCATTGGTGCATTCGCCACAGGTCTTATCGTCTTTACAGGAATAACCGTTGGCACATTCATTTGAATTTTTCTCGACTTTGTTCTCTTTGTCGCCATTCTTTATTTCATAAAATGTTAGCCTTCCATGATTTGAGTCGTTGTTGTGACAAATGATTTCAATTTTTTCGGATGATGACGGGGGGACATCGGTGGTTGAACAACCGTTTCCTTCTTCATTGCAGGCACTGCATGATGTTTCAACCCAGAATCCGTCGGTACAGATTTTGAGGATGGCGGCACCATTATTGACACTGCACTCTCGTGCACCGGTTTTGCATTGCTGGTCAAGGGAACAGCCAGCCGTGATGGCAATGGATCCTAAAAGAAGACTGAACGAAATTGATTTTTTCATGAAACGACTCCTCTTCCTGTTGTGCATCACATCACGGTGAGTGACGCACCGCTGATGTCATTGAGTTATGCGGCAATGATGATTTTTGGTCATTTGATTACGATTCAATTAAGGAAAGTCTGGAGAAAATTGGCGAAATATTAAAGAAAGAAACGATTCATGTTACCCTTGGTGAAAGAGGTTAAAACGACAGACAGAAACATTATACACGAAATTGATACTATTTGAAATAGTATTCGTTTGTATATTGGAATTGTTTGTTACTATTCACGGGGCTCTGCCCCGCCCCCCGAGGTTTATCGCTTATTTAGTGCGAAAAAGAATAATTAATCATATCTTGCTCAGCCCTTAAGCGGGGGGCTCTGTGGTTTTCGCCATCCAGTGAATGGCGAAAACCACAGAGCCCAGTGAGCAAATGAAATGAACGAGTTGGAGAGCCGACAGGCTCGGGAAACGAAGTTCATTTCTGCGAACTGAGGACAGGGGA
>JAZRVP010000243.1:0-2112 GCA_045599245.1 Myxococcota bacterium
GAAATGATACTGCCGTTGGATTATTCGAGGTCAACGAGAGCGGGAAACATCATTCAGAACGTTGCACAGACGTTCAATATGAGCGGCAGCGAGACGACGGCATTGTCACTGGCACAGGCTGTCAAGTCGAGAGATTTCAGACGGGCAACGTCACAGAATGCCTTTTTGTCGGCTCGTGTCGGCTCATGGTAATGGGAGATATTGGAATGAGAACAGTCATTGCGGCAGACGGCGATACATGGGATTCGATTGCCTACAAATACACGGGCGATGAATTCAAATGTGATGAAATCAGACAGGCAAATTCACGGGATTACAGCGATGTGATCATGTTTGAAGGCGGTGAAAGCATCGTCATTCCGGATGCAGCCATTGTTCAGACGTCGATCATCAAGGCGCCATGGGAGTGAGACATGTATTACTTATCATGGGCGGATCAGCAAATACCGATATGCTTTGTGACGGGGGTTTCATACGCGAAGCGCGCGAAGGTGATTGAACATACAGGCGGTTATGTTTCGACGCGCGGATTTGAGGCGGCTGAAATATCTGTCCAAATTCAGGTGACGCGTTCTGCGTGCATGGCGTTTGAACTGAATTTCGATGAGGAAGTTGCAAAGGTTCGATCGCTTCGGGCTGACAGGAATAATCCATCCGGCGGAGTAACACTCGGCGGCTATCCGATCTATCCGGAATTGCAGTTTGCTTTGACAAACATCAATACGACGTTCAATGCCGATTCCGTTGCAGGCGTCAGCGTGTATGCCTGCGATCTGGTTTTGAGCGGCGTCGAGTGCACAAAAGAAGTATGCCGAAACCGCGCGCTTGAGTTCGCTCCGGAGACTGTCATTCCTTCCGTCTCGCTGAAGTGCAAGGGGAAAAAGCTCATTCTTCAGGACGGAAATCAGATTTCAGGTCTAATCACGTCTCCGAACGGCTGTGAAGTCGAATGCATCCTCGGTGCTGACAGTCAAAAGGCATCCCGAAAGGGATTTATCCAGGATGTTATCGACGAAGGCGGAACCATCGAAATTGATTTGCCTTCTGGATTGACAGTTTTCAATGTCATTTCTGCATCATTGAACGGAAATATTCTGTCTTTGACGGGTTCGATATTCCCTGAAAGCGCTTATCAGGCAGAGACAAAGACGTTCAGAAACAAGGACATCAAAGAGATTGTCGAAACACTGCTCAGAGACTGCGGGGCCGATGATATCGATGTCAGAATCGGCGGCATGGTTGACTATTTCAGGATGTCGAAATCGCCGCTTGAGACACTGGAAGACCTGCAAAACAGCGCAGGTTTTATCGTGAATGCCAGATCAAACAGGATAACAGTTGCCTGGGTTCCTGACATCATCGATGCGCAAAAGGATATTGAGGGAACCATCATCGATGATGATGCCCATGAACGGATTGCTAAGGTTTTGTGGAAAGACGGTCTGCATGAAATCGAATCCGGAGACGGAAACGGCGAAACCATCGAAATCAATTCGTGCTTTTCGTCGAGTGACAAGAGTTTTGCAGGGCATGTGCTCGCATACCGTAGATACAATGCGACGTTTATTGCCATCGAAGGCGTCATTGATGATGAAATCGGTCATCATTCACAGATCGGGGTTTTGAAGGATGACACAAGCGTTCCGTGCGTCGTGGATTTCTATCAGTGCGACTGGGTGAACGGTATTGCCAGATATGAATGCAGGTGGGTGTGATATGTTCGGGTTGTGGAAAATAAAGAAGCTGTATGACGAAGACAGCGCGGGCGCGGCGCGCATTGCGGATGTCGTGTCGTGCATGAACGAGGCGATCGAAGGTTCTCTGTATTTGCCGCCTTATCTTCGGCAGAACCAGTGCGGCATTGACATCGATTCGGTTGTCGTCGGCTATCTGGATGACGTGACAGGAAAAGGCGCTGCATTCTGTGGACTGGACGATGCCGATTATGGGTATTTTCTGGATGCAGACATTGAAATCAAAAAGACATTAAAGGTGTGTCAGAAAGCGACGTTTGATGATGAGATCGAGGCTTCCGGCGATATCAAATCAACATCCGGTGATGTAAAAGCAGGGACAATCTCGCTCAAAACACATACACATCCAATTACAGCA
>JAZRVP010000244.1:0-15189 GCA_045599245.1 Myxococcota bacterium
ATAATCGCGCTTCATTCCTCAAAACCAAAGCAAATGCGCTACAACGTGTAGCAATCAGTATTTGCCCGATTTAAGGAGAAAAGAACAGTTTTTTTGTCATCATCGGAACGATTTTTTGCCCCCCTCACCTGAGTAGTAACAGTAATACTGGAACTTTGATGTAGTAACTTGCCCTTTGCCAAGCCGTGTGCTAGAAAAACGGGATAAAATTGGCTGAAAGGATTCAGTCAATTTTTCAATTTTTAAGTCTTTGGATTTTATTCACTCAGGGTAAAAGCATGAAAAAGGTACTCGTAGTTGATGATAGTAAAACAATCCGCACATTATGTGAGTGGATCTACAAAGGTCTTGAAGATCGGATTTTCACAGCAGAATCCGCATTTGCAGCCCGAAAAATCATTCAGAGTGAATCACCGGATGTTGTGATCGTAGACTACACACTTCCGGACATGGATCCTTATGCATTTGTAGCCTCGATCAAGGATGAGGCCCATGTCATCATGCTGGGCGGCAATTACGTTCCGTTTTATCCAGAGAAAGCCATTGCATCAGGTGCCGTTGGCACACTTATGAAACCGTTCCTTTCGACCGAGTTTTTTGCTGCAGTTGAAGATGCAATGAATGCTGTTGCAGCAGCCCCCGCAGCCGTTGCAGAACCTGAACCTGTTGAACTTCCGCCTGCACCAGAAATGAGATCCGGCGATATGCCAAGCATGTTCTCAGCCCCCCTCCCGGTGGCCGATGAACCCTCTACACCGGCACTTTCAGAACCCATAGCACTCGCCGAACCGGTTGCCGCTTTCCATTCCTCTTCAGCATCGTCCGTACCTCCTATTGGTGGCTTCGTTGCTCCTATTTCTGCCTCTGTCGCTCCCGGACAGGTCAAAACGAATTCCCCGATTACTCCTGCCGGTTCAAACCCGTTTGCTGGCGCAAAACGTTTCAATTTCCCCGGCAGTTCTCCTGCTCCCGCAGAACCATCTTTCTCCCAGCCTGCAGATTTTGGCGCTTCCAGCCCGATTCATCAGCCAGAACCCGCTTCTAACGAAACAACAGTCGTCGGTCCTGCACCTCAGCGCCCCGAATCCTTAACTCCAAGAAAACCGATTTCCTCCGTTTCTCCTGTCGTTCAGACTTCCAGAGAAGATTCAAAACCCGCCATCGTCGCTCCAGTAGCCCAGGCTCCCGCTCCCGCCGATGTTCAAATCGATCCTGCACTTCTCAGAGCCGAAGTTATTTCTGCCGTCAAGAGCCTCCTGCCTGCCATCGTCAATAGTTACCTCAAAAAACTCATTCAGGCTGAAGTTAAACCTCAGCTCCAGAATTGGGTCGATGCAAGAGTCGAAGCCCTCGTTAAAAAAATGATGGAACAAAAATAATCGCTTTTCTTTTTCGCTTTAAAGCCGCCTCTTTCGGCGGCTTTTTTATTGCGCCCAATCATGCTTCATTCCGAAAAATCCGCCGAAACATTGCGTGATGAAAAATTCATCACCATGACCAATGAACCTGTCGGAAAACTCATCCTTAAAATGGCTGTTCCGGCTATCATTTCCGTCGTGATCAGCGCTGTTTACAACCTCGCCGACACCTGGTTCGTCAGCTGTATCGGTGAAGCATCGACAAGAGCCGTCGCCGCACTCGGCGTCATTTTTTCCTACCAAATGATATCCAATGCCATCGGCTTCTTTTTTGGCCACGGCAGCGGAAATTTCATTTCAAGAGCTCTCGGTAGAAAAGACCGTGATAGAGCCGCCGAAATGGCCTCTACCGGCGCATTCTCTTCTTTTATTTGCGGTTCCATTCTGGCTCTCATCGCATTCTGCTTTAATGCCCCCTTTCTTCTTCTGCTTGGTGCCAACCAGGAAATCCTTCCTGAAGCTCAGCAATATTTGTTTTTCATCGCCCTCTCCACGCCATTTTTCACCACACAGCTCACACTCAATAACCAACTCAGACTTCAGGGAAACGCCAGATTAGGTATGGTCGGAATTGCCTCCGGCGCCATTCTCAATATCCTCCTGGACGCCCTGTTCATCTTTGGCTTTCACATGGGCATTACCGGTGCATCACTCGCTACCGCCATCTCACAAATCACTGGATGCATCATTCTTTTTGTCATGACTCATGTCGGCGATGGACTGCCCCCACAAATTAAAACATTTAAACCAACCCTTTGTAATTTCCGAGAAATCTCGGCCGGCGGCCTTCCCTCTTTATCACGTCAGGCTCTCAATGCAATCGCCGCCGTCGTACTCAATCGTTACGCCATTCAATATGGAGCCGATCCTCTTGCCGCATTATCCATCACTTCAAGACTCTTTCACCTCGTCGTCTGCATTGCTATCGGCATCGGACAGGGATTTCAGCCTGTTTGCGGTTTCAATTTCGGCGCAAAACGATTTGATCGCGTCAGAGAAGCTTTCTTCTTCGGGACTAAAGCAAACACCATCATCATGGTCACCGGCTTCATTCTACTCAACATCTTTTCCAGTCAAATCATTCAATGGTTTGGGTCTTCTGAACAATCTGCCGAAATTGCCAAAAGAGCCATTCAATACTACGCCCTCAGCCTTCCTCTGCTCGGTTTTGTCATCATGACCGAAATGTTTTATCAAAACACACGCCAAACATTCGGTGCCTCACTACTCGCCATGATGCGTCAGGGAATTGCCCTCATTCCAAGCATTATCATTTTGGATGCCCTATTCTCCCTCGATGGCATCCTCTGGTCACAACCAACCGCTAATTTTATTGCGACAATTATAGCTTTTCCATTCGCTATTCATCTTCTTAATAAAATTAAAAATATGCAGTTACAGCTCAGTCAGAGCCCTGCCCCGGACGCCGTAACAAAGAACACGATGATTTAGTAATTGATAAAACCATTATATTATGCACTAATCAAATCAGTTCACACCAGGTATCACGATCGAAAAAACATCCATTCAATCACTATAAATTCTCTATTTTTCTTACCAAATCCAATGACAGAATGATAAAATCTACTTGGTTTAAGAAAAGTTCGGGGGATATTAACAATACAAATAAGAAGGAGAGAAAAGACAATGGCAGATTCACTCAAAGTCGAAGCATTTGAACAGTTTGATAAGAAATGGGCACTCGTCACTGCCGGTGATATCAATCACTACAACACGATGACCATCAGCTGGGGCGGTCTCGGAACATTATGGTCAAAACCGGTTGTCACCGTCTATGTAAAACCCGTTCGCTACACCTGGCAATTTCTCAATGACAATGACTATTTCACCGTAAGTTTTTATCCGGAAGACTGCCGAAAAGACTTACTCACATTAGGAACCAAATCTGGCCGAGACGGCAACAAAGTGGCCGAAACCAGTCTCATCGCAAAAGCATGCGATAACGACACGGTAACGTTTGACAAAGCAGAAGTCACACTTCTTTGCAAAAAAATATATCAGCAGGACATGATTAAAGAAAATATGCCTGCCGATGTCATTAAGACATATTATGAAACAGAGGCACCTCACCGCATGTTTGTCGGCGAAGTCATCAAAGTCATCAAATAAGTCATTTGAAAGATAGAGTGACACTGAACCAACTTCTGTTCAGTGTCATTCAAAGCCTCATCACGGATGCCATTACTGCTTGCTGCAATCGTGTTCAATTCCGAGACTTGATAAATGCGTTTTCCAATTTTTAGAATCCGCTAATTTGCAGTAATTGGTTGATGAAAGCCCGGAATTTTCAAAAATCTTCCAGATATCAACTGCCAAAGTCACTTTAGACAAATTCCAACGACTCACATCCTGGTCAAAACTAGCAGCCCCATCGAACATGTGATCAAGTTTTGAAACAGAGGAGGTATCCCATTTGTCAAGTGCCTGATTAAATTTAGCTGCTCCACAAAACATATTGGACATATTACTGACTTTTTTTGTCACCCAGTTCGTCAAAGGCTGATCAAATTCCGTTGCATCATAAAACATATAAGACATATCGGTTACACTGGAAGTATTCCAGCTTCCGATTTCACTATTAAATACATTTGCCTTATAAAACATATAAGACATATTCTTTACACTTTTCGTATTCCATTTATTTAATACACGTTCATATTTTTCTGCGCCATAAAACATTTCACTCATATCCGTAACTTTTGCCGTATTCCAATCATTTATATTTTTATTAAAGGAAGCTGCATTTTTAAACATCCCTTTCATGTTCTCGACCTTGGATGTAGTCCATTCCATCACATCTCCATTAAATTCAGTAGCATCACAAAACATATAGGACATATCGATTACATTGGATGTATTCCATTTATACAAGTCCTGTGAAAAATGGACTGCACGATTAAACATACGACTCATGTTCTGAACGTTTGACGTGTTCCATTTATTTAGTGATTTCGTAAAATTCGTGGCACCATCAAACATTCCTGACATATCTTCAACTCTTGACGTATTCCATGTTTCAAGCTTCTGATCAAACGCCGTCGCATCTTTAAACATCTCGCGCATTTGAACGACGTTCGACGTATCCCATTTATCAACCGGCTGATTAAAAACGCGGTTTCTGGCAAACATGGAACTCATATCCGTCACACTGGACGTATCCCAACGCTCAATAGAGGCATTGTAATGCGAATCACTAAACATCCCGGACAGGGAATTGATTTGTGACATATCCCAGTTATCAATGGACTGACTAAACTTTTGTGTGAATCTAAATGTCTCAATCAGACTTTCATACTGACTGGAATCGGGAATATCAATAACCGAAACAGACTCCAAATTTGAGGCACAGGCCAACGCATAATGCGCATCAAGACCAATTGTTCCAAACGATTTAATTTCTTTGAGTTTTGCCGCCGATGTTTCTGCACAAATTTCACTCAAATCTTTCGATGGATCCGAAAATGTACCTACAAATCTCCAGCCCTCATATATACCTGTAATTTTGACGGTATATTCACCATCCGACGCATATTGATGTATCAGATTATCGGCCGGACACGCCTTAACTTCGTCCTGAGTGTCATCGCCCCAGTCGATTGAAAAATCACATTTTTCTGCAAGTGATGTCGGAATGACAAGACTTCTCTCGGACGGTTCAGTCCCCTTGATATTCCAGACCGTCACAAATTCATCCGGAGCACATCGCCCGTCTTTGCGACACACATAATGATAATTTCCATCCGACGGAATACATTGTTCATCACTTTTACATCGTGTCGCACATCTATAATTCATAAAGCTGTCACAAAATCCACTTTCTGAATCTTTTTCCGAATCACAAACAGAATGCTTCTTACACTCATTTCCCTGACGATACGCAGTTTCAAAATTATCCCTCAAATAATTGTGATTTGAATCAATATCTCTCACATCAACACTGACTTCAATACTTTGTGCTGTTTGCGTTTTATATGAAAACGTAATTTTTGTCGTACAGGCCGTCAAAGACCGTCCCGTCACCACAAATGTTAACGTATTTTCATTTCGTTTTACATCGGCACAGTCCGGATTTTGGCTGACAGCCTCAACTTCAACATCCTCAATCTCGACTTGATTTTTGATATATTTAAACACAACACTCTTTTCAACATCGGCATACAGGGAAAGTTCACTCGGACTAACGCTGACATCATACGTATCAGGATTACAGGCTCCATTTGCATCACATGAATTTTCACAGCTATCAAGACAAATACAAACGCCGGTACTTTCATCACACCCGTGAACGCAATTCTCAGAACATTTACACTGGCCAAGTTCATCACAGCCATTGGGACACTGTTCTTTGGAACACAAACACGTGGCCCCCGTCTCGTCACAGCCATTCACACACTTCTTCTGGCAGGTACAAACGGAACCACTCTCATCACAGCCATTCACACAATCCTGGGGGCACAAGCACCTGGCACCATTCTCGTCACACCCGTTCACACACTTGTCAGGACATGCACACTCCGACGTCCCGGTCTGACATCCGCTTTCACAGTGCTCAGGACAAATGCACAAACCATCTTCATCACAACTTTCAGCACACTTGTCCGAACAGAGGCAGGAACCATCTTCAGCACAACCGTTCACACAGTTTGTAGAACAATTGCACACGCCATCCTCATTGCAGTTATTTTTGCACGCATCTGGACACTGACAGACACCGTTTGAATCACAGCTCGTCACACATGAACTCGGACAAATGCATTCTCCCGATTCATTACAACTCGTTTCGCAGCTTCGGGGACACGAACATTCCAACCCCGTTTCACTACAACCATTCAGACAATTAGCGATACAAACACAAGCCCCCGTCTCATCACAGCCGTTCGTACAGGATTCGGGACACAAACAACGCCCGTTTTCATCACACGCGTTTGGACATTCATCAGAACACAGGCACTGCCCCTTTTCATTACACCCTAAAGCACATGTTTCAGGACATGAACATCGTCCATATTCATCGCAACTATCAATACAGACATCCGGACACGCGCACTTGCCCATTGCATCACAGCCGCTTATACAATCACTTGAACACCTGCATGCGCCTGTTTCAGCATCACAGCCGTCTTTGCATCCAGGCTCACGAACAAGCCACTGCGTCACATTCGGTTCAACTTCTGTACATAAATATTGAATATTATTTTCGCAAATTGTTTCATTGACATGACATTTTTCATGAATTGTATATTCGCCGCATGCAGAAAGCAATATCATGGAAAAACACGATACCATGGAAACAATATTACATTTGGTATATCGACTAGATATATGCTTCATCTCTGGAAAACCTCTTAAAACTCAATTTTAAAGGTCGCGCTTCCAGGCGCCACACCAAAGGAAACGGTTTTATCCTCATCCGCATGGGTATAGCGATAACCATATACCCCAGCCAGAACAATACCGGTTACCAGCAATGCAGCTCCACCGCCTGCCAACGCCCAGCCAGTCGAATAAACAGCGTTCGCTTGATACGTATATTTTCCAAGTTTGCTGTGATCACTCAACTTTATATCTTCACACGGTTCACTGATCATCACAAGTGCCACACCGGCACCCGCCGCTAAAAGTCCCGTAATGGCCATTCCTGTGCCGCCCCAAATCAGCCCCCTGTTATGCTCTCTTTTCACTTCCGACAAGTCTATTACCGGCGCTGGCTTTGTCTTCCTTAGCTCTTCATTTTCTATGCTCAAAGCATCAATTTTCTCATTCAACGCCCTTATCTGTGACGGCCTGCTCTCCGGATGCTCGTTTTCATACCGCGCCGTCCATATCTTCTTCACAAATTCCGGCGAAACTTTATACACATAACTATAATCACTCGCTTTTTGATAATATGCCGCCGCTTTCACCCGTTCTTCCAACCCCTCCGCTATCTGCCCCTGCAGGTAGTTCAAATGCGGTGACATCGAACATATCTCCGATAACTGCGCAGCCTGCGTCTTGGCTAAAACCAAATCTCTATTATTTATGGCATTCATCAATTCATTCATGCCATTCTGCCACTGACGATTTTCTTCCAGTTTGCCACACGCATCCTGTGAAATCCCCATCTCCGGGAATAATAACATCCCCAGAAAAGCTAACCCGGAATTGCACAAGATTGCATTTCTTTTAATTTTTATTGAATTTAATTTCATAAAGATTCCAAACACAGCATTTCCTTCTTGCTTTAAAGAATGACCCCCATTCATCTTATCAAACTCATGATTTCTAGCAAAGAATTACTTTCTCCCTCATACGTTCTCAGACTCCCAGACCGCACTTTCATTCCCTCTTGCCTGCCTCTTGACACCAGACTCAAAAATCAGCAATACCACCCCGCCATTGACTCTCCACATGTCAAATCCCCCGAGGTTAATCATGATTCGTGAAATCAACAAAAATCTTGAAATTCTGTCCCAAAAGTCCGTCCCTGCATCACAGGACGATGTCCACATCGCCGACGATTTGCTTGACACGCTTGCCGCTCACAAAAATGAATGCGTCGGCATGGCAGCAAACATGATCGGTGTCCTTAAAAATATCATCGTCTTCGACAATGACGGCTCATATATGGAAATGTTCAATCCCGTCATCACCACCAAATCCGGCAGCTATGACACACAGGAAGGCTGCCTGAGCCTCCAGGGACAACGCACTATAAAACGTTTTCAATATATCAAGGTCCGCTGGCAGGATCGAAATATGGTCTCACACGTCAAACGCTTCTCCGGCTGGACGGCTCAAATCATTCAGCACGAAATCGATCACTGCAACGGCATTATGATATAAATCTCCTTTCCAAGAAAGGAAGGAATCAGGGCTGAGCCCTTGATAAAAATGAATCAAAGGTCTCTCGCAGTGCGTAAATCAGCTTCAGGAGTGTTGATTTACCAGCACCGCTTTCGCCAATGACGATATTCACGCCAGGCTCGCTATTCATCTCGAATCCATTGCACAAAAAAGAAGAAGTCATTGACGACTTTTCTTAAAACTTTTCTTTGTAGTAGCTACGTGTTGAATGCGTCATGTCTTATCTCTCAGTGGGTATTCTCTTTTTGTTTGCCCAGCCTTCTCGCTTTGCTCAATACGGCTTGACTGTGCGGCTATCGGCTTTGCCGATACGCCGCACATTATATTGGGGATTTCATGCTTGTTCAAATTAAACTGTCCGATTCGCTTCATACTCTTCCAAAATAGCGGTCTGCGATATAGGGCGCCGATTCAGCCCATAGACCATTATCGACCTGTTCGAGTGACAAACATGTCTTGGAGCGAACAAACAGCCCTGCAGCTTCTGTGAACGACAAGTTTAAACGCTCTGCAATAATATCCGTCACATCGCGTTTCTGAATGCAGACTGGGAAAGTGATATCCTTTCCATTAAAGACATACAGCGGTTTATACTCCATAACTCATTCTCCCTATATATTTAGGCAGTTTAGTGCTCTTTCTGTGTGAAATGATATTTGAATATTGACCAAGCTGTCGTCATAACAACGTCTCAACATACAAGCCGCATCTTTTTAGCCTTAGATTCGTTAATTACATTGAACACCTTTATATTCCAAATTTTTATTTCATGCTTCAATGCCTGACGAAAAACATCAGGATAGTTAACTAACCATTCAGGCTGAGCTGTCTTGACCACAAGCACAGGGCAAATTTGCTTATCCATTAATCGTGAGCGGAATGATTTCAAAATGAGTGGAGATACCCCCGTTTGTTCATAATTCTCTAAAATAATATTCGTTATCAGCGATAATGTATCCCGAAATTTTATAACAATATCATCAACAAATTCATTAAACTTAGCTTTATCCGAATTATTATAATTTGGACAACTTCCTTTTGCTTCAACGATAAATATCTTATTATTTCGGATTAAAATAAATTCACATATTTTAATACCATCCTGTTTCAATTTTGTATATTGCTCACTTTTTCTATATAAAATACATTTTCACCATCGTATGGCCCAAAGGTCATGTCTGATTCTAGAATAGTCACATCGTTCATGACATTGCCTCCGAAAATTCTTCTTCATACAGGCGGACTGATGTTTGAATAATCGAATTATCAGGCATACCATAGTGCAGATCTGATATTATTATATTTCCTCCATTATTCAGCGAAATACACGTCACCAAACCATTTTGTTTTAAGGCCATGACGAATAGTTTTTTGATAACGAAATACGAGTGGCTACTAATAAACACCTGAATATCCATTTCTTGCGCAATACTATTTACGATATCGAGGTATTGGCAGATCGCATCTGGATGAAGTGCAGACTCAATCTCATCGATAAAGATCACCGAATTATTATCTAAATATCCATTGGCCAACAATCGATCCAAAATGGCAATTTTTTTTACACCTTCTGATGTTGCGCCTATCGCATATTTTTGATTATTCGCACTTTTAAAATACCATTTTCCAACATTTTCTTCAAAAACAGCTTGACCATTAATCACATTTTTTACGATTTTTCGGGCTTTCGAGAATGATTTGAAATTCTTGCCTCTCGATGGCGAAAGCTGCAATGCTTTAACAAGATCATAATAACAATCATCAAATCCAAAGGATTTATCGATGTCTCTAGATTTTTGAATAATCGAAAACAATGATAATACTTCTTTTGCAGGAATACATATTGAATTACCTTCTTTATGAAGCACTTTGTTCGTCAGATTAATCACTTTGCTTGAAGCATCCTTAGAAAATTGATAGCTAAATAAGTTTCCATCAATCACTGCTGAAAACTGAAGTGCTTCATCAGCGCCTTTTGTGACGAGGTCACCAATTTTCTCTGTTTGAAACGTCCACCGCAATTTGTCAGCTAAAATATCATTGTCGGAGTGGATATCATCGCCACGCTGATGTTCTTCAAGCGTACGCATTGCCGAATATAGTGCTTTAAGCAGAAATGTTTTACCTGTGCCATTTTCCCCGATGATCAGGTTGATGTTTGAAAAATGTTCACATGAAAACTCTTTCAAAGTACCATAATTCTTAAGTTTTAGACTCTCTATTTTATGCGACACAATATGTCTCCTTTCTGACAAATAATTTGTCTTCGCTCAATACGGCTGGGCTGTGCGGCTATCGTCAAAGCCGATACGACGCACATCGTATTTTACCACACCACCACCTTCGGCAGCGCCTTGACAATCGCCATTGTCCTAACGCTGACTTCGATGACGCGCAGGATGAGTTCGAGGATGTAGCGCGGATTGTTGTGTTCGGTGCACCAGTCGTTGGAGTTGTTGCGGATGCCCGGGTCTTTGTCGGTGTAGTCTTCGTATTGGTCGTTCATCCAGCCGAGTAGTGTGCGGCCATTGACGATATGCTCGTGTGCTTCAGCGGGAATATTCGTGACTTTGACGTGGGCGTTGGAGGCGAGTTCGATGAAATTGCATTTGGAGGTTGGTTTGAGTTTTTTGAGGGTGTAGTCGCTGGAGCCGTCATCGACGTTTTTTGCCGTCGTGTTCATCGGCACAGATTCGTAGTTGCAGTGCAAATCGCCAAGTTCGCGGCCTGCTTTGCTGAATGCAACAAAGTCTTCGTAGCGTTCAACAAACGGGGTGCGAGGTAACGCCTTTTTGAAGTCATTCTGATACTTATCGCGATACGATGGACAGTGCAGAATGCCATAGACGTAGTAGAAGATATCCTCTTTCGTAATGGGCCCCACTGAGGTTTTGCGAATGGACTGGATGATTTGAGCGAACAGCATGACGGATATAGCTCCTAAAAACCTAAAATTGCGCCAATTCGTTGAGGGAATTGACGCAATATATATTTAATAATATCACGAAATGCAGAGCGGATGGAATGCTGAATATTGCTTAAATGTAAGAGAGTGTAAGAGATTGAGAGTTCATGTATGGATTTATCCACGCCTTATGGATTACCCGAATCGCCGCATCCCATTTGCGCCCCCCCCAAAAAAAATGTTTAAACGCGCGTATTGAGCGTTCGAGCGAGATAGCGTGTTTTTGGGCGGCGTACTTCAGTAGCCGCCCATCCAAGCATTGCGTATTTATTGCAAAATTTGAAGCAAATTGTGGTACAATGCCGCCGTTTTTTCAGGAGGTTAAACCATGCCAGAAATACCAGAAGTCGTCCGTTTTCACTTTGCACGCCAGGCCCCCTCGCCCTGGAACTGGTACACCAAGCCGGATTTTCAGGGATGCGCCCTTAAATGGAGCGCGCCCCAAGGGAATGTCGCGCTTTATATCGTTTTTAGAAGCAGCGAGAGCCTGCCGTCGGACTGCTGTGAAGACCTCCTGAGCGGACATTATGACGAAATCGTGGAACGCATCGATATTTTCAAACCGATTACGCGGCTGGTCGATGACGAAATTCACGAAAAGAACCGGTACCTCGTTCTGGCGCGTCTGGACAACGAAGACCTCGTCTGGATACAGGATGTGGAAAGCTCACAGTTTGACGGTGCCGCGCCCGGCGAAAGCTGGACTTACTGGTCCAACCCCTACGGCGACACGCCTCGCATCAAAGACCCGTGCAGGCTCGATTATGATACCGTCCGCGTCGGCACATTCTGCGGTTTCGAGTGGGATTATCCCGATCAGTACCCCGATTTCATCGGCTACGACCTCATCATCAGCGACGTGCCTTACAGCCCGCACACAGGCGCCGAATCTGACATCGAGGCGTTTCGCGGCGTTTTGAACGGCACCCGGGGCATAACCTATTCTCTCGACCGTTTCGTCAACGCCATCGTCGACAACGAATCTTTCGTCAATAAATTCTGGTACTACGCCCTGCTCATCCGCCTTCCGGAATCCGGGCGCGTTCAGATACCGCTTCGCCATGTCGCCGAGCCGTTCTCCGCAAACAAACCCTTCCAGTACCTCAAGGCCAGACCCAACTGGGGACTCGGACGAGACCGAATGATGGCAGCCTACGCACGCTGGAAAAATCAGATCGCTTCAAAGCCCGCAGCCACGGATTTGGACGATTTGAATGCTGCCGCCAGTCAGCCCGATACAAAAGGCATCGAACTTGAATTTTTCCAACACACGCCGAACCTTTCGCACGACAGTTTCGTCGCCAACCCCAATATGCTCGGCATTCAGTTCCGCGCTAAAATTGCCGACGGACAGACCGTTGTCGCCATCAGAGCTAAATCTCCGCTCACACCGGCCAAATGCGCCACTGTTCTTCAGGAAGCCCGCGAATCCGGACAGTTCATCGACAACACCTGCGATGCTTTCTCCTTTACGCCGTACAACGGCTATATGCTCATCATCGATCACGACTGCCATGACTTCTCGTGGTATGCTTTCGCAACTTATGACAGGTCTTCTGACAGCTTTGAGGAGCTTTCCCACGTTCGCGACACCACCATCGACTTTTTGAGCGACGACAAAGATGCCTACAGCTGGGGTCATGCCAGCCTCAAACTCGAAAATCGCCTCCTTCACTGCCTCAAAGTCGAAGCCATCCAAAAGAAAAATTCCCTCTCTCTCGAATTTGGCATTCTCGATGACGCCGATATTCAGTCCATCGAACTATACGTTTTTGAGGTGCGGCCGGACTGGAACCTCATTTCTGTCGAAGACTTTCATCAGTTCCAGCTAAGCGGCGAACCGCACCTCGCCACCCGTTATGTCATCGATCACGTCTGCACCGGCATCATTGACGACGTCTCCGCCTGTGATGCGCAGCACTTTTATGCCGCCGTCGGGATCGACACCTATAACAACCGCACCCCGATCAGCCTCTTCAATCAGGGAAATCTCGAGTACGACGGCTGGGAAAAATTGTCGTCTTTTTCAGGCATTGAATCAGCCAATACCATGGACGTTTTGGATATTATCGACACATCAAAGCCTGCGCCGCAGGATGCCTCGACAAATATCCTTCAAAATGTCTCGTCACTTCACTCCCATTCCGCATCTTCTGAAGTTTCTTTAATCAAAGATATCGAAAACAAAGTTTCATCCACTGACCACACACAGGATGAACGCAGATCCAGTAACGAAGAAAGCCAGAATGCCTATTCGAGAGGTTCACACATCATCGTTTCTCCGATTTCGGACAGTTTCAAGACCGTTTCATCACTTCCGAATTCTTCCGTTTCAAACGTGGTTTATGAAGCAGACGAGGAGAACAAGCGTCCGGGCAGACACAGCTACGAATGGAATGCCCGCGCAAATGTTTCGATCAGAAACCGAACAAATGTACCGCCTGAAACAGAAATCAAGTCATCCGGCGACATGAAATCCATCGTAATACCAAGCGATGATGATGCAAAAAGTGTTGAAACAGGCCAGGTTGACGAAGACAGACCAAGCCGTGACAGAGCTTCCAGAAGACACAGCTATGACTGGGAAACGAAAAAGGCCGAGGACGTCATATCTGAATCCGGACGCGCCAACCCCGTCGAACCGGCAGTGCCTGCGACATCAAACAGCGTTGAAAACAAACGCATTGGCGAGGACAGACCAAGCCGTGAGAGAGCTTCCAGAAGACACAGCTATGACTGGGGAACGAAAAAAGCCGAGGACGTCATATCTGAATCCGGACGCACTAAATCCGTCGATTATGTCGAACCCGTCGAACCGGCAGTGCCTGCGACATCAAACAACATTGAAAACAAACGCGTTGGCGAGGACAGACCAAGCCGTGACAGAGCTTCCAGAAGACACAGCTATGACTGGGGAACGAAAACGAACAAGGCACAAGAGCTTGAAGCAGCCGGTTACAAGATCAATTCCATCGAGGAAAGTCAGCCTGATGTCGAAGAAATTGTTGAGTTTGAGCCTGTTGAAACCGAAGCCCCTGTCTTTGTCAACACCACGGCAAGCCGTTATTACGACAGAAAATCACAAGCCAGTAACTCCGACAATTCAGCCAACAACAAAATGATTGCCATTGAGGCAAATACACCTGCTGACAAAGAAAACGTCGAAATTGAGCACATTGAAACCAGAAACCCCGTGGCGGAAAGAACCTCCAGAAGACACAACTACGACTGGGGTTCACGGGCTAAAATCATGGATGAATACAAATCTGCAGGCGATGAAACGGCCCCCGGCACAAAAGAATATAAGTCCTCTAATGTTGAACTGAATTCAGTCAACGGTGAAATTAAATCTGCCAGGGTGGAGACGAAATCAGCCGACATCGAAACAGTGTGTTCACGCCGTGAATTTCAACCAACCGACGATGAATTTGCATCTGCCATTGACGAGTCAGCCCCCAACGAGACTGTGGCACAGGATGAGCCTCAAATCGTTGAAACGTCACATAACGAGGACAACAAGCCCGTTCGTGAGAGAGCTTCCAGAAGAGCCGGTAAACGCGTCTATCAGTGGGACAAAAAATCACAAGAAACAGAATTGTCCCCTGACGAAAACACAAGACTTATGAAAGAAGAAGTCGATAAGCTCGAACGCGAAGAGGCCGAGCGCATGGCTCGTGAAGAAGCCGAAAGAATCGCAAAAGAAGAGGCAGAACGCGAAGAGGCCGAAAGGCTGGCTCGCGAAGAGGCCGAAAGGCTGGCTCGTGAAGAGGCCGAGCGCATGGCTCGTGAAGAGGCCGAAAGGCTGGCTCGCGAAGAGGCCGAAAGGCTGGCTCGTGAAGAGGCCGAAAGGCTGGCTCGCGAAGAGGCCGAAAGGCTGGCTCGCGAAGAGGCCGAAAGGCTGGCTCGCGAAGGGGCCGAGAGGCTGGCTCGGGAAGAGGC
>JAZRVP010000245.1:0-11208 GCA_045599245.1 Myxococcota bacterium
AGAGCCCCGGCGGGGTCTGGGGCAGAGCCCCGGCGGGGTTCGGGGCAGAGCCCCGGTGAGCTGCAAGCCTGGGCGTTGCGGGCGCGGCGATTGAGCGGCCCGCATTCGAGGGGGGCGCGTCGTATGGCCATTGGCCATAGACGCGTTGGGGGGACACTTCCCCCGCCAGAATAATTAATCAAAGGGGACAAAAAAGCCCTCCTTTTGAGGGGAGGGACTTAGAAGTGGACTGTGAATCCAGAGATTATTTCATGAGGACGGAAGGACGGCCGATCATGACGGGGCTACCGAGGTCTGAGACTTCTTTTACAGGAGTTCCGCCTGCATCAATGCGATGACCGCCGCCGACGCAAATGGCAACGTGGTTAATGCCACGCCAGCGAGAACCGCTGTTCCAGTTTGTATGATAGAAGACGAGGTCGCCGGGCTGAGCCTGAGCTGTTGAGGCGATCTCACCGCCGCCATTATAAATCTTCTTTGCCTGACTTTCTGAATTGGCCCAGCCAAAGCTATAACCGGCAGCCGCCCAGCAGCGATGTGTAAATGCGGAACAGTCGTAATGGCCATCCTGTGTTCGTTTATTCTGGTCATAAGTCCAACCGCCGCTCACGCACGTCTGCATTAAGGAACGGGCATGATCAGCTGCCTTTTGTCCGGCCGCCGACACATTGTTCGGATCGTACGTGTAACCGGCGCTAATCCAGCCTTCCTGACCGTTATAATTGATCTTGTACCATCCGTTGCTTTCGCCGATAACCGTCACTCTCTGACCGTTGCTCAGCGATCCAATCTTGCCATAATCTGTACTTGGCCCTGTGCGGACGTTCAATGAACTTGCTGAAACGACGACTTCAAACGTTTTGTCGATTGTTGTTTCGGGTGCTTTACCGCCTGTCGAACCACCGGTTGTGCTTCCATCGACTTTCTCGAGGTACTTGCCGCTCATCCAGCCGGAAATTCCGTTGTATTCGATTTGATACCAGCCGTTTGATTCGCCGACGACTTTGACAACGGTTCCCTGATTAAGTGCCTGAACCTGATCATAACTCGTGCTGGGACCTGTGCGGACCCATAAAGCCGACACGCCGGATACCTTCGCATTGAACGACTGGAAGCTTTCTGTCGGCTTCTCGGGTTCTGTCGTCGGATTCTCGGGTTCCTTCGGCTTCTCAGGTTCCTGTGTCTGGGTCGACCCCTTGTAATCTGTGTACTGCTTGCTTATCCAGCCCATGCCTGTGCCGTAAGCGACTTTCAGCCACCCGTCCTTTTCTTCATAGACCTGAACCGTTTTGCCTTTCGTCAAGCCGCCTATACGTCCAAAACTCGTTCCCGCTCCGCTGCGTACATTCAGTGACGAACACGTCACTTTCGCTGTCCCAATCGGATCTTCCTGCTTGGTTACTGCCGGCGTGCTGTTGCTGCCTCGACTGCCTGTCTTCGAAATTGACTCCGCAGACGATCGCTTCGCTGCTGTCGTTCGACTCGTCATCATTCTCGTTGATAATGCTGCCATGACTTTTCTCCTTCTTCGTAATGGGTTTCTCTTTCCGTTTCACAAAATACACAAAACCTAATTTACTATATATTCTCTTCTCCTTTTTCACAACCACCCTTTATCAAAACATTTTTTCTTTTTTTGAAATATTTTTGCCTACATTTGCGTTAATGTGGCTTTGCGTGCAATATGTACGCCTATCAACCACATATCATTTCTTTCTTATTTGGATTTGAATCATGAATAATGTCCTCCATTGTGGATTTGATATCGGTTCCACAACGGTTAAAGCCGTCATCGAAAACGAAAATCACATGACGGTCTATAAAACTTATCGTCGTCATTTCGCCGACATCCGGCAAACCTTCTTTGACATCATTGATGACATCGGAAATACACTTAATCACCCTGCGATGACAATTCAGGTCACCGGAAGTGCCGGCATCGGCGTCTCCGAAAGACTCGGTCTGACTTTCTGTCAGGAAGTCATTGCCTCCAGCCACGCCGTGGAAACTCTTTTGCCGGGAACCGATGTCGCCATCGAACTCGGCGGTGAAGACGCCAAAATTACTTTCTTTGGCGCAACCCTCGAACAACGAATGAACGGTACCTGCGCCGGCGGAACCGGCGCCTTTATCGACCAAATGGCCGTTCTGCTCGACACCGATCCTGACGGACTCGACGAACTCGCTCAAAAACACTCCGTCATCTACCCCATCGCCGCTCGCTGCGGCGTCTTTGCAAAAACCGATATCCAGCCTCTCATCAACGAAGGCGCTCGACACGAGGATATCGCCGCCAGCATCTTTCAGGCCGTCGTCAACCAGACCGTCAGCGTCCTCGCCTGCGGACACCCCATCCGGGGAAAAGTGGCTTTCCTCGGCGGTCCCCTAAAGTTCATGCCTGAACTGCGCAAACGTTTCATCGAAACTCTCAAACTCTCCCCCGAAAATATCCTCATTCCTGAGGACGCCAATCTTTTTGTCGCCGCCGGCGCATCTCTCCTGTCGAGAAAAACTTCCCCCATCTCATGGGATGACCTCAAGGACAGAATGTCCAGATACCAGGACAATCTCACGGTCGAAGTTCAAAGACTCGAGCCGCTCTTCGAATCGGCTCAGCAGTACGAACAGTTCATCAACGAACACGACACAAAAGCCCCCACGGCATCTCTCGACACCTACCACGGCAGAGCTTTCCTCGGCATTGACGCAGGCTCCACGACGACAAAAGCCGTCCTCATGACCGAAAATGCCGAAATTCTATGCAGTTATTACGGCGGAAACGAAGGAAAACCCCTCGAAAAAACCATCGAAATTCTCAAGGACATCGAACGCCGTCTTCCCGATGACGTCACGATTGCAAACGCCTGCGTCACAGGTTACGGCGAAGGCCTCATCAAAAAAGCCCTTTGCGTTGACGAGGGCGAAATCGAAACCATCGCGCACTACCGTGCCGCCGAAAAATTCCTTCCCGACGTCGACTTCATTCTCGATATCGGCGGACAGGATATGAAATGCATGAAACTCTCAGACGGCGTCATTGAAAGCATCATGCTCAACGAAGCCTGCTCCTCCGGATGCGGCTCCTTTATCGAAACTTTTGCCAAAAGTCTTGGACACACGCCTCAATCCTTTGCAAAAGAAGCTCTATTCGCTCCGACGCCGGTCGATCTCGGAACCCGATGCACCGTTTTCATGAATTCCCGCGTCAAACAGGCTCAAAAAGAAGGCGCTAGCGTCGGTGATATTTCTGCGGGGCTCTCATACTCCGTCATCAAAAACTCACTCTACAAGGTCATCAAATTCCGGGACAAAAGCCAGATCGGACGTCATGCCATTGTTCAGGGCGGAACATTCCTCAACGACGCCATTCTCAGAGCTTTTGAAAACATCGCGGGCATTCATGCCGTCCGACCTGATATCGCCGGTCTCATGGGAGCCTATGGATGCGCCATCATCGCTCTGTCCAAATGCCCTCCCGAAAAAACCGTCAGCTCGCTCAGACTCGGCGAAAGTCTTGAGGATTTCACTTTTAAAATCAGCATGCGTCGCTGCGGCGGATGCCAGAACAACTGCCTCCTGACTATTAATACGTTCAATGACGGCACGAAATTTATCACCGGAAACCGCTGTGAACGTGCCCTCGGAAAAACTCCCAGAACCGATGTCCCCAATCTCTTTGAATTTAAAGCCAAACGAACATTTGACTACATTCCATTGAAACCTGAACAGGCACCTCGCGGAACCATCGGCATTCCTCGCGTTCTCAACATGTATGAGAACTACCCGTTCTGGCACACCTTCTTTACCAAACTCGGCTTTTCGGTTCTGCTCTCGCCACAGTCTTCCAAAAAAATATACGAATCAGGCCTCGATTCCATTCCCTCTGAATCCGCCTGCTATCCCGCAAAACTCGTTCATGGACATATTGCATGGCTCATAAAAAAACATCCCGATTATATATTTTATCCATGCATTTCTTATGAACAAAAAGAAGTCGAAACCGCAGGCAATCACTATAACTGTCCTATTGTTACTTCCTATCCTGAAGTCATTAAAAACAACACCGATGCCCTCACCGATTCCGGCATTCAGTTCATCAATCCCTTCTTCAATCTCAACGATCGAAACAATCTCTGGCACCGACTGTTTGAAGAATTGACAAAATTCTGCGATGTCTCGGCCAAAGAAGTCAGACTGGCGACAGAAGCCGCTTTCGAAGCCAGAGACAGCTACAAGGCCGATATCCGCCAGGCCGGTTACGAAGCTCTCATATACATGAAGCTGCACCAGGTCAGAGGCGTCGTTCTCGCCGGCAGGCCCTATCATATCGATCGCGAAATCAACCACGGCATTCCCGAAATGATTGCCGGTTACGGCATTCCTGTTCTCACTGAAGACTCCGTCGCTCATCTCGGAAACAACGGCGATCCCCTGCGCGTCATCGACCAGTGGGCTTATCATTCGAGACTCTACTGTGCCGCACGATTCGCCTCCACACACCCCGATCTCGAGCTCATTCAGCTCAACAGCTTCGGCTGCGGACTCGATGCCATCACAACCGATCAGGTCCTCGAAATTCTTCACGCCAAATCCAAAATTTATACGGCACTCAAAATCGACGAAGGAAGCAACATCGGCGCGGCCAGAATCCGAATTCGTTCCCTCATCTCAGCCCTCAACGAACGAAAACGCCGAAACTACCAGCCCAAAATCCAGGATGCCGTCCCCAAATTCCCGAGATTTATGGAAAGCATGCGCGACAAATACACCATCATCGCGCCTCAAATGAGCCCCATTCACTTCAAATTCGTCGAAAAAGCAATCGCTCAATGCGGCTACAACTTCGTCATTCAGAACGATGCCGGACAAAAAATCATCGACGAGGGCCTCAAATACGTCAACAATGACGCATGTTTCCCCACGATTCTCACAACCGGACAAATCATGTATGCCCTCAATTCCGGCAAATATGATCCCCATAAAACCGCCGTTCTCATCACCCAGACCGGCGGCGGATGCCGCGCCACAAACTACGTCGCTTTCATCCGAAAAGCTGTCCGCGACGCCGGTTTTGGCTACGTCCCCGTTATCCCCGTCTCGGCTCAGGGCTTTGAAACTCACCCCGGATTCAACATCACACCGGCCATGGTTTATCGCACCATTCAAGGCTTCATTTACGGCGACCTGCTCATGCGATGCCTCTACAAAACTCGCCCTTACGAGGCTGTCAAAGGCTCCTCAAACGCACTCTACGAAAAATGGACCGAAGTCTGTCTTCACAATCTCGAAGACTCCGATTTCCAGACCTACAAAAAAACATGTGAGGAAATCGTACTGGATTTCGACAATCTTGCCCTGCTCGATATCAAAAAGCCAAAAGTCGGCATTGTCGGCGAAATTCTCGTCAAATTCCATCCCGAAGGAAACAACCATCTCGTCGATCTGCTCGAGGCCGAAGGTGCCGAAGCCGTCGTCCCTGACATCATGGGCTTCTTCAATTATGTAATGGCCGATTCCGGCTTCCTCTATGAAAAGCTCGGCCAGTCTCTCAAAGCTCACATCGGCTGCCAGACGACGATTCGAGTCATCGAATATCTCCAAAAGCCTGTCTTTGATGCCCTCAGACGAAGCAAACGTTTCGATGCGCCGCTCAACATTCGAGAACTCATGAAAATGGCTCAGCCAATTCTTCAGCTCGGAAACAATAACGGCGAGGGATGGTTCCTGACCGCAGAAATGCTGGAACTTCTGCATGATGGCGTTTCAAATATTCTCTGTCTGCAGCCGTTTGCCTGCCTTCCAAATCACGTCACGGGAAAAGGAATGCTAAAAAAACTTCGAGAACTTCATCCCGAAGCAAACATTTCCCCGATCGACTACGATCCCGGCGCAAGCGAGGTCAATCAGCTCAATCGAATTCGTCTGATGCTTTCCGTCGCATTTAAAAAGTTAATTTCTAACCAATAATATATATTTATATATATTATTGCCTCGGCTATGGCAAAGCCATACACCGAGGCGGCTGCCCTATCTGCGATACGGGCAGCCATTTTTTTTCGCACTCACGCCCTTCTGACATGCCTTATTATTGCGAGGGAGAATGACTTCATTTGGGAAATACCTTGCTGCAAACAAATTCTTCGCCACCATGAAAATGTTTCCCAAATAAATTGCAATATTTCCAATTGAGTATCATGTCCTTGTAGGATTCCCTCGAAAATATGTCCATGATGGTCTTATATGGGTCTTTCAAAAGATTAGTTTTGGTCTCGGGTTTCATTCCCCAATAAATGAGAGACTGCCAGTAAATTCCTGATGATTTATAAGTCCATGCCGTATAACTCAGCCCGGCTTCATCATACATTTTCATTTCATCCTCCCAGATTGACAATGCATTATCAGCATTCGAAATCAGCTCGGGCAGATTTTTTCCCGTGGCTTTTGAAATGGCCTCAATATCAAACAATGAATTAAATTCGCCAACATAAATGGGGATATCATAACTGTTCATCGTTCCATAAATAGAACCTGCAGTACAACACTCAGGAACTTTATCCGGACAACCAACTTTTGTAATTACAACTTTATCCGTCTTATTCCCCAACTTCGCATCGATGCGGTTTTTAATGATGTCTTTTATCGGAATACATTCTTTAGATACTGTTTCATAATATCCATTTTTTTCTTTACATTTATCTATTTTGCATTTTTCAACTGCATCCTTCTTTATATTTCCCTCTGTTTCACAAGATTTCATTAAGGCATTGTTCCAGAAATAGTTGTGCACAGAATAGGCAACATTCTGCCATGAATAATCAGCTGGATCGGGAAGTAGTCCTATATATGGTCGTTGTCCAAAATCCGAATCCCCCGAAACGCCGCTAAATACGGTATCTTCTTCCATAAATATGATGTGATCGTCATCATTACTTCTGATTACTTTATAAATATCATTATAAAAATCAGCCAGAGTTTTTGCGCGGTCAATGGCAGTATTTCCATATTTTGTATTAATCACTTCCGGTTCGTTCACCAGATCGTAGCCTGCAACGGTTGGATTGTATTTAAAATGCTCTGACACCCTGTTCCAAAGTTTGCTGATCTCTGAACGATAGGGTTCATCAAGAAATTCGGTTTTCTCACGATTGCCACTGCTGTTGAGATTTCCCTGGGCAATATGAAGATCAAATATGACGTAAATATCGTTCTTTCGACATTCTTCAACAACCCAGTCCATGTAAAGAAATAAGTCCTTGTCATTTTCATATAAAAATTCACAGTTCTGCTTCTTATCGTCACATGTCATTAAATGCGACCATTCAAATGGAATACGGACTGCATTTGCCCCAATAAGTTTTATTCTCTTAATATCTTCAGATGTAATAAAATTAGAATACAATGTTTCTGAAAGTGTGTTAATTTCTGCTTCAGAGAAATGATTTGAATTTTGTCTGAGTGCATACCAGATTTCAAGATTATTGACATCAGGCTGATCTTGCACATTTGAATATTCAACAGCCTCAATGGGAAGTCCCCAAATGCTCCGACTGAGCCATAATCCTATATTAAAACCTCTCAGCTGGACTTTCTCGCATTCATTATTACCGCCTCTCTTACAGATATTTTGCTTCTCTGTATATAGAAGACGATCTTTTAATAATTTCTCACCTAATGATTTCTCATCCTCACACTTTCCTGTTTCTGGATTGCATATTTGCCCTCTTGCACACGTTACATCCGCACATGGATCAACAGATTCCGGCGGCGTCACATCTTCATCGGGAAAAATGCAGAACCAGCTCCCATCGACACATCGACATTCTGTGGCCTTTTCCGGACGTTCGTCCTCATCGCAGGCTTTGGTTGAAATGTCATCTTCACATTTGCCTGTCGATGGATTGCATTTTTGTCCGTCATTGCAATCAATATTAATACATCGATCGCTTTCTTTCTCACAATCCTGGTTTTCCTCGCTTTGACATTCCGGACACTTACTATTTTCAGAGGAACTGTCATCACAGGCTGATACGCCCAAAGAAATCAAGAGCGAAGTGATGATAAAAACAAAACCAGCTTTTTTTGTCATTTTTGTACTCCTATTCTCGGAAAATTAACTGTTTCCATTTGTCTATGAATTATTCAACAAACATAATTCATTTTAATAAAAATGAAGCGATTATTCAATTATTTTAGGGAAGGTCTGATTAAAACAAAAATAAGGTAACAAATGAGGAAAGCCAGGGGGCCGAGAAGGCAGACGTCCGGTGGACGTCTGGCATCGCAGAGCCCAGTGAGCAAATGAAATGTTACCTTAAATTCCCCCTCGCCATAATGGAGAGGGGGAACGTCACGTAGTGACAAAGGGGTGAGGCTGGCTCGGGAAACGAAGTTCATTTCATATTGCGAACTGAGTAGGGGGCCCCAGCAAGGAATCAATAGTCAGGCAACCCCAAATGCTTATACCACTTAAAATATTGAGGATTCCAAAAAGCTCAGCCCTTTGGCGGGGTTCGGGGCAGAGCCCCGGCGAGGTTCGAGGCAGCCCCCTGGATGAATAGTAACTTACCGTCATTTGAAAAAACGTAACGACTTGACAATACAGCATAGTCGTTTTATGGCTAGGATGGGTTTAACTGCGTCAATGGTGGCGCACTTTTTTTGTGAGAGACGTTTATTATGTCAAAAACCATTCTCGTCGCGCTCGGCGGAAACGCCATTAAACAGGCTGATGACAAGGGTACAGCCGAAGAACAGTTTGCTAACGTGTATAAAACCTGCCGTGAGCTCGTCAAGCTCATCAAAGCCGGTTACAAACTCGTCGTTACCCACGGAAACGGACCACAGGTCGGAAACCTTCTCATTCAGCAGGAAGAAGGCAAAAAACTCGTTCCCGATATGCCGCTTGATGTTGCCGGTGCCATGACTCAGGGACAGCTCGGCTATATGTTTGAGCAGGCTCTCGGAAATCTTCTCCGTTCCGAAGGCATTAATACACCGGTTGCCGCTCTCGTCAATCAGGTCGTCGTCAGCGCCGATGATCCGGGCTTTAAAGATCCGACCAAACCTGTAGGTCCTTTCTTTACCGAAGATGAAGCCGCTAAAATGGCCGTCGAGAAACCCGACTGGATCATCAAAGAAGTCAAACCCAAAGAAGTTGCAAAACGCTTCCGACGCGTCGTTGCAAGCCCGGCTCCCATTGACAACACCGAAATCGAAGTCATTCGCAAGATGATCGATGCCGGCGTTATCGTCGTCGCCAGCGGCGGCGGCGGTGTTCCCGTTGTTCGCACAGACAAAGGCCTCGTCGGTACAGCCGCCGTCATCGACAAAGACCTCGCCGGTGCAAAACTTGCCGAACTCATCAATGCTGACGTTTTCCTCATCCTCACCGATGTCGATCACGCTAAACTCAACTACAAAAAACCCGATGAAACAGACGTCAAAGAAGTTACACTCGCTCAAATGAAAGAGCTCGCAGCTCGCGGTGACTTCCTCAAAGGCTCCATGGGACCAAAAGTCAATGCCTGCATGAAATTCGTCGAAAACGGCGGTGCCCGTTCCATCATCACCTCGCTCGATCATGCCTATGAAGCCATTGCTGATGGTTTTGGTACACAAATTATTAAATAATTTGGACTAATGGTTTATATGTAAAAAAGGCGCTTTTTAGCGCCTTTTTTTTGGGGGTGAAAATTCTATATTTAATCCATACAGAGCAAAACCCTCAACTAAACAAGGAACTTCTTCAAATATGATCATCTTATATTATGCCATGCCTAAAGAAATCGATTCTCTTCTCAAAAATGAAGGCGAATCCCTGATTACCGAAGAAGCTGGCGTCAAATTCTACCGGATTCGTGATGATGTCATTGCGGTCGCCGGCGGTGTCGGCAAAGTCAATGCCGCCATGGCAACACAAATCGCGATCAGCAAATTTCATCCAACGCTCATCATCGACGTCGGCGTTGCCGGCTGTTTTCAGAATGTTGAAATCGGAACCATCCTTCTGGCCGACAAATTTGTCCAGCACGACGTCGATACAACAGGATGCGGCGATCCGCTGGGTTTCGTGAGCACGATCAATGTCATCGATTTTCCGACAAGCGATCTCGAAAAGGCCAAAAAAGCAATGGATGCCACAGGCATCAAGTATATAACCGGTTCCGGTGCAACCGGTGACTGGTTCGCCAAAGCCGGACAAAGAGCCACTTTTGTCTATGACAATTTCCATCCCCTGTTCATCGAAATGGAAGGCGGAGCCGTTGCTCAGGTCTCCATGAGAAACAACGTCAAATTTATGGCCATTAAATCCGTTTCCGACTGCCTGTTCGGAAATGACAACTACGATTTCAACTTTCCTGAAGCGATGAAAGATCTCAATACCGTTGTCATGAAATTCATCGATCATCTGGATAAATCATGCTTTTCATTTGGGAAAAGCGAATAACAAACTTTTTCTTTCACCAAGCTTACTGATCCCCATCAAAACAGCGTTTTTTATGAGCGGGATCTGGGGCAAAGCCCCCTAAAAAACAATTAATCAGCCCCTCCACAGTAAAGGATTAATTATGGAACGTATTGCAAGTTTTAACGTCGATCACAATGTGCTCATACCCGGTCTTTATCTGAGCCGCAGAGATGGAAATGTCACGACTTATGACATGCGGTTCAAAAAGCCAAATACCGGCGATCTGCTTTCAAATGCCGAAATGCATTCATGTGAACACATCATGGCAACTTTCCTGAGAAACAGCGAGTACAAGGATGCCATTGTTTATTTTGGCCCCATGGGGTGTCAGACCGGGTTTTATTTCCTCTTTGACAATACCAAACTGACAGACGAACAAGCCATTGAACTGCTCAAAAAAACGGTTGCACAAGGAGCCTGCTACGACGGCCCAATGCCTGGAAAAAGCCCGATTGAATGCGGAAACTACATCAATCTCGATACCGAGTTCTCACGTCAGTGTCTCTCTTATTACAGCAAAATCATTGAAAACTGGAACGTCGATAAACTCGTCTATCCGAAATAATTCAACAAACCATTCCTTCGGTCGTTACTATTCAGCCAGGGTTAATTCATATATCTATTGAATATGGCGTATTTCGCAATTTTTAGGCAGAAATTGATGAGAGCCGGGGGGGCCGAGAAGGCAGGCGTCCGGTGGACGGCTGGCATCGCAGAGCCCAGTGAGCAAATGAAATGAA
>JAZRVP010000246.1:0-19614 GCA_045599245.1 Myxococcota bacterium
CGATGATCGGGCTATCGTTTTTGAATTTAAGTGGTCTGATGACAAAGATTGTCTAAAGAAACTTCCCGATATTGCGCTCAATCAGGTTCGCGAAAACAAATATGCCGAAGCAATTCATAAGGAAGGTTATCAAACAGTTTATGCGGTCGGTGTCGGATTCTGCAAAAAGACGTGTGAAGTCGTAATCGAAGAAATGTAGAATTAACTACTCACTGGGGCTTTGTCCCTCCTCAGTTCGCAATATGAAATCCGTTTGGTGGCGCTCCGGTTCGCGCATTTCATTTGCTCACTGGGCTCTGCGATGCCAGCCGTCTATTGGACGCCTGCCTTCACGGCCGTCCCGGTCTCTTTAATTCCTGCCTAAAAATATCGTTTTATTCAGACCTTCCTTCAGGAAGGTCTGAATAAAACAAAACTAAGGTAACAAATGGGGAAAGCTAGGGGTGGGGCCCCAGCGAGGAATCAATAGTCAGGCAGCTCAAAAGGCTTATACCACCTAAAAATATTGAGGATTCCAAAGGACTCAGCCCTTTGGTGGGATCTTGGGCAAAGCCCCAGAAAAAACAAGTAAATAATCTTTATTCAGAGTTTTTTAGAATAAAACACAATATTAAAGCAGAAATTGATGTGATCCGGGGTTCGACAACAAGCAACTCACTTACCATAAATCGGAATAGTTGGCGCTGTCACCGTTTTCTTTAATGTTGTATTTCTCTGAATAATAGTTGTAAACATGTCCCATCTTGATGACGAATGACATTGATTTGCCCGTGACCCATTTTGATGTATTGCTGAATTCGGACCAGGTGTATTTGGTGACATGATTTCCAGCACCGCTGCCCGTTGCTTCGGCAATATAGATCAATTTTTTGGTGCGGTTGATGCCGATGATCATCGCCACATGCCCGGAAGATGAACCATTATCCGTGCCGTGCCAGACGAGATCTCCCGCCTTGATGTTTGCCATTTTTTCTTCCGTCAGGCTTTTGACTTTGACGTAATCTGAAGATTTGATGCGGCTGAGTTTGGTGTGAACCGATTCGAATGTGTTATTGGGATTCGTAGATTTGGAATTGCTGTTGACGTAACTCGTGTTATTGAACTGACGTTTGGAAATATCGCATGTCGAGGCATTGCTGTCCGAACAGCCAAACATACGCGTTTTCCAATCGCCGAGATACATACGGCCATTGCGCAGAGCCCAGGTCACAAATCCGGAGCATTCAAGACCGTTTGGAACGGTATTGCCTGCACTATTCTTAATATCACATGACCAGGATTTCGCATTGCTTAGAATGACATTGGTGTTTGAATAGTTGCTGTAGGCTTTGGGCCCGAGATTGAAGCCGAATATACGGATCTTTTTGGCTTCACTATTAGATGCCTGCTTTTCACTTGTCGAAAAGACATAGTGACTTTTGGTATGCGCAACTTTTAAGCCATCGCCTTTTTGCATATAATAGGGAATGTCATACGGAAAGCGAAGTGTCAGAAAACGGGCTGCTGCAACAACACTGGCTCGAGTCCCATATAGGTTGCCTTCATTATCTTTGATCATCTTTTTTGCGACATATTCATACAGGTCTTTGTTGAATACATCGATAGACTTTTGATCGTAAAATTCGCAGGTTAGATCGCCTTTTGAATCATTATATATAAATGATTTATAATTTAATGAATTGTTATATCCAGTTTTGATATAGGGTTTGACCTCGATTTTGGCTGTTGCTGTGGCTGATTTGTTGCTCTTGGATGTTGCCGTAATCGTTATTGTTTTGGCTCGTTTGGCGACGGCTGTCATGGTAATCGTGTTGCCATTTGTCGTAAAATTCAAAATTTCACCATCTTTGAGCAGCGTTTTTCCATTGGCATCATTGACGAGTTTCCATGTGATGTCCTGATTGGTAGGCGCAGATGGAGAAAAAGTCGCTGTGATTGTCAGACTTTCGCCTCTCAATATGTTATAGGAACTATCGAGTTTAATGCTTTTAACAGCCGTTTTGATGCATTTCCCGGCATCATCTTTGGTTTCCCCGGAGGCACAGTTGTTAGTCTTGTCATCCTTGTGAACGAGTGAGAGCGTGACGCTTGCGGCATCTTTAAATGAGGCATCACTCGTGTTGAGAGGACCGACGGTAACCTTGTATTTTTTATCGCTGACGGTTGCTTTTGTCGTGCCCGTGACGACGACATGCTGTGGTGTATCCCAGTTGTTCGTCTTGAAAATCAGAGATGTTGGGGCAACAGTGGCAATTGTCTTGTCGGAACTTGTAATGGGAACTGTGATCTGTTCACTTGGTTTGGTACTCAGTTTGACCGTAAATTCTGCTGTATCCCCACTTCGCGTCGTTATCATGCCGTCAGGTGCAGCGACAAAAATTTCTCCTTCGATGACTTCCGGTGTCGTTGGAATATCGATTTCCGTATCTTCGCTATCTTCTTTTTCGGGAACACACTCTCCCGCACTGCATTCATAACTCTCATTGCACGTGATACCATCACACAGATCGATGGGATTTGGATTATCAATGCAATGGTCTTCGTCGCAGATTTCATTTTCTTTACAGATATTTCCACCACAGTCATCGACTGGTATATCTTTAACACATGCGTTATTGATGCAGATTTCGTCACTATTGCAGATATTTCCGCCGCAAGTTTCATCACTTGGGTTGTCTTTAACACATGCGTTATTGACGCAGATTTCGTCACTATTGCAGATATTTCCGCCGCAGGTTTCATCACTTGGGTTGTCTTTAACACATTCGTTATTGACGCAGATTTCGTCACTATTGCAGATATTTCCGCCGCAAGTTTCATCACTTGGGTTGTCTTTAACACATTCGTTATTGACGCAGATTTCGTCGCTATTGCAGATATTTCCACCGCAGGTTTCATCACTTGGGTTTTTGACACATGCGTTATTGACGCAGATTTCGTCACTATTGCAGATATTTCCGCCGCAGGTTTCATCACTTGGGTTGTCTTTAACACATTCGTTATTGACGCAGATTTCGTCGTTATTGCAGATATTTCCGCCGCAAGTCTCATCACTTGGGTTGTCTTTGACACATTCGTTATTGACGCAGATTTCACCGTTTTTGCAGACATCTTTTCCGCATTTTTCAACGGCAGGATCATTTTTGACACAATGATTATCAATACATTTTTCACCCACTTCGCAGGTTTCTGTGCCACACATCGATGGATTAATGATGACGGAATCTTCGCCGCAGGCCGTCGCCGTACAGGTGGCAAGTATCACGATGGGAAAAAGGCGTTTTTTGATAGATTTCATATTAATCTCCTTCAGGGAAGGGGGGAACAAAACGATATTTTAAGGCAGAAATTGAAGAGAGTCAGGGGGCCGAGGATTTTCGCCATCCAGTGAAAGGCGAAAACCACAGAGCCCAGTGAGCAAATGAAATGTTACCTTAAATTACTCCTCGCCATAATGTCCATAATGGAGAGGGGGAATGTCACGTAGTGACAATGGGGTGAGGCTGGCTCGGGAAACGAAGTTTATTTCATATTGCGAACTGTGGACAGGGGGCATAGCCCCGGAAAAAATCAAGTAAACATCTATATTCAGACTTTCCTTAGAGTGGAAGAGAACCAAAACAAGGCGTATTAAATACAACTTTAGTCATCTTCTACAATTCTGATTTTGATTTCGGCTTCAATTTTTTCAGAAGTGTTTGTTTTTTCGAGATAGAAATCCTGAATACGTTCGATGAGAGGAAGTGTGGATGAACGGAATTTTGCCGAGATTGCGACGGCATCATATTGGCGTGACAGCTCAATGGCATCCTGCGGATCGAGTAAGTCGGTTTTATTGAGGATGCGAATCATGGGCTTTGAATCGAGACCGAGCTGTTTGAGGATTGCTTCGACGGCATCGATTTGAGAGTGAACCTGAGGACTGGATGCGTCGATGACGTGAAGAAGGACATCGGCATCGTTGAGCTCTTCGAGCGTAGCTTTGAATGCGGCGACGAGATCCTGCGGCAAATCGCGGATAAAACCGACGGTATCGGTAAAAATGACTTCCTGAAGACGTGGAAATCGCAGTCTTCGACTTGTCGTATCGAGTGTAGCGAAGAGGAGATTTTCGGCATAAACGTCAGATTGGGTCAGGGCATTGAGCAGTGTCGATTTTCCGGCATTGGTGTATCCGACGAGGCTGAAGACAGGAATGTGTTGTGCGTTTCTTTTTTTTCGTTGCAGTTCTCGATGACAGGCGCGACTGTCGAGTTCTCGCTGGAGGGCGTGCATTCTGTCACGCGCTTTTCGTCGATTGAGTTCGAGTTTAGTTTCACCAGGGCCTCTGCCGCCGACGCCTCCGGTCAGACGGCTCATTGCCGTGTCCCGGTCGATGAGTTTGGGGAGATTGTATTTGAGCTGAGCGAGTTCGACCTGAAGTTTGCCGTCGAGTGATTTGGCACGCTGGGCAAAGATGTCGAGAATGAGCTGGGTTCTGTCGAGTATTTTGAGCGGAATAGTTTGGGTAATGACGCGCGTTTGTGCCGGGGACAGTTCGCGGTCAAAGATGACGAATTCTGCGTCTTCATCGAGGGCCATCAGTTCAATTTGCTGGAGTTTTCCGGTTCCGACGAGTGTTTTGGGATCGGGGCTTCGGCGTCTTTGTTCGATGATTCGGACGACTTCAATGCCGGCTGTTCTGCACAGTTCGATCATTTCATCGCGTCGCTGGACGGCATCTTTTTCACCGGTATTGAGGTGGACGAGAACGGCGGGTGGGATTTTTGTCGTTTGCGCTTTATCGGTTGTTGTACGCAGTTCAGCTTCGACGGCATGGAGGATTTCGTCGGCATTTTTGGGGAGTTCTTCAAAGGCATCGACGGTATTTCTTGTGACCGTGACACCTTTAAGGGAGGGAGAGATATGGGCGTATTCGGCGGAGCCGGGGGCACCGAGGATATTTGATTCGATGGCGACGACGAAATCGAGACGAAGTTTTGCGAGGTCCGTGATTTCATCCATGGTGAGGAGAGCTTTTGGATTTTGAGGATCTTTACCGGTTTCGAGCGTGGTGACGACAAAACGAATGCCGCGAAGGCGGCCGATACCTGCACGGCTTCGACCGATATCCGGGAGATAGGCTTTTTCGGCGTCGCCGAGCACGATGCACTCGACGTGACCGTTTCGTCCCAGAATGACGCCGACTTTTCGGTGGAGCATGTCGGAGATGCTGGTCATTTTATGGGCAAGTTCTCTCGTGACGAGCAGATTTTGAGGACATTTCATGAGTCCGAGAGATTTGAGAGCTTCGATTTCGCGGGCGTTGAGACCCTGTGCATTGCCAAAGAAAGGAGTTGTCATGGGCAGAAAAACCGCGCGATTGGCGGTTGATTGAAGGGATAGAAAAGAAGTCGCGCGGTCAGCACGATAAAAAAGGCGCGTATTGGCCTGGGGCCAATAGCGCCCTTTGAGAGCGCGTATGCCTCAGGCATAGCGCGAAAGGCGTGGCTTTGATGCGGCCGCATCATAGCCACGCCCCTTAGAAGGCATTTCCGATACTGAATTCAAAGACAACGGGATCTTCATTTTTCTTAGGCGCGAGCGGGAAACCCCATTCAAAACGAAGAAGTCCCATCGGCGACATCCAGCGGAAACCGAAGCCCATGGCTGAACGCATGACGGCATCTTTCTCTTCATCACTCTCGGAAAACCAGTCGATTTTGAGCGAAAGATCCTGGTCTTCATTGTAGGAGTTACCCATATCAAAGAAAACGACGCCGGAAATATTCATCGATTTGAGGATTGGAATTTCGATTTCGGCATTGAAGACGATTTCTTTATTTCCGCCGATCTGGAAGTTGGTGAGTGTCGAGGTTGGATCCGCGACATTTGTCGTGAAGGAACGAGTGGGGCCGAGGCTTGAGCGTTCAAATCCTCGCACGGAGTTCGGTCCGCCGACGAAGAAGCGTTCAAAAATTGGGACTTCTTTATCCGGAGCGTTCCAGTTGGCAATGTACCCAAGTTCGAGATTGACCTTGAGGATGATGTCCCAGAAAATGGGGTAATAGGCGCGAGCACGGCCGATGAAACGAATGTACTCGTTTTCGCTCCCGAGATACTGGTCGGCCACGTCGATTGACCCCTGAAGCATGTAGCCTTTTGTGGGGAGAAGACGATTGTTTCGCTTGTCCCAGGTGAGCGTTGCATTGATCGAGCTTGTGAGACCGCCGTCGAGAATCGAACCGAGATTGCGTTGTTTGGAACCAAAGGAGCCCGTGGAGACATCGACATTTTCGATCGTGTAGGTCAGATCGAGAATGAGGTCGCGCGTGAAGGGATAACCGAAACCGAGGTTGCCGCCGTATGATTCGCGGGTAAAATCGGTATAGACGTATTCATAGTTGAAGATGGAAACGCGGAAACGCCACAAAGAATCGAGAAAATAGGGGTCAAAGAACTGGACATTAAAGAGTTGTCGCAGTTTTGAAATTGTGCCCTGAGCCGAGAGAAAATGTCCGCGTCCAAGGAAGTTGTCGTATGAAACCTGAAGTGTTCCGATGAATGATTCCGAGGAGCTGAAACCGGCACCAATCTGGAATTGTCCAGTGGAACGTTCGGTTACCTCGACGATGACGTCCATGGTATTCGGTTCTTTTGCGTTTTGTGTCGTGACCGAGACTTTTTCGAAATACCCTGTCCTTTGAATAGACGCCTCACTGGCATGAATGCGAGTGCCGTGATAGAGCTCGCCTTCATTGACGAGGATTTCACGTCGAATGACTTTGTCTTCGGTTTTCTGGTTGCCGCTGATGAGGATTTTTCCGATGTGAACGGGTTCACCGGGGCGGACATCGTATGAAATGTCCAGAGAATCGGGGGCTTTTCCGGGACGTCGGCGTGGCTCAACCTGTGCATTTGCATAACCGCGATCGCCGAAATAATCCTGGATGTTTTTGACGTCATCGAAGAGCTGCGAGAGCTTGAACCCCTGGCCTGATTTTACGGTGACGAGCTTTTGGATTTCGTCGTCGTTGTTGAGCGTATCGCCAATGATTTCGACGTCTCCGACGGTTGTATATTTTCCTTCTTCGACGCGGAATGTGATGTACATCGAGCTTCGGTCTTCTGAAAGCTGAACCTGTGAATCGACGACGTGTGCATCGGGGTACCCATTTTCAGAATACCAGGCGGCAATTCGCTGGACGTCGCGTTTGAATTCTTCCTCCTTGTATTCGCCGGCGCCGGAAAGAAGGCCGAGCAAAGAAGATTCTCGCGTGAAAATATGGGATTTGATGTCGTCATCGGTCAGAGCTTCATTGCCGAGCACTGTGATGCGTTTAATTTTGACTTTATCGTATTCTCGGATGTGGAAAATGATGTCTTTGTCGCCGTCTTCTCGATCTAATATTTCGGGATTGACTTCGGCCAGGAAATAGCCTTCTTCGTCGTAATGGGCTTTGAGTTTATTGGCGTTATCGTTGATTTTGTCGATGTCGAGCGGGCTTGCGATGGGGAGATCGATTTTTTCTTCAAGGTCTTTGGTTTTGATTTCGTCATTTCCTTCGAAGGCGACTGTTGCGATGGAGGGTTTTTCGACGAAGATATAGGTCAGGATATTTCTGCCGTCGATGACATCGAGATCGACCTGAATGTCATCGTAGAGTTTCATTTTATAAAGACGTTTGACGTCTTCACTGACGACATCGAGAGAGAGAGGGGCACCGACATTCTGCTTGATGTAGTAGAGGAGGTCTTCATTGGCGTTTCGTCTGTTTCCCTGGAGGGCGATTTCATCGATGATGACGCCGTCGGTATCGGGAAAGAGTTTTGGCTGAGCGAAAGCAGAAGCCGTCATTGCAGCACAGGCGGACAGGCAGCACAGAAACGTTATGGCATTACGGCAAAAGGAGTGGATGGTCATTCGACGGCCTCTTTGTTTTCGGACGCATCGGAAGAGGCATTTGAATGGCCGGATTTGTCTTCGTTTTTGGTTCGAGATGTGGCATCGTTATCGGCATGATCGTCCGTATTATCGGGGATATCGTCGATGGGAAGCTGCTCGTCATTGGCTTCGATGAGGAGACCATTTTGCATGATAAGTCTTCGGTTCATGCGTCTGGCGAGTATTTCGTCATGGGTCACGATCACGATGGTGAGATTGAGTGTTTGATTGAGTTCTCTGAAAAGTTTGTGGATACCGGCACCGGTTTTGTGATCGAGGTTTCCGGTGGGTTCATCGGCGAGCAGGATAGAAGGTTTCATCATGAGAGCGCGAGCGAGAGCGACGCGCTGTTGTTCACCGCCGGAAAGTTCGCCGGGTTTGTGAGAGCCACGGTTTTGAAGTCCCACGCGTTCGAGCAGTTCTTCAGCCCGGGTTTTGGCTTGAGAGAACGATTCGCGATGAATGAGGGCGGGCATCATGACGTTTTCGATGGCCGTAAATTCGCTCAAGAGATGATGAAACTGGAACATGAGGCCGATGTTTTCGTTTCTGAATTTCGCGAGTTCGGTGGGGGAAAAGGAAAAAACGTCGTTCATTCCAAAGAGAATGGAGCCGCTTGTCGGGTTATCCAGTGTTGCAAGCAGATGCATAAACGTCGATTTTCCGGCGCCGGAACGGCCTCTGATGCTGACCATTGACGCCGGTTCCAGCACCAGATCTATTCCTTTCAGGACTTCAAGTGTGTGCCCTTCGTGGAAGAATTCCTTTCTTAGGTTTTGAATCCGGATTTCCATGGCACCGGATGTATTTTTCGAAAACGCCAAATTATTGCTCCAGGCAAGCCGGTTCAGGACCGGCATTGAATTACGATTTAGGTGACCGTCAAAACGGCGCTAGATTCTATATGATTGTGGCTCATCTGGTCAAGATTACTCGCATCTTAGTCCGTCAACCGGATTGAGTTTCACGGCCATTCGACTCGGTAACACGGTTGCCAGCAAACTTATTCCGATGGATGCAACGCATATCAAAATGATGACAACCGGATCGATATTGACGGGAATTTGTGCGAGATAGTGGACATCACCGGGCATCTTTAGACCGAGACTCGTGATGAGAAAACACAAACCAAGGCCGAGTACGAGGCCAATGAGCGTTCCAAGTCCGCCAATGACGGCACCTTGAACAACGAATATTCTCACAATGCTTCGATCGGTCGTGCCCATGGCTTTAAAGATCGCAATTTCCCGTGCTTTTTCAATGACCATCATGATGAGAAGACAAAGGATGTTGAATGATGCGACGAGAATAATGGATGTGAGAATGACAAACATCGCGACTTTTTCGAGCATGATGGCACTGAAAAGACTGGAGTTGAGTGTTCGCCAGTCATCGACTTTGACGTTGTCGAAACCGGCGAGTTTTTCCCGCAGTTCATCGCGAACCTTGAGGCTGTCTTCGAGCCTTGTGCAACGAATATCGATGCCGGAAATGCTGTCGCCAATTCCGAGAAGTGCCTGGGCATCGGCCAGGGAGATGTAGCCCATTTTGGCATCGAAATCGAACATGCCGCTGTAATAGGAGCCGACCATTTTGAACGGTCTGCTTTTGGGAAGACCGCCCGTCGGACCGAGATCACCGGACGGACTCATGACATTGAGTTCAGCCCCGAGATAAAGTGTGAGATTGCTCTTGAGTTCCCTGCCGAGAACAATGGCACCAACTCGTCTTACGCCGACATCATCTGCCGTCAGTCCCGGAAGGGCTTTCATCTGTCTTGAACGGGTTTTTACGGGCAGAAGTTCTGCGTTTGGTATCCGTTCATTTTTCTCATCCTGAGCCGCAAACAGATTCGCCGGTTTTCTCGATTTGTTTTCGGCATCGACCCATCGATCCTCGCCAATGAGTGCAGCGAGTTCCGCGTCTTCTTCACTTTGAACGACTTCGTTGTCGAGTGGATTGGGGAAAGGCTGTTCGGCGGCATTGGCTCGGGCATCCGCTTTCTGAACTGAGGGCTCCGGAACCGGTTTGTCATCCTCAAGCGTTGGAATTTCAATGCCTTCAGCACCCTGAGCCAGCCAGTTTCCATGTTTGCTTCCGGAAAATGCGATGGCTGCTCGCGCGCCCGCTTTTTCGAGCTTGTCAACCCGTTCATCCGTCAATTCACCGTCCTCGGCGTCGCTGTGTATCGAGAGAGCTCCGCGCTGCAACACCGTGCCGGCCGTTGTAATAGATGGAAGGGCATTGGGATTTTCGAGATATTCGAGTTTCCCTTCTTCCATATATTCCGCGAGTTTCGTCGTCGTCGTGATCTCGCGATAATCAATGCCCCGAAGGATGGCCGCCTGCAGATTGGTCGGTGAATTGAGCATGACTTCGGCTTCAACATACACATTGACGCCTTCGACATTGGGCGTGGCTTTTGCGATTTGACGAATTTCATCGTAATTGCTTAGGTAGCCATCCTGGGCTGAGATGACGACATGAGCTTTGGAACCGATGATTTTTTCTCGAAAATCGGCTTCAAAACCGTCCATGACGCTCAACACAACGATGAGTGCCATGACACCTACGGCAACCCCTCCAATACTTATGAGGGTGATAACACTGAGCATGTTTCGATCTCGCTTTGCCATCAGGTAGCGAAGACCGACGAAATCTTCAAAACGCATATTCTGTTCTCCGGATTGCCCTCAAAAGGCAACGGGCCGCGCTCTTACAACGTTTTGCGCGTCCTTTCAACCGCTACATTCGTCTCATGGTTTCCTGGGCCGCATTGGTGAGAATGCGTTTGTCGAGTGATTTCAAAATCGCTTTTAGCTGGCGGCCTCTTTTGAGGTACGTTCCGTCGAGCACGACGAGATGTGCATCATCGAGATGGAGTATATAACTGGCCGCCATCCACGGAATCATGGGCTTGCGTTCGGTCATCGAACAAAGCGAATTGTAATCAATGGATTTGCTGCTGAATTTAACCGTGATGTCACACCCGGTTTCATAGAAAATGACTCTGTCGTGGAGGTGGGCCAGTGTGATGAACCCGACAATGGCCATGGGAATCGCCATGACGAGGGCAACGGTTCGAACGCTGTGATGCCCAGCCGGTACAAAAAGAAGGATGAGAAGAAGGGGTAAAAGCCAGCAGACGGTTTCAATAATAATCGGTTTCCAGTCTGACGTGAGAATGTCGAGCGGTTTGCCGTGTTTAGGGTGATCGGCAATGCCTTTGACGGCTGTATTCATGTCGAGATGGATTCTTCGCTGCCCTTCAATGCGTTCTCGGCAGTCAACCGGACCTTTTTTTCTGGCACTGAAACCGCGCCACCTCGTGAGAAATTTCGGGATGATGATGATCGCCATCACCACAAACCCGACAAGGCCTATTCCGGGCCCAAAAATACTTTCTAAGGCTTCCTGCATTGATTATTGCTTCATATTATAGATGTCGATGGTTGAATTATTCGGACGTGACTGTGAGCTCGTATTCGTATGAGGCTACGCCGTTGTAGTCCGTGATGACAAAAAAATATTCGCAGGCAGTTTCCTCACACGACGCCATGCTCTCGTCAAATTCAACATGGGTGTTGCACTCCGCTTCTTCGCTTCGCGAACGAATGAGTTCCGCCCCGTATTTGCTCCACGAAAATCCGCCGTTATACGCACTGTGGGATTCGTTGTGAATAATAGGTGAAATCACCGGCGAACCTTCACATGTGTTCGGAACGGAATGAACATCGAGCGAAAGAGACCTGCCTTTCTTGATTTTGACCTTGTAATAGTGCGCCTGACCGGAGGCTGTAAACGCAATGTTAAAGGTTTTCTTGCTGGAGACCTTGCCGAGTTCACGAATGACAAAGTCTTTGTCTTTTTCCGCTTTCACGACGTAGTGATAACGAATGCCGCCTGTCAGATTTTTGGCTTTGCACGAGGAAACGTAGTCGAAATTGTAATTTTTGAACTCTTCAACGGTCAGATAGAAGGTCTCTTCCGGAGCGAGGAATGAGAGCGTGGCTTTGTCGTAATCGTTGGGGGGGCAGTAAATCAGTTCAGCCCCGTTCGAGGCATGGAGCAGGGCGATGGGACTTGTAAGGGAATTGAGTGCGCGTTCAACCGTGATGGTCAGTGGCGTTCCGGGTTTTGCCTTGAACTGGATCCAGTCCACATCGCCGCCGTAGCACATGCCGTCACAACTCTGGTTAGAATACCCGAGAGAATGGCATTCCTTGTCGATTTCACCCACATATCCGTCGGAATATTCAAAGGTATCGGTCGCGGTATTGCCTTCAAAAAAGGCTATATAAGTATCCGGTGCTTCTTCGATCGGACTTTCACATTCATGCCCTGGGAGGCAGTCTCCGGCATCGCGGCTGGCCGAACAGTTCTGATATTCCCCATCTTCGCAGTAGTTGAACGGCATGGTGTTGGGGGCGTCAACACAGCTGCACAAAGCAGAGGCAGTCATCCAGAAAAATGAATACGTTAGAAGTCTTTTCATGATGAATATTTGTTACAGGCTTGTCGGCGGTGCGGCAAGGACGGCGTTGCATTTCTGAGCCATTTTGTCGAGCTGCTGCTTGATGCCATCGGCCTTGGGATCGATTTCGAGGCAGGATTCGGCGAGATTTGAGATGGTTTTGCAATTCTGAGACTTTTTTGCCTTTTCGGCTTGAGCCATGATGTCTTTGAATGATGTGAGTTTTGAGCTGAGGTTGGCCAGAGAGGCGGTCTCGGTTTCGGAACCATTCTTTAGGGAGGTTTTGGCGGTGTCGAGGAGTTCGGCTGCGGTATCGAGCTGAGCAGAGAGAATGAGTGCATCGGCTTTTTTCATGGCGGCTCTTGCAATCCCGCGTTCAATTGCTTCCCTTGATGCAGCATTTGAGGGCGGTGCCGGCGTAATGGCTTCGGGTTCCGGTTCAGGGGCCGCAGCCTCTTGAACGCCCTGCGCTCCGGCGGTCTCTTCTTCCCCCTCCTGCGGCGGCACATCGCTCTCGGTTTCGACTTCGTTGGCTGACACATTTTTGGCCTTAAAGGCCGTCGGGAGGACGACCGCTTGTTCCGGTTCCGCCGCCGGTTTCATGAAATCGGGGAGTGTCTCCGAGGCAATCATTCCGCTCTTGGTCAGACCAAACAATATGACCAGAAGTGCAGCAGCAACCACCGCAATGCCAGGCAAAATTCCTGCTTTTCCTCGCTTTTCACGCGCCGTGGATATCACACTGTCGTCAGCTTCAATCCCCGGGAGTTCCCCGAGACTGTACTCACCGCATTCCGCAAAAACGCCCGAAAATTCCGGTTCATCGTTTTCTTCGGCCGATGTTTCATCCTCTTTTGGGGATGCCGCATCTTTTTCATCGTCATCGGAAATGCTGAATGCAAAATCTCCTTCAGAATCAACGTCTTGAGCATCGATATTCACATCGAGTTCAAACGTTTCGGACGAGAGTTTCGACGGTTTGGTCGCCGCATTTTCGGGGTCTTTGGTGGGGTTTTCTTCAATGACGGGATGGATATCCGAATGTGCAATCGTTGCGGGACGCCCTTCCTGCAGGGCCATCAGGTCTTCGATGACTTCCGCAAAGGACTGATATCGTTCGTCGACTTTTTTCATCAGGCATTTTTGAACGATGGCTTCGAGGTCGGGGGACACTTCGGATTTGTCGGGACGCGTGCATTTGGGCACGGTTTCATGGGCTTGTTTGTGCAGGACCGCGACCGCCGATTCGGCTTCAAAAGGCAGGAAGCCGCAAATCATGACGAACATCAGGATGCCGAATGCATAGATATCGGCTCTGCCGTCGACGGTTTCGCCGTAGCACTGTTCCGGGCTCATGAATTCCGGTGTGCCGACGAGGGTTCCTTCAAGCGTGGCTTTGGAATCGGGCCGGTCGAGCATTTTGGCGATGCCGAAGTCGAGTATTTTGACCGAAAAACGCCCCGGAACGGTTTCAATGAGCATGACGTTTTCGGTTTTGAGGTCGCGATGAATGATTCCGGCCTGGTGAACGGTCCAGAGGGCGTCTGCCAGCTGCATGGAAATGTCGATAATCTGGCGCTGCGTGAAGATATAGTTCTCTTCGATATAGCAGGTCAGGGTTCGGCCGTGAACGAACTCCATGATGATGCAGATTTGTCCGTCGACGTTGAGCAGATCGTGAAGTTTGACGGCATTTGGATGTGAAATTTTGCCGTAAGACCGGGCCTCGTTGATAAAACGTTCGACCAGATGAGGGTCGCTGTATTTTTCGGCATGAAGCTTTTTAACGGCGACTTCCTGACCCACGCCTTTTTGTTTTGCCAGATAAACGACGCCCATTCCGCCCGAAGCAATTCGTTTTTGGATGAGGTATTTGTGATCGATGGATTTTCCGATGAAATCGTCTTTTGGTTCGCTGAGCACAGCGAGTTCCGGCGTTTCATTGCTGTGAACAACGGGCGCCGCACAGTTGCTGCAGAACTGGGCATTGTCTGGAATTTCCTGATGACAGTGAGAGCAAGTAATCATGATGAAAATATCGAATGAAGTCTGGAAAAGAAGGCGTCATTGCGAATGAATGCGCAAACAGCCGAGTTTATCCCATATAATAGATATGGACGCAAAATCATTTTCAAGGGTTTTGAGACGGCGCCTATGCCTTCGGCATACGGCTGCCGCGCCGAACTATGCCTGCGGCATACGTTCGGCGATATTTTTTCCGGGTTTCTGCCCCGGCCCCTGCTTAAGGGCTGAGCCCTTAAGAATCCGCAATATTTTAGGTGGTATAAGCATTTGGTGCTGCCTGACATTTGTTCTTGCCGGGGTGGTATAAGCTAATTGTTCAGACCGGACCTGGGGGCGTGTATGAAAAATAGTTTGAGGCCGTATGCGTTTCGCATAGGCCGAAAGCCTGTCGTATGCCGCAGGCATAGACAGGCGAAATATCAAAAAAACATAAACTTGAATTAAAAATGAGATTGTGTAGAATAACTATGCAATTTATATGCCTAGTTACGGTTGTGAACAGGGAGGTGAACGATGGGACAGAAAATGCAGCTTCAGATGGGAATGAAACAGCAGCTTCGCATGACGCAGCAGCTTCAGCAGGCGATTAAACTGCTTCAACTGTCGCGTCAGGAACTGATCACGTCGATCCAGGAGGAAATGATAGAGAATCCTGCGCTTGAAGAGGTTCCCAAAGAGGAGATACCGGAGACAAATTCGGAATACGTTTCGCTGGAAACGGGCGATAAATCGGCAGCTTTCGATGACACAGAGGCATATCAGTCCAGCCTCAGAAATCTGGACGAAACGATTTCAAAGACGGACACGATTGACTGGGAAACGTATTTTGATCTGTATCAGACGCACACGCCGATGCAGGACAACAACTATCAGGGTTTTGTCGGGGATGAGCTTCCGGATTACGAGGCAACGCTCACGGCGCCGCCGACGCTTGTCGAATATCTCCTCCGGCAGGTCAAACTGACCCGTTTTGACGAGCTTCAGGCACGCATTGCGACCGAAATTATCGGCAATATCAATGACGACGGCTATCTGGTTGGCATTACACTGGAAGAGATAGCGCAGAAATGCGACACCGATGTCGAGTCCGTGGTCTATGTCCAGGAAATCATTCAGGAGTTTGACCCGACGGGGGTTGGATCGCGTGATCTTCGCGAATGCCTTTTGGCGCAGGCTGAAATCCTTTATCCGGACAATCACATCGTCCATGAAATCATCGACAAATACATTCCGCTTTTGGAACGCAAAAATTACAAGCAGCTTGCGCGGGAGCTCAAAACGACGGTTGATCGCGTGATTGCGGCTTCGAAAGTGATTGCGACACTCAATCCGAAACCCGGCGTGAAATATACGGATGAAAGGCCGATGTACATAACGCCGGATGTCTATGTCGATCGGAGTTCGGACGGGGAATACCATGTGATGATCAATGACGACGGACTTCCGCGCCTTCGGGTGAGTTCATACTACCTCGATTTGCTTCGCAACAAGCAGAGCGCGCCCGAGGATGCTTCAAATTATATCCGTGAAAAGCTCAGTACGGCACGCTGGTTTTTGCGCTCACTCCAGCAGCGCGAACGCACAATATATCGAGTTGCCGAGGCCATTATTGCCCGTCAGAGAGATTTCTTTGAAAAGGGCGTGAACTATCTCAAGCCGATGATATTAAAGGATATTGCGGATGACACGGAACTGAGCGAGTCAACCATAAGCCGCGTAACGACAAAGAAGTATATGCATACGCCGCAGGGAACGTTTGAACTCAAGTATTTCTTTACGTCGAAGATCAGCCGCATGGATGCCTTTGGCGGCGATGATTTGGCCAGTACGGCGGTTCAGGAACGGATCAAGGCCATCATTTCAAAAGAGGATCCCAAAAAGCCTCTGAGCGACCAGCGTATTGTCGAGATATTAAAAGAGGAGGATATCGATATTGCCAGGCGAACGGTTGCCAAATACCGCGAAGTCCTCGGCATCTTGTCCTCATCTCAGAGAAAAGAGTTATAAGATACGGTAAGAAGCCGTCGGAGCGAAAAAATCCTGGTTACAGCTCCGCCACTATTAACTTACCAATCTACTAAATATGGGCAGAAGTCGAAAATGCGGGTTGTTTCGCATTATTTAGGCAGAAATAGAAGAGAGCCGGGGGCGGGGCCCCGGCGAGATAATGGATAGGCAGCCCAAAATACTTATACCACCTAAATAATTGCGGATTCTTGAGGGCTCAGTCCTTAAGCGGGGGGCCGAGGATTTTCGCCATCCAGTGAATGGCGAAAACCACAGAGCCCAGTGAGCAAATGAAATGAACGAGTTGGAGAGCCGACAGGCTCGGGAAACGAAGTTCATTTCATATTGCGAACTGAGGAATCGGAGCAGAGCCCCGGTTGAACAGTAACCAATTTTGCAAGAAATAGAGCTGCAATGATATCACTGGCAAAACTGATAGAATATGTGTTGATGGGATTTGCGCTTGCGGCAGACGCGAGTTCGGTGTCACTGGTTTATGGTGCGCGTTTTAAGCCGTTCAAGTGGAAATATGCGGCGATTCCGGCACTGGCCTTTGGTATTGCACAGGGCGTGATGCCGGCCATCGGCTGGGTCGGCGGAGAACTGGTTGCGGAGTTTATTCAGGCCGTCGATCACTGGGTTGCTTTTGGCATTCTGCTCATTGTTGGCGGTAAATTTATCTATGACTCGCGCCAGGATGAAGAAGTCGATGTCAAGGATGTGCTCAAGCCATGGCCGATATTTCTGGCGGCTTTTGCGACGAGCATTGATGCGTGTGCGGTCGGTTTCAGTCTGTCCCTGACCCATGATCCGATTGTGCTTCCGGCGGTTATTTTCGCGATTGTGACGTTTATTTGCAGCATCGTGTGCTGTCGAATCGGGGCAAAACTCGGCGAAAAGTTCGGGCCGAAACTGCTGCTGATTGGCGGCATTGTCCTCATTCTGATCGGCGTCAAGATTTTGCTGACGGACCTTTTGGGCGGCTGATTTCTGCGGCTTGGTGAGGAACTTTTCGGGTATTTTGGGGTCTGGGGCAAAGCCCCAGAAAACAATTCTGGGGAAGGTCTGAACAAAACGATATTTTAAGGCAGTTAATGTTGAGAGCCGGGGGTAGGGCCCCGGCGGGGAACAAGGGTTAGGCAGCCCCAAAGGCTTATACCATCTAAAAATATTGAGGATTCCAAAGGACTCAGTCCTTTGGTGGGGTCTGGGGCAAAGCCCCAGAAAAAAAAAGTAAACAAGTTAATTCAGAGTTTTCCTGGAAATTGCGCGAATAATGTCAGAATGTTGAAATTGTAGTGAATTGTACTATAGAGGGCGCCGGGCGCCGTGTCGTCGGGGGTGGACGTTGACGGTTGTGTCCGGAACAGGTGGAGTAGGCTCATGAAATATGTCCTTTATATCGATTCCAAACAAGAAGAGATTCCGCGTGTATGCGAAAAAATTAAACTTCTGCTCGAGCTATGGAAGATAAAGGAAAACGATATCAAGCAGGCGGATCATGCACTCAATGAGCTTTTGACGAAGCTGATCGAGGTTTCGAGTGAAGAACGTCTAAAAATCGATGCGCACAAGCTGTTTGGCGACTGTGTCATTCGAATATCCGGCCGTGGAACGCCAATAAAAGAAGAAGACATTCCGACCGGCATTGTGATGCCGGATTTGGAAGAGGTGGACTCCGAACAGGAGTCCATCATCCGAAGCATTATCGTCAAATCGTATGGAAAGAAGGTTTCGGTTCACCACAAGAAGGGGTTGAATATCGCGACACTGCTTGTGGAGACGAGCAAGCAGAGGGCATTAAGACGGACACTTGGTGCCTTGTTTGGCGGGATTCTTTTTGGTTTTCTCATCAGAGCCATTTCAGAAACGGGGGCATTTTTTCTGGCGGAGAATGTCTTTACGCCGATTTACACGATGTTTCTGGATGCAATTAAGATGCTGGCGGCTCCCCTGGTGTTTTTCTCGATTGCGGCCGCGTTTGCGACAAACGGCGACGTCGGAAGAATAGGCAAAATGAGCCTCAAAACGATGGGATACTTTATGCTGACCTCGTTTATTGCGATCGGCGTTGCGATTGTCGGCTATATGTTTGTCGACAGCACATTGTTTTCGATTGGAGATCCGGCACTTCGGGGCATGGTTTCGGAATCGGCGAATGCCATCACAAACACGGCGACAGCAACGGATCTGTCGATAAAAAATACGATTATCAACATCATACCGGTGGATATTTTCAGTCCGTTTGTCAAATCGGACATGCTTCAGGTTCTATTTTTGGCCTTGCTTACAGGCATTGGTGTGACAAAACTCGGTGCCTCAGCCGGGGCCGTGAACCATGGCATTGATCTGCTGAATGATTTGTTTTTGAAAATTACGAAGATCGTGATTCGATTTATGCCGTTGTCAATCTTTTGTGCGATGGCAAACATGATCATAAAAACGGATACATCATCCCTGGTATCGGTGGGGCAATGGATGCTGGTCACGGTGATGTGTTATGCCTTCATGCTCCTGATTTATGCTGTGATGCTTCCGCTTTTTGCGAAGCTCTCGCCGATAAAATTTTACAAGAAATATGCGCCGGTGATGCTCAATGCATTCGTGATTTGTTCAGGGAATGCGGTCATGCCGTTTAATATGGAGATATGCCGGACGAAGCTTGGGATATCGCCAAAAGCCTATTCGTTTGCGATACCGTTTGGGACAGTCATGAACAAGAACGGGGGCTGTATCGTTTTGATGATCAGCACGTTGTTTATGGCGGCGGTCTTTGGCGTGCCGGTCGATCCGGGGATGCTGTGCAGCATCGTTGTGATGGTTTACATTTTGTCGGTTGCGGCGCCGGCTATTCCGGGATCGCTTCTGATTTGTATTGCGATGCTTCTTCCGATGATGGGCATTCCGGCGAATGCAATCAGTATTATTATGGGTATTTATGCCCTGGATGCCATGGTCCAGACGGTGCTGAATGTGACGGGAACGGCGGTTTGCACCATGATCACGGCAAAATCAGAAAATCTGATCGACATGAAGGTCTGGGAAGAAGAATGATGGAGCGGCCCTGCTATCGGCCTTTGGACGATACGCAGGGCTTTGGCGGCCGCTATTCGCGCAGCGAATACGCGGCCGCATTATTTTTTTGAAAATAAAATTTGACGAGTGATGAGAAGGCGCGTATAAG
>JAZRVP010000247.1:0-6724 GCA_045599245.1 Myxococcota bacterium
TGAATTGAATGTTTCAGGCGAATGCTATTTACATTATACAGAAATATTAGGCAGTTTATTGGTTGAAGGTACTATAAGCATTCAAGACGACCTATACGCGTATGAAATATATTCTAACAGTCATTACCCTAATACGCATTCAACGAGTACATCATCAGGTTATGATTTAGGAGCTGACAGCACGCGTTGGCGTTATGTCTATGGCCGATACGGTAATTTCAGCGGTTCCCTTTCGACGGCTGGCACTCTTTCGGTCACAGGGGCAAGTACGCTCACAGGCAATACCAGCATTGGTGGAACGCTTGGGGTTACTGGCGCAACGACGCTCGCCGGGGTCACTGCGGGTGCGATTTCGTCTTATGCCATTTCACCCCGCACAGCATCCACGAGCGGTTCGACTGGATACGATTTGGGTGCCGAAAGCAACCGTTGGAAGTATGTGTATGCAAGATATGGTAATTTTAGCTATTCTCTCACTGTGAATGGAACGGTCACGGCTACCACATTCTCGGGTAATTTGACCGGAAAACTGACGACAGCCAGAAATATCGATGGCATGGCGTTTGATGGTTCGGCGTCTATTACTCATTTTGGAACGTGTAATACTGACGCAGCCACTGCCGCTAAAACAGTATCGCTGAACGGTTTTTCGCTCACAACTGGTGCTAGAATCCTTGTTAAATTTACCTATTCAAATACAGCATCTAACGCGACGCTCAATGTCAATGGCACTGGTGCTGTACGAATCTATTTGAGAGTGAATGCATCGGCAGCTGCAACCGCAGTAACATCGTGGGAAGCCGGTGATACTGTTGAGTTCGTCTATGATGGATCGTATTGGCGAAAGGTAAACCATACGACCAATATCTCAGGAAATGCGGCTACTGCCACCAGTGCGACGTCAGCTACTTATGCTTCAAAATTGGCAACCAGCTCTACCGATTATCTGTATTATCAATCATCGACATACGGCCTGTTTTCCACGCAAAGAATATGCCCTTCATCCAATAAAGGTTCATCCCTTGGTCACTCAAGCTATTACTGGAATTATGGTTATATTGATACAATCAATAGTACAACAATCAATAGTACAACAATTTCAGTGACTGGTTCGAGTTCAATGAACTCTATTACAACCTCAGGAGACATTACTGTTGGTGGTAAAATATATTTCGGGCCTGCATACATAAATGCATACAATAACGGGATAGATTGTTATACAAATTTAACACCAGGAAGTCAAAATAGATACGAACTTGGTTCAAGTAGCTATATGTGGGACCGTTTGTATGTGAATTACATTTCAGGTGCGGGTGTTGCTCATTCCATCGCCGCATTTGGAACAGGAACTACTCAAAGTAACACTTATCCAATTGGGTCGCTAATTATTGCAAAACTATCAACTGCAACTACGTCATCTGGTAGTTCTTTGAGTAATAATACTTGGTACGATGGTTCTAATATAGGGGATGTATCTGGATCAAAACTAAAATTTGCAGCCCTGTTTAGTTCTAGTGGTGGAAATACAACAGGTGAAACTTATTCAAGTACAGTTGGAAACGGAACGTGGAGAATATTGGGAAAAATATATTCAACAAATATAACATCTTATCAACCGACTGTCCTTGTCGTTCGCATCGCATAAGGAGAATTACAAATGCAATTTAATAACGCAGTATATATGGATCAGGAACATACCTATTTTGATGTGGATGTTACGCTTGATGACAATACCATACTTCCTTATACATTTATTATTGGAAGTAATGATGATGCGCCTGTATTTCAAGCCATTAAGGAAGCTTTTGAACGCAATGAAATACAACCAGCTTATTATGTGCCACCGGTGATACCAGACGATGTTCTTGCATTTGATATTCGCGATAAACGCAACACACTTCTCGCAGATACAGATTATCTCATTCAACCTGATTATCCCATTTCTAACGAAGATTGCGAATCCGTAAAAGCCTATCGCCAGGCATTGCGCGATATTACAAAACAAGATGGTTTTCCGCGTAATGTCGTTTGGCCTGACAAGCCGGAGGTGATTAAATGATAGATAATATCAATGAAATCTATAAACAATTATCGGACAACCCTAAATTGATTCAGAAATGGAAATCAGCTGTGATTCGTCGGATTAAACAATTTGCACGAAACATCAGCAAAGCCTCGCCATTTCTGGATAAACCGCAAAAAAGCATATTTGGTGTTAGAAGCCGTAAAAAGGACGACACATTGACGATTTTTGGCACCAGTCCGAACGCGGGACGAATGAAAGGATTTGATGCTCCTGTGAACGAATGGATGGCTGTCAATCGATATTTCCGAGTATTGCGCCACGGTAAATGGCGAACCATTCACAAAGTTCAAAAAGTGAGTCGCAATGCCGGTGTTCCGTTACAAGACGTCGCTTACTACGGCACATCACAAAAGCCAGATCGGTTCTATGGCATTAAAAAGGGCAAAGCGACGCTCGCTTATGGCAAGACAAAGAATGACCTCGGCGTTCCTGTTTATGCCAAAGATTCGTTTGCTGATTGGCTCATGAAAAATCATATCGATGAACTTGAAAATATCATTCTAGAATGTGGGCGCGATATACTCGCCGACATAGCCATTAAAGGAGGCTTGAAATGATTACGCCAATTCCAGCAACTGCAGTTGTCCTCATATTTATCATCATTTTCGGCGTAATTCTGCCGATATTGGATAAAACAGAAATGTTTGGCAAATTCATTTCTTTACGTTGGTGTATTGTCGTGACGTTCGTCGCGATGTTCGTTGGCTGCATACTTGATTTCGAGCAATTGAACGATTCTGTGCGACTCGCCGTTGTACTCGGTGCATTGATCGTCGGCGGTATTTTCATACTAATCCGAACTTGGGAAAAGGCAGCATCTAACGGATGGTCTATCGGCATTAAAAATGTCGAAGTAAGCAAAGGGGATGCAAAAGTCACCGTCCACGTTGATGATGAGAAGAAATAGTTTGATTGTGGCGGGGGAAGCGTCCCCCTTCGCTGCTATGGCTTTGCCATACGCCGCTACCCCCTCTGCGGGGACACCCCGCAACGCCCCGAACGATCCACATTCGATTATCGGGCACGTTTAACACCTGATTTATCCGCTTCATGTAGTTCATTTGTGACCAATAGTGGTCTTTGCTATGAGGCGGTTATGGAAGTCATACGAAAGATTATCAAAGAGCGCACATTCGTCGATCCCAAAGACGGCAAAACGAAATCTCGCTGGGGATATCGAGGACACAAGCAGATCGAATGGATCATTATCCATTACACGGGCGATTATGGTTCGCAGGGATGTGCGAAGAAAACAGCAGATTCGATGCAAACCTGGAAACGTGCATGTTCGACACATTACCTGGTTGGCGATGATGCGATCTATCAGGTCGTGGAAGAACGTCACGCGGCGTGGCACTGCCCTTATGAGAAGAGCAACAAATGTTTGGCGAGTAACACTTGCGCGCTTGGCGTCGATCTCGTTGAACACAAACGGAATACACGCACACACTCGGTCAAAGATCGCGACTGGTATTTCACCGACAAAGTCTTGAACGATGGGGCAAGGCTTGTGGCCGACCTCGCCGACAAACACAGCATTCCGCAAAGTCACATCGTGCGTCATTACGATGTGACGGGAAAATGGTGTCCACGTCCATTTGTTGGAAACGACACCAACGAAATCACAGGCGATCTGCATGAAAACGCGTGGATTATGTTCAAGGAACGCGTGCGCCTTGCTCGGAGGTGCCAAGATGAATATTAAAACGGAATATATAATTTACGCCGTCATTATCATCGTTGTTTTGGCTGGCTTTGGTATTCGTGAATGTGTGCGCAATAGGCAAATTACACAATTGAATGAACGCATCGAACAACTCACTGAAACGATAAATATACAAAACACCCAAATCGATGAAATGACAGCGCGACTTCGTGCAAAACAGGCAGAACTTGAAAGTGCAAACAGGTATTGTGAAAATGTTGAAAACATTGTGCACAAAAGCGAGGAATTAAACCATGATATTATTAAAACAGTCACACTGGATGAAAAGAGTTTGGATTGGTATCAAAGCCCTGTGCCTGACGATATTTGTGCCATTTTGCATGAACAGCTGTGCGACCGACCGTGCGGCAGTTACCAAAATTGAATATGCAATTCCAGCCACCCAAATATTACAGCCATGTCAAAATGTTGAATTAAAATTCAATACAAATGGCGAAATGCTTATGTCATTGCTTGAACTTAATACGCAATATCAAATCTGTTCGGCGAAAATGGATGCAGTTATTTATTATTTTGAGCATATACAAATTCTGAACGAGGGCGAACCATGAACCATCGAAGCTATCGAAGGCCGCCTTTACCGTTTATCGGTTCAAAATTGAGGTGGTGGCGAGAATTGCAGAATTTGGCGACAAAACTACCGCAAGGCGGTTGTGTGTTTGACGCTTTTGGCGGTTCCTTTTCAGCTGCGCGCGTCATTAAAGACACACGTCCTGATTTGACCGTCATTACGAATGACTATGGCCATGACTATCGACGCCGACTGAATTTAGCGCCTCAAACGGCTGAGGTTTTGAAACAGCTTCAGGCCGTTGCGCCTAAACGATCTTATGTCGAATACACGCGATTTGATAAAGAAACCGAGGCGAGGTGCTTGGCCATCGTTTCACAGGCAGAGGATTCTGAAACGGCGCATCGCTGGCTTCATGGAAAAGATGTTCGCAACGTCATCCCCGTTGGAGCGCCTGTGTGCCCGTCTGCGTGCGATGACTGGACAAAGGGTCTAGTTGTCATTGATGACAATTTGAACGCCTCAGAGGCGAAATATTGGGCAGAATCGGGCGCATTTGTCATACTTGATCCACCGTATGAGGGAAATATCAAAATGGGGTTCGATGCATCATCGACTTATCAGGATGGTCGCATCGATGCGAGGGCATTTTGTGCTGAGTTTATGCGAGTGAGTGACCAATGGTGCCTGTTCGATCGTCCCAATTCTGATTTGGTCTGCCAGGCACGTGATTGCGGCGCAATCGAGGTTGAAAGGCTGCATGGACGCAATCGTCAGTGTGCAGATGAAATCATGATGATTTGTGCGGCGTATTGAGCGACAGCGAGAAGCCGCACACGCAAGGCGTATGGCGAAAGCCATAGCCTGCGCCAAATAATAAAAAAGCTGAATTTCCCCAACGGATTCGCTAAATTTGACAAACAATCATGTTTGTTGAAGATATTTTGCGTGGAGGTGTGTAATGGGGAAAGTCAGCCAGGATGACCACATCACGATTCTGAATTTGAGGAAAACGAGGAAGCTGTCTGTTCGTTGCGTGGCCGATATTACAGGGCATTCGCCAACGACAGTTCAGAAATATGCCAACATTCAGCCTGACGACAAACCATTCAACCATTGCAGAGCTTCGATGTTTGATGGTTACAAAGACGAAATCGAAGCCATACTGAACGCCGAACATGGCAAGCAGTCGCATAACGTCAAAACGGCCATGTACGAATTTCGCAAAGCGCATCCGAGATTTGAATTTGGAAAAAGTGCTTTTTATGACTTTGTCGCTCGGAAGTGTATGCGCATTCGCGAACCAAAACTTGCCCGAATTCCGCTTGATCATAGTCCTGGTGACGCACAAATCGACTTTTGTGAAGTTGCTTATTACCGACACGGTCGGCGCATCAATGGTCATCAATTTACGATGTCATTTCCATACTCAAATGTTTCGTTTGTGCAGATATTTCCTGCCGAGAATCAGCAATGTTTGTTTGAGGCCATGGCAAACATTTTTGAGTTCATTGGCTTCGTGCCGATCCGCGTGACGTTCGATAACGCGACCACCGCTGTTTTGACTTTGAGAAAGAAAGGCATCGATGCGCAGCCTTCGCCTGAATACGCCGCTTTTTCGTCTTGGTATGGTTTTGAGGCGGTCTTTTGCAATCCTGCCAGTGGTTGGGAAAAAGGCTGTGTGGAACGCAACAATGCTGTCAAACGCAAGGCGTATTTCACGCCGCCACCGATCATCGATGATGAAAACGATTTCAACCGCGAATTACTGCAACGATGCCTGGATGATGCATCCAAGGCAAAGCATTATCTCAAAGGCGAATACCTGACAGACCTGTTTGATGCAGATCGTGCCGCTGGCAATGCACTTCCCAAAGCTAGAATCGATTGCAGAAAATGCTTGGTTCGTAAAACAGACAGATGCGGCATGATTCAGCTTTTCAAAAGTCGTTATTCCGTATCCGATAAGCATCCACAAAAGACAGTTATGGTCAAGGTTGGGGCGTTTAATGTCGATATTTACGATGAGTTCGGAAATTTTATCTGTTCACATCTCCGTTCATATCGTGACGGTTCTGTCATCATCGACAAAACGATGTACGCAGATGCACTTGCTGCACGTCCACGTGCCCAAATTAAACAAAGTGACGATGGAATTTTGACAGGTTTTGAACAGACCATAAACTCGGTCAGACCGGCTGATCGCGAAAGTGCCTTTGTCGAATTTATTGAAAGTAATGGGATCGATCAGCTTCCGTCGCCGACAAAGCACGCCATGGTTTTATACAATTTGATCCCATTCAGTTCAGATGTGGACGCTTATGACCTCAAAATCAAATCAAACCGTAGCTTGGTGCAAACGGCTTCGGCTGGGCGATCCGTTTGTCGAGGCCGTTCAAGG
>JAZRVP010000248.1:0-14247 GCA_045599245.1 Myxococcota bacterium
TTGGGGAGAGGCGCGTAGGTCCTTTCCCAATGGCGCCGCAGGGGGCTTTGCCCCCTCCCATAAAATATATATTATCCGGTAATGCCTAAGCCTTGCGTCCAGTAAGTTTTAACAAATCGGACATAACTTTCTGAAATCAGGAATGACTGGAGGGCTTCGTCATCGGGTCTTGCATGAAGTGAATAGGCCGGACATGCACTGATGACAGCGGCCGTACATGCGGCTCTTGTTTGGAGAGCGCGTCTGAAATCAGACCAGGAAGGGGCAAGAAAAGGCACGCCATCCTTAAAGAGTTTGCGCTCAGCGCGCGGGAGGGCTTTGAACAGCTGTCGTTTCATGTTCTGAGCGAGTGCCGTTTCCGGATGCTCCTGACAAAGCGCACTGAACAAAGCTTCGATACTGGAGTCACCGAGGACATCGATTAAACAGCCCCCCGTTACGGCTTGATGCATCCCGTAACCTGCCCAGAAATCAAAGGCTTCGGGTTCATCTTCATCCAGAATTGCTTCGTCAAATATGAGAGCGGGTTCCGTTTGAAGTCGTGCGCGACATAACGTTTGTTTCATGCCGCTCGTCACATAGGCATTTTTGATTTCGAGGTTTTGACCAAACAACCGGTGACACCGGCTGTAAACCCAGTGGGAGGACTCGATCGGCGTGAGCTGCAGATTGTCACTGAACAGCTCGAAGGCATAGGGCGTCATGGTTCGAAGATAACGCTGAGCATCGACAAAAGCGCGAGCCAGAGCGAGGTGATCGATGTCGATATAGCCTCTCGGGGCGCCTTTGACGCAGCGCTCCCAGGAGGTGGAGATTTCGCCTTTTCGGCGCAGGTCCCGAAGAGCCGAAACCGAGGCAAAAGTAATCTCATCGCCCGTTTGTTTCAGGACTTCGACGAATGGATCGAGTGCATCATTGAGATGAATGTTGCGCGTCAGGGTACGTCGGAATTCACCGACGGCACTCTGGAGCTGACCGGCACTTGTCAAAGCCTGTGCTCTGGCCAGATATGCCCAGTCCGTATGCTGTGACTCATGGATGATTTCCGAGAGAAAGACCAGGGCTTCGCGATGCTGTCTGTTGGCAACCAGCAGGGCCGCGACACATCCGCGATACGCCGCAATTTGCTCGACATTTCCCAGCTGTCCCAATTCCCTCTTTGCGACATCAATGAGACGGGGAAGTTCATTGTGGACGCGATAATCCTCGACCATTGCATCAAAGTCTTCCCGATGGCCGATAACAGCGGCAATGGCCTGACGCTCGTACATTGTTCTGAGCTCATGCGGCCAGCCGGCTTCTCTTGCGACTCTTGTGAATGCCATTCTGGCATGACGCGTTTCATCCGAAGTTTCATCCTGACAGATTTCTTCCAGAGTTGTCTTGGCATCCGCCCAGTTTCGTTCGGTTGTTGCGATGTCATAAAGAAGGTGCAGGGCTTTCATGTCGTGCTCAAACTGATTGAGATGACGACGCAGAATGCGCTTGGCCCGTTCGGGTTGATCGATTTGATGAATAAGGATTTCAGCTAACTTTAGATTTGTTTCGCGCTTCTGCTCTGGGGTTTCGACGACACGCGAGAGCTGTTCAATGATATCGACGGCTTCGCTCCATCGTTCCTGTGCCGTGAGGAGTTTTGAAAGCATGGTGAGGGTACCAAGGTCATCGGCATTCTGCTTGATAATACGCGTTAGAGATAGACACGCAGCCGGAGCATCATTGAGTTTTTCAGATAACAGCTGAGCCTGTTTTCTGAGCAGTTCGCTTTGTTGAGGGCCCTCATCCAGAGAAGCAATGGCGCGAGAATAAATTCGTCCCAGCTGATCGTAGCGTCCCAGAGCGTCAAAAAGCTGTTCGCTCATTGCGATTGCCGGCATACAGGCAGGTTCCTGTGCGAGCAGTCGTTCGAGACTTGCGACGGCCTGCTCCGGACGTGAGAGCGATTTGAACCACAACTGTGCAGCCCAAAGGCCGTATTCGGTCCGATTTTCCGAAAAGCCGGAAGCCTCAGACAAACGGTCGGCAATGCAGGCCAGACTCTGGATATCATTGGCGTCTTCGGCCACGTGCGCCAGAGTAACGAGGGCTGATATGGTGTGTCCGTCGAGTTTTAAACATTCCTGAGCGACGCGCACGGCATGTTCCGTCAAATCGTCATCGACATAAGGCGCGAGTGCGCTTTTGAGAGCCTGAAGTCGAGCTCTCGGGGTGATTTCGAGCTGGGCCAGACGTTCTCTGAAGTAACCGAGGGCTTTCCAGTCCTCTGAAACGGCAGAAAAGTGTTCAAGCATCCATAATGTGCGCAGATCCGTGTCGTCTTTGACCAGAGACTGCGAGAGCACTCGCCGTGCAGCATCGTAGTCCTCGTCATTCCAGATCGCTCTCAAAGCCGCTTCACGGCATAACGCCATGGACATCCATCGATCCGGAGTGAGCTGTGCATACCGTTCAAGCCAGCGCATTACGTCTTCATCCGGAAGCTCTCGCATGGTTCTCAGGACTTCAGCTCTCAGACAAGTTCCGTAGTGCAGGTCGAGACTTCGTTTGAGCAGATTGATAATGCTTGCAGCCTGTTTGGGATCGGCCCCGTCGGGACATAATCCTCGAATGACTTCAGCTTCCGCCCAGTCGATGAGGGCACCGATTTCTTCCGCCTGTCCGCTCAAATGAACGCGCACGTTGTTCAGGGCTCCGCACAGAGATTCGTGGCCTTCGACGACACTCTTTTCGAGCAGCCAGTTCAAGGCTGTCGAAATCGATGGCTGTCGTTCGTAATACTTTTGTCGGCCATAACAGATGCCGGAAACATGATTGAGGCAAAATGTCTGCATATCATACATCATGTCCCGCAAAGCGAGTTGTTCCGGTGACAAGGTTTTTGTCTGCGGTTCGGTTGCAAAGGCTTCGTCGTCTTTCTCGACTTCTTCTTCAGGGATGATTTCGTTTTCATCCGTATCGGGTTCGAGCGGTGTTTCGGCAGGTTTTTCTTCATCCCAAAGGGAATTTGAAATTGCCTGAACGGCATCCGGCCAGCGCGAGAGCGTTCGAAGCAGCTCGACATAGAGTCGAAGGTGCCTGGCATCGAGCGGCGCAAATTTTTTAGCCTTTTCAAACCATGCTGCCGCCTGTTCGTAGTCCTGAAGATGAAGACATGCGCGGGCATTCTCAAGGGCGGTTTGTGCGCGCCGTGACGGCGCCATCAAAAAGGCATCACGCCATGCATTTGCGCGCATGACCAGCTTGTATCGTCTTTCGCGAAGCCCGATGTGATGAAGCAATACGATCGCAGGCATATAGGTTTCCGAGGTCTCGTGAATGCTCAGAAGAAGCTCAATCGCGCCCTCGACATCGTGAAGCGAACGGTCCCGAATAAGGGCTGCTTCCATCGACCACATGAGAGCTTCATCGCGATCTTCGGTTTCATCGGCCAGCTGCATAAGACTGCTTACGGCATCTTCATACCGGTGGAGCTGCATCGAGAGACGAAGTCTCCGGAACGTAAGTTCTCGCGATATGCGCGTCATTCTCACGTCTTTGACGTACTGCATAGCGATGTCAGGGGCGTGGAGTCGTTCCGTCAAAATGGTCAGCAAATGGCTCATGAGGGCGTCCTGAGATCCCGGATCTTTTGTCGTCTGGAGCCATGTCTCGAGCATTCTGGCGTGGGCTTCGTGATGTTCCGTTGCTTCGTAGGCACAATCGAGTTCAAAAAGCCCGAGCACGCCTTTTAGATGAGTGAAGACGTCGATGGCGCCATCCTGATCCTCACTGCGCCACAGGGCGTCACCAAGAAGCCATCCAAGTCCATCCTGCGCATCGGCAGCGATCATACGTTTCAGGACGGCGGCATGCTTTGCCCAGTCGCCCCGTGCTTCATACAGCCCGGCGAGTATGGGTGCGGCTTCTGTACAGCCAAGACTGCTGGCTGCTTCCAGGGCTTCGATTGCGGCATCCGGCGCATTGAGTTCGTCCAGACAGACATCGGCGATGGTCATCCAGTGCGCGGCTCTTGAGGCATCATCCGAGGCCATATCGATGAGCTGGTGTTCGAGTTCGGTCACTCTTTGAGCATTTCCCGTTCGATGGACAGCCTCACACGCAAGCCATGTGACACCAAATTTCTCTTCGACGCGTTTTTGTGCTTCCAGCAAAAAATAGGCGGAACGATCATGTTGTCCCGCGTATCCGAGAATAATGCCGGCGCGTTTAAAAAATTCGCCGCTTAATGCCGGATTTTCAATGATTTGCGCGATTTGAGCGTACGAGAGTGCGGCTTCGGGAAGGCGGCCGAAATGCTCGTTTAATATGGCATATCTGAGTTGAATATATGGGTTTGTTTTGTCGGCCTGAACGGCCTGACTGTAACATTCAAGGGCCTGAGTTTTGTTGCCTCTTGAGGCATGGATACTGCCGGCTAGCCCGTACAGGACGGCTCGTTCGGAAGGGGCGCCGAGTATTTTGGCCAGGGATTCGGCAAAGACTTCCTGTTCCTGGATATCGCCGAGCCACAAACCGGCATACAGGCCGCTGACATTTGTTGCGTCATACGAGAGCGCGCGTTTGGCACTCGTCATTGCCGAGACTTCGTTCTCTGCAACGATCCAGTATAAATCAGTTGCAGTCAGAGTCAGAGCCAGCTGTTCATCCGGCGACTTCGTCAACTCGATTTCTCGTTCGATGAATTCGAGAGCTTCCTGCCATAAGCCGAGCTTCAAAAGCAGGCGGTGTGCGGCGGCATAGATCCATATTGCTTCCGGACACAGGGCGACAGCGAGATGTAAATCGCGGACGATCACGTCCGGCGCATTTTCGTCGCGGTCGTTGGCATAAGCCGCATCCAACAGCAGTGCGGCCGCCGATTCTCTGTCGTGTTCATATACCGCTCGCGCCTCTCTGCGGTAAATTTCTGCCGTTTCTTCGCCTTCACCGGCCGGTGCAAACAGTCCTGATTTGATGTCGATTTGAATTGCCATACCCTACCCTCGAGCACACAAAAAACGCAATGCTTCTAGGCGATATGCCGCATTTTGGCAAACAATACGGTTAATTTCATGTAAGAATTGTGTTTGTGTTTTGATGGTTTTGGGAAGGCTTCGCCTATCGTCTGCCCAAAGGCAGGCGATACGGCTTCGCGGCTTCATTTGCGCCGTTCGGCGCTGCATTTCGCCTTGGTTCGGCTATTCACTGCCGTGAATACGCCTCACCGGATTATTGTTTCAGCCTGGAATGACAATGCCCTCGTCAGATGATTGGATGATTGAGCCAATACCGGAACGCCATGATCAGATAGCAAATTCCAAAGATGGTTAAACCAGTCACGATGGCAATAATTATCCATTTGATGATATAAAATAGCTTTAAGGATTTGGTAATGTCTTTAGAATCGATGTTGGGTGAAATCTGGTCGTCTATCGAGTCTTTTGTTTGTTTATTTGCTTTATAGAATTTATTAAATGAATGTCTTTTGGCCAATGAAACGACGAGACACGGAACATACAGCAGGTAAAAATATTCAAGACTGTTAATAAAAACATAAATATTTACAAACTGTTCGATAATGGCGCATGTTGTTAAACTGGCGCAGCCGATGCTGACAATGAGAGAATCGAATAATTGGAGTATTGCGAGGTCATGTTTAGAAATTTTGTCTAATACTTTTTGGGCACTTTCGAGTTTAATGGCTTGAATAATGGTACAAATGCCGATAGTCAGAGTAACTAATGCACAAAAAAGCTGAAATGTTCTATTTGGGGTAAATAAAAAATCAGATTCAGCATAATGTGCGACATAAAAGGTTTTGGCAAATGACAAAAGGATGAAAACGGCGCAGATAATTAAATATATATTTGTTGTCAATTTTGAAGGATTAGGATTGGTGACGGGAGCTGATTGTGCAGAAGAAGGGTTATCCGTTGAAGGCGGTGAATTAGATGGCTCAGAAGGGGCGGGGTGGCCGGTTTCGTGTTCATTGCTGCCGGTTTCGGTTGAATTTTCGGTCGTTTCAACGGAGTTTTGTTCTCCAAAGTTATTGGTTTGGTTATCGTTCATGGTGTATATCTGAAAATAATGGACCAAAAGTTTTTGACTGAAGGGGATACGAGATTGGCTCTATTGAGCCTCTATGTGGCATTATATCGCGTTTGTTGATAAAATAAAGTGACTACTCTGCTGCGGCGCTGCCCCAAACCCCAACTTGGGGCTTTGCCCCAAACTCCACTAAAGGGCTGAGCCCTTTGGAATCCTCAATATTTTAAGTGGTAAAACCCTTTTGGGTTGCCTGACTATTGCTTCCTCGCTGGGGCCGAGGCGTTGTACACAACGCCTCGACTGGCTCTCATCAATTTTTGCCTTAAAATATTGTTTTATTTTGAGGTTTCTTGAGCAGACTGTTATGTGGTGTCTGAAATTCCTCATTTTGTATTATTTGTTATTCATGTAGAATGTCCTTTGGGGGCTGAAGGGCTGTTTGCCGTTTATCTTTTTTGCGGGAGAGCTGTGATGAAAAAACACGGGACATTTTCTGTTTCTTTAACAACGATAGGTCTTTTGTTATGTCTTGGCTGCAGCAGTGAGGCTGCAAACCTCGTCATAGATATTCCGTCAGATTGTGACACGCCTCCGGATAATAAAGACTGTCGCTGTATGGATGGCACATGGACCTGTCCTGTTAAATGTCCCGGGGAATGTCCTGACAGCTGTGATTTGAATGGCAATTGTGTTGATCCAAATGTTAAATGCCCTGAAGAATGTCCCGAGACCTGCAATGAGGACGGCATTTGTCTGAATGCCGTCTGTCCGGGAGAATGTCTGAATAATTGCGATAAATACGGCATCTGTATCCAGACGACTGTGAATGACTGTCCCGAAGATTGTTTGGAGGATTGCGATGAGAATGGCGAATGTATCGCCATGGAATATATTGATTGTCCTGAAGAATGTCCTGACAGCTGTGATGAAGCCGGAGAATGTATCATTGTAGATGCGGGCGACTGTCCCGAAGACTGCGCGTACAGCTGCGATGAAGATGGAACATGCATCGAGCCGGTAGTTTGTCCGAATGAATGTCCGGACGAATGCAATGACGAAGGCGAATGCATCGAGCCGGTTGTATGCCCGGATGACTGTCCTGACGACTGTGATGAAGCCGGCGAATGCATCGAACCTGTTGTATGTCCTGAAGACTGCGCGTACAGCTGTGATGAAGATGGTGAATGCATTGAACCTGTTGTATGCCCGGAAGACTGCACGGACAGCTGTGATGAAGACGGCATTTGTCCGGAAGAGATGACTGTCATAGAAGCCTTGGAATCTGTTACCGGAGGAGCGGTTAAACTTGCCGGTAAGAAAATCGTCGTCATTGGAAATTCTCAACTTTACAAAGGCTGGGCCGTAAAGCCCAAACAAAAAACAGGTGGATATCTCGAAAAAATTATTTCTTCATACGAAGGCGCCGGAGCGACGGTTTATAATTACACTTGTCCATATTGTAATATTGCAAAACAGGAAACATCCAGCGGCTGCAAATCAGGAAATCCATGCCGACATGAAAATGGTGCCCTTGGCTATTTTACAGGGATGAAGAAGAAAACCGATGTCGATTATGTCATTGCTTCGGGACCTGCTACACGAGATAAAAAGATCAAAACGGAAATGGGAAAAGTCAAAAAGGTTTTCCCAAATGCGAGAATTGTTTTTTTGCTGCAGGAATTTGATTATTATCAGAAAAAAGAGGGCATTACCAATGCCAAATATTATAAAAACGAATTATCTAAATATGAAATAGCCGACTGGGGAAAAGTCGCCCGTTCTTTTATTGGTACAAATGACTACGACAGGCATCACTTTATTCTGAATGACGACAGACATCCAAATCTTCTTTCCGGTTTTATTACTGCAGCAACTGCCTATTCCTATCTGACGAATACTTCGGCAACCAGATTGAAACACGATTTCTTTGCTAAAAATTATGACGATTATGTTAAAAATTATAATGCGAATAAGAAGTTCATTAAAGTTATGGAAAATAACAGCAAGATGACGAAGATAAAAAATAAAATCGATGAGGTCAACAAAATCAATGAAGAGGAGACTTGTGTTCATACATTTGAACATCCATCGAATGTTATGCTCAATGCAACGGGTAATACAGATGGCGTTGCAAGTGCAGCCTGTTCAAAGTGCGGAAAAACACTACGCGTTCTCTATTCGACGAGCAAACCAGCGACCTGGAATGTCATGAAAATTGAGCCGACGGCTGTAACGGAAGCAGGCAAATCGACGGCTGAAGAATACATGAAAGCCGGACTCGGCAATGTGTTCCGGCAGACAGACGATCACACCTGGGGACGTCAGGGATACAGCAGTATTTCGAATGGCGGGATGGCTTCATTGTGTGACGGAAACCGCAAAAAATCTTCCAAGAACGCCCCAATGTCATGGACCGTTAAATCGACAACCGAAAAATACAAAGCAGACGGAACATCGGATGGGGAATATATTTCATTGATTGGATATCGATTTGGCAATCCCGTTACGGTAGAAGCATTTGCCATGTTTACAGCCAATCAGGCTATTGCTTCATACGATATTCTTGGACGCGTCAATGGTTCATGGACTGTTCTGTATTCCGGTGAAGCTGCTTATCACGATTATACATCAGACATATCTTATTTGAGCGGAACATTTGACGAATGGATGACAATTGATGCCGTCGAAATCGGTGTAAAAACGGTCAGCAGTAAAACATTGGAACTCGTTGAATTCGAGCTATATGGTTTGATGTGAAGACTGGCATCTATACATTGAAAGGAGCTGTGTGGCTGAGCGGGGCGTTGCGGGGTGTCCCCGCATTGGGGGTAGGCGCGTATTTGCCTGCAAATAGCGCCGCAGGGGGCTTTGCCCCCTCACCGATTGAATAATTATTGCTTAAAATGATGCCTAATTTTCACAATATTGTCTCAATTCTGCTATGATTTTGCTGAATGCGATGCGGCTGCATTGCGTTCCGTATTTGACGGCTTTGATATTGTCAGGGGATGGCTATGATGAAGAAGAAGCTATTGATATTGGTCAGTTTGTTTGCACTTTATGGATGTTCCGATAATGCAGATAAATGTACAGATATAAAGTCTTGTGACGGAAATAGAATTATATATTGTCACAATGGCGAAAAAATCACAGAGAATTGTCCGGCAAATCAAACATGTATGAACGGTGAATGCGTTCCCGACGGGTCGTGTTCTGCCGGGTCGTTTGCACCTTATTGTCAGAATAATACAGCATTTATATGTGAAAATGGTTCGATTAAAACATCCGATTGCGCTGAACAATGTATAAATGGCGTCTGTATATCGAGTGAAAAGCCGGAATGTTCGGAAGATTTCGTTCCCGTTTGTTCTCAAACAGGCCGCACCATTTGTCGTGGCGGTCATTTTGAAGACAGTCCGTGTCCTCAGGGCATGGTTTGTTTGGCTGGAAATTGCGTCATTTCGTCGGATAATTGCGGAAATGGTACTGTCGACAGCGGTGAAAATTGTGATGACGGCGAAGAGAACGGCAGACTGGGCAAATGTAGAAAAGATTGTTCAGGAATGGCGAGTTGTGGTGATGGCATTGTCGATTCTCCCGATGAAATGTGCGATGACGGCGAAGAGAATGGCAAATATGGCAAATGCCGAGTGGATTGTTTGGGAACGGCGAGTTGCGGTGATGGCGTAGTTGATTCGCCGGATGAGGCGTGTGATGACGGGGTTGATAACGGTCAATACGGCAAATGTCGTGTGGATTGCCAAAGTACGTCCAAATGCGGTGATGGCGTTGTCGATTTGCCCAATGAAGTATGTGATGAGGGTGCGGAAAACGGTGCGCCAGGGCGTTGTATTTCCGATTGTTCCGGTGTTGCAGGATGTGGAAATGGCGTCGTTGATTCAGGGGAGTCGTGCGATCCGCCGTCGACTGATGTTCTCGTTTCATGTACATCTGTTTGTCAAAAGCCGGTTGTGTTATTTCCGGAATTTCCGTTGGCAGAAAATGTTTCAACACAATTTGATGAGACCTGTGATTCTGCTGATCTTTGGCAAAAATATTTGAGATATCGCGAACGGTTTGTGGGCAATGCGTCAAAACATATTCCGGGATTTGTTTCGTGGGGCAAGCAGCCGGGAGAAAGCCTTCCTGCCGAGTCGCGCGACCCGAATCTGAATTGTGAAAAGAATTGGAGGCTGTCGGACTGCGGGTATAACAACACGCCGGATTCATTTGGATATGTAAATTGGTCGGATACGTCTCTGTGGCTGGGCATCATGATGCATTGGCTTGCGTTGGAATATCGCGTGTTCGAACTTCTGGGGATTGATACAACGGAAACGCTGAAATATCTTTCTCTTGCGATACAGGCTTTTGATCGGCTTGATCTGGCGGCCGAACCCTATTTTGGGATGGAAGCGAAACTTGACGGCTTTTTTATTCGCGATGACATACCGCATTCGTTTGCGAAAAAGGAAGACAATAGCTATCGATTTGAGCGAACGGATGGGGAAATGGCGGGGTATGCCTGTGCCGGTTCCGGAAATACGTGCGTGATATATAATGGCAAGGCGCCGCTTGATATGCTCAGGGACGGGACGTTTGTGAGCCAGGATCAGGTTACGGGGCTGTATGAAGGCTTTGGGATGGTTGCGAAATTTGTTCCCGATTCGGTTGAATATGACGGCATAAAAATACGTCATGCGGCGCGTTCTGCAGTCGATAGAATTGTTAAATATATGAGAGATAATAATTGGTGTCTTGGGGTGCGAACGGACAAGGGGTGGCAGCAGATTCCGGATGATTGGGGCGGCTATGCCGGCTTGTTTAGCGGTTTCTTTGCAGAAGGTGCGAATTCGATATGTGCCCCCGATTTGGGAACCGAAAATTATCACAATGAAGCATCCGATTTAGCGATGAATACAATTCCGACATTTCTTCAGCTTATGTGGCCGATGTGGGAGACAAAAAATAATTATAATAGAAATCTGGCGCTGAGAATCCTTAATTATACAAATATCTGGAATGATGAAACGTATATAAAGTACAGTATGGAGTCCGGGCGAGATTTTTGGGCATTATCTCATGCTTTGTATTGGGACAGAGCACTACCGGATGATTATCCGCTCTGGCGTTTTCATACCATACTTGCATCTGCACCGTGTAATGGTTCATGTAATGGTCTATCATGTTCGGTGACGCCGGGGTGGATGGGCGAAAATTATTTTATTACGCCCAACGATCGCGTTGGTTCGAGATATAATGAAGGGGAATATAACGGTCTTGATTATTTAATTACTTATAATTTATATTTATTGGCTTATGCGCAGAAAACAGGCCGTCCATATACGCATGTTGTTCCAAAAGCATCAGGAAAGAAGGGTTTGCTTCAGACGATGATTGACAATAGTTATAGCAAGGTGCCGGATTCATATTATGTTTCCGAAAATGTGTCAGATATGAATATGCTGTTCTGCGGTCGTCCATTTGTCGATTGGATTCGCGATAATGCCCTCGGGCTGAATGATATATACACCGGAAAAATGCGTTGGGAATGTCAAATGGATGGCAATTGTAAAATTTCTGTCGATGACAAACCATATACACATCATAATTCATTGATTGTCGGGACAAATTCCCAAGATATTATTGATGTTCCCGAAGGGTATCATCATTGTATCGTTGGTCTGGGCGGCGATGATATCATAACGGCTCGAACTGGTTATCATTTTATAGATGGTGGTGATGGCAATGATTTGATTGAGGCCGAAGGCGCACAGGTGACGGTTTATGGAGGAAATGGCAATGATACAATTAAACTCGGGGCCGGTTTATATGTTGTCGATTCCGGAGAAGGCAATGATACGGTGACTGGCGGTGATGGAACATATCTCATTCATGCCGGAAACGGCAATGACACGATTCGGGTTGGAAACGGTCCCAACCGCATCAATGGCGGCGATGGTGACGATATTATTGAGGTCGGAAGCGGAGATAACGCCATTTGGGGAAATGACAAGATAAATGCAGGCAATGGGGATAATCTCATTTGGACCGGAAGCGGGAGTGCGTTTGTCAAAGCAGGCAATGGTGATAATTCGATACAGACAGATGAACCACAGAATAATCAGGTATATATATGTTTTGGTACGGGTAAAAATTCAATATATGCGGGCTGGTCATCGACTTCCTATTGTTCAGCCGCACAGAATTCCGATATTCATCAAAATTCGTGCAATCCGGTTCTTACCGAAAACGATTGTTCCAATGAAGCATATGATAACTGGCAGCCATAAATATATTTTATTTGGTGTGCGGGCTATCTCCTTGCGTCGATACGCCCGCGTCCTGCGGCTATTGACATACGCCGCCGGAATTTTTTATTATTGATATTTTCATGATGACAGATAAAACAGCAATCCGTGAAATCATACGAACTCGAAAGCGTGCAATGTCCGAACAGGAAATCGTTGCACGAAGTCGGCTGCTTGCATCGAAACTTTTTGCAACCGAAGCCTACAGGCAGGCAGCTGCAATCTATAGTTATATTTCGTACAATCAGGAAGTACGAACGATTCCAATCCTTGAACGTGCACTACTGGATAAGAAGCAGATTGCGGTGCCCAAAATATATGGACGCGATATGCGGTTTATCGCAATCAATGGTTTTGATTTACTGTCACCTGGATTTGCGGGGATTCCTGAACCGATTGTCGATGAACCTGTGGCAGATATTATGGATGCACTTGTCATCGTTCCGGGGCTTGCTTTTGACCTGGCAGGACATCGTATTGGCTACGGCGGCGGCTTCTATGATCGGTTTCTCTCGTCAGAACCGCATCATCCAACGATTGCTCTTTGTTATGATTTTCAGGTCTTTCCAAGCCTCGAAAATGATGCGTTTGATGTTCCCGTTGATTATGTTTTGTGGGAGTGAGGCTGTTTGTTATAATTTCACCCAGATAGCGGGACGAATGGCAATGTAACTGTAGTGAGTTGGATAGCCAGACTTGATAACTGTACCACGCATAGAGACAATCGCCGGACCGTCCATATATTTGCCTGGTGTTCTAAGCCACCACAGGCCATAACATGTTCCAGTGCAGGAACCGTTATACGTTTCTTTGTCAAGCGTGATATCTTCATCGCTAGGCGTGATATCATGCGCGCCGGCTGCTTTATTTTTGATCGTGTAAGGGGTGACCACTACCGCTCGGTCCCTGTTGTTTGCGAAATATTCCGGGTTATTGACTTCAGTCATGCTGAGAAGAAAGACTTTGTCGATTGTATCTTCGCCTGGATCTGTTGTTTCGTAATTTGGGTTCTTATGAGCCGGCACGATTGAATCGATGATTTTTTCCTTTTCTTTCTCCGTGAATGCCGTGTCGATGAAATTATTACTCAAATAGCTGACTTTTTCGATATTTTGATTTGAATCATAGCCGTTTAGCCATGAACGAACGGTACTCACTTTCCAGGTGACATCAACTTCCATTTTTATATGGAAGGGTTTAACATCGATTGCTTTTTCGCTTATGAGAAAATATTGATTATCTTTTTTATCGAGAACACGCCAGGTAATGGGTTCATCGGTGGTGCTTTCGTCGGCATCCTGTTCATATCGGCCAAATGTGAGTTTATCGCCAATTTGATATTCAAAACAATTACATTTGTCTGCATCGAATATAAGGTTTGCCGACTGACAGCTTTTTTCGTTCAGGTTGCATTGAGTTTGGGCATTTTCGCTGACGCAAAGGCATCTATCTGCATCAAAGGATTTGTTTGCAGACTGACACATCCTTTCAGTCAGTGTGCAATTGTCCTGTGGGGTATCTCCTACGCAGAGACACAGGTCTTTATGAAGTGTTTTGTTTACGGATTGACATATTTCTTCGGTCAGACCGCAAGTATTTTGGGGATTATTGCTAATGCAAAGACACTGTTCTTTATCAAGAGACTTGTTTGCGGACAGACACATTTCTTCTGTCAGTGCGCAATAATTATGAGGTGGTTCGCCAACGCAAAGACACTGTTCTTTATCAAGAGACTTGTTTGCGGACAGACACATTTCTTCTGTTAGACCACAGTTTTTTTGGGGATTGTCGCCAACGCAAAGACAATTGTCTTTATCAAGAGACTTGTTTGCGGACAGACACATTTCTTCTGTCAGGCCGCAAGTCTTTTGGGGATTGTCGCCAACGCAAAGACAATTGTCCATATTGA
>JAZRVP010000249.1:0-2857 GCA_045599245.1 Myxococcota bacterium
ATTTAAATGCTTAAACCCCCAGCTTTGCTGGGGAGAACGGAATAAGCAGAAGCAGGCATGATGATAAAAAAGACCTCCTGTGGTAAATCGGTTATGGTGTCGAAAGCCAGAAACAAATTTTACTACAGGAGGTCATCCGAATGGACGAAAATAGTTTATCACATACAAAATGGGAATGCCAATATCATATAGTTTTTATTCCGAAATATCGGAGAAAAATTATGTATGGTCAATTAAGGAATGACGTGAAGGATATTATCCGTACGTTATGCAATTATAAAAAAGTCGAGATTGTTGAAGGTGCTGTATGCAAAGATCATGTTCATCTTTGTTTGAAAATTCCGCCGAAATTGTCAGTATCATCCTTTATGGGATACCTCAAAGGAAAGTCAGCATTGATGATCTATGATAAGCATCCAGAACTGGGAAACAAATTCGAACGAGATTTTTGGGCTAGAGGATATTATGTATCAACGATTGGAAATGTAAATCAAGAAACGATAAGGAAATACATCCAAAAACAAGAAGAAGAGTCCTATTTGGAGGCTCGCGCAAATAAATAATAGCCTCATTTTGAGGCTGCTAGTAACAGGCTTTCGACATCCGCCTTTTAGGCGGTGCTTGTATTCCGCCCCTTATAGGGGCAATATCAAACCACCACTTGAAGTGGTGGTCATGACTTGCCATGTTTGGCACGAACAAACTCGACAACTTTAAGGCCTTTATTACCTTTATTTAATGCGGTGTAGAGCTCAGATTTCTCGATTCGCCAGGCATCCGTTGCGTCAAAACGCATTCCGCTCTCAATAATGGGGTTATTCATGACCAAATGCCTTTGCCATTTCGGCGTCATAGAGCTCCACCCGAGCATCTGTGAGTGAATTTGGTTCAAGCTGTTCAAACTCGGTTGCAGAACGCACTCTGATCTGTTGTTTTTCGTCGCGATACATCACATGGAACATCAGTGAATCGCCATCTTTGTGATGAAGCGCCATACAACGAGCCAATGTTTCATTGTGTGTTGCAATGAAAATCTGGATATGATGCCGCGAAAGTTCCATGAGCACTTCAGCGAGTTTTGACATCAGCACGGGGTTTAAGCTGTTATCGGGTTCATCCCAAAGCAGCACACTGCCACTCTGAATTTGACCATTCTGAATGAGTTGCCACAACAACCCAAAGCGTTTGAGCCCAGAAGCTTCGTATGAGAACGGAAGCAGTGTGCCATCCGCTTTTTTCATGTAGAACTGATCGTTCTGATAAACGACTTCTCCGCCGGATATATCCGCCAGCTTTTTCATCAGTTCAACCATATATGGCGGTATTTCCCGAATGCGTCCCAATTCAGCAGACGCCAACAAGTCAATATACGTTTTATCAAAGGGAATCGAGCGCTTGTTGTTCAGTGCCAGCAACCCCTTGGAATGACTCAGAATATCTTTCTCGGGAAGATAGACGGCATTGTGGGAATCATCATGGTGCTCATCATCCTCAGCATCAAGCACGTCAAAAAATAACACAGCCTTGTCGTCTTCGATATGCGCTTCACAACAGCTGTCATAACGAGAACCGTTCGGCAGTTCGCCATTCATAAGCCAGACGTCATTCGTGCTTTCGTCATCCGCATCAAAGTATTGACGAATTTTGAGCGGCTCGACGCCTTCATATTCTTTTCCAAAATAGGGAGAAAACATGGATAATTGACCATGCTCTTTGTCAAACTCTTCTGTATCAAGAGCCGTACGCACCGCGTAAATCAGCTTCAGTAGTGTTGATTTACCCGTACCGTTTTCGCCAATGATGACATTGACGCCAGGCACGCAATTCATCTCGAATCCATTGCGCAAAGCGAGAAAGTCGTTGACGACGACTTTTCGTAAAACGGTTTCTTTGTAATAGCAGCGTGTTGGATGTGTCATGTTTTATCTCTCAATAGGTATTTTCTTTTAGTTTGTCCTGCCTTCTAGCTGGAAGCCGATGCTTTGCATCACCCGTGCCGTAGAGGCGTGTCGCGACACGTCTCTACGGCACGAATGTTCGGCTATTTCAAGTGCAGACATGCTATTTCGGCTATTTCAAGTGCAGACGCGCGGCACGTCTCCCATTCCACCGCAAAGTGCTTCAAATTCGATTCTGGTATTCCTGCGCACTGAGCCGCCGTTTGCAATGACATGACTTATTCGTCATGACTTACTGCTCCTTTTCACAAAGTGCTTCGAATTCGGCTTCGGACATATCAGCAAATTCTGCAGCTTCTTCCAGAGACATGATACCTGCTTTAAATTTCGATATCATTCTCTGAATCCACTTTGTTCTTTCTTCGGCCTTTCCTTTGATAAGGCCTCTAGCTTCACCCGTTCTCTCTGCGTCAGCCAAATAACTCGCTTCATCGTGCAACCGCTTTTCGCGCATGCGAGCGGCTTCGCGCATTCTGTCGTCATCTGTCATGACGCGTAAAAAACTAGTCTTATTCGTCATGATTTACTGCTCCTTTTCACAAAGTGCTTCGAACTCTGCAACTGACATATCAGCGCAATCTGCAGCGACCTCCAGAGACATGATACCTGCTTTAAATTTCGATATCATTCTCTGAATCCACTTTGTTCTTTCTTCGGCCTTTCCTCTAGCTTCACCCGTTCTCTCTGCGTCAGCCAAATAACTTGCTTCATCGTGCAACCGCTTTTCGCGCATGCGAGCGGCTTCGCGCATTCTGTCGTCATCACTCATCACACGAAGTACATTGGACGCTTTATGCATGACTTGATCGGTTTCAAACATTGCCAAATCCTCCGTCGTTTTGACATTAAAAAACTTGAGCCATAGCGCCATAGACGCAGATAGCTTTTCATTTTCACTT
>JAZRVP010000250.1:0-6504 GCA_045599245.1 Myxococcota bacterium
ATTGCTCCGTACGTATAAGTTCTGTCGCATTATTTATCTTGTACTATACTCCACAACCGTCAATTATTCCACAGGGATTTTAAAAAAATCGGGGATTTTTTTGAAATTTCAGAACCATGGATAAACACCAATGAACTCAAACAGTGGTTAGTGATTAGTGGTTAGTGGTTAGTGGTTAGTGTTGGTGATTAGTGGGCTTTGAGGTGGTGTGGACAATGGCTGAAAGCGAGAATGGGAGAGGGAGAAAGAATAAAAGTGAGAGAAAGTAAAAAAAGGCTTGACTCTTGGACGGCAATGAAGCTAGTTTGCGCCGTCTTTTCGGGGCATGAAAAAAATGCTCGAGAATTTAGCCTGCGTTTCGCAGGCGTTTTTCAGTTTTCAAGTTGAGGTTTGGAAAATGTACGCTGTGATTCGCACAGGTGGTAAACAGTATCGCGTCGCTCAGGACGACATTCTTCGTGTTGAACTTCTGGACGCTGAAGTTGGCTCTGCAGTTAAATTTGACGTCCTCGCCATCGGCGAAGGTGAAAATCTTCGCATTGGACAGCCGGTCGTTGAAGATGCAAACGTGACAGGCGTTGTTGTTCGTCATGCACGTGCACGCAAAGTGATCGTCTATAAGTTCCGTCCGAAAAACTATTCCCGTAAAAAGGGTCATCGTCAGGCCTATACGGAAGTTCGCATTTCGATTGCCTAATCGAAATAAAGCGTTAGGAGATTAAACAATGGCTCATAAGAAAGGTCAAGGTTCCAGCCGTAACGGTCGTGATAGCAATCCGCAGTATCGTGGTGTGAAACTATATGGTGGTCAGGCATGTCGTGCTGGCAATATCATTATTCGTCAGCGCGGAACGCAGGTTCACCCTGGTAAAAATGTTGGTGTAGGCCGTGACTGGACAATTTTTGCTCTGGTTGATGGTGTTGTCAGCTTTGAAACCTACGGTCGTGGTTTGAAACGCGTGAGCGTTATTCCTGTCGAAGGTTAATCGAAGTAAAATGGCGGCTTTGCCGCCGTGTGACACAAAAGGTATCGTTGTATTTTAAGCGATGCTTTTTGTGTTTTTTTTTGCCCTCTCTCAGCCATGGGGGGAATGATGCGTTTCGTAGATGAGATAAAGATAGAAGCAACCGCCGGTAAAGGTGGCGATGGAGCCGCGACATTCAGACGAGAAATGTATGTTCCACAGGGTGGTCCCAATGGCGGTGACGGTGGTCGCGGAGGGAACGTCATTCTCGAGGGCGATGATGGTTTTACGACTCTGAGTCACCTGAGATTTCGACGATTTTGGCATGCAAAAAATGGTATTCCCGGTGGAAAAAATAAGATGCATGGCAAAAATGGTGAAGATTGCATCGTCAAAGTGCCGGTTGGTACACTGATATATGATGACACCACAGGCGACAATATCGGCGATATAACCATGCATGGTCAGCAGGTTATCGTGTGCAGCGGCGGACGAGGCGGTCGCGGCAATACGCACTTTGCAACGGCAACCAATCGTTCACCCCATCTTGCAGAACGCGGTCGCCGGGGGGAAGAGAAAGTCCTTCGCCTTGAGATGAAACTGTTGGCAGACGTCGGTTTGCTCGGTTTTCCAAGCGTCGGAAAATCGACGTTTATTTCCACCGTGTCGAATGCAAAACCTAAAATTGCCGATTACCCATTCACGACACTCGTTCCCAATCTGGGTGTTGTTCCCGTGACAGAGGATTTTGCATTCGTTATAGCGGATGTTCCGGGACTCATCGTTGGTGCAAGTGAAGGAAAAGGTCTGGGACTTGACTTCCTCAAACATCTCGAGAGAACACGAATTCTCATCCACCTCATCGAGGTAACACACCAGCTTGAAGGGGCTGAAACTGATCGAGATCCCATTGAGGATTTCAAAAAACTGAACAAAGAATTGGTTTCTTTTAGCGAAGAATTGGCATCGAAGCCCCAGATCGTCGTGTTGAGTAAAAGTGACGAACCATGGGTGGAAGAGAAAAAGGATTTTCTTCGCGGAGAATTTGAAAAGATGGGACATGAGTTCCATGTCATCAGTTGTCAGACTCACGAAGGGATTCATGAGCTTTTACTGTCGATTGCCCGACAGATTAAGCTGGCTAAAAAAGAGGAAAAGGAACTTGCAGAGCAGCAGGCAACTACCGATTTTTAAGTGTGTTGCACTGATTTGAGAAAAAACGGCAGCTTCGGCTGCCGTTTTTTACTATTCAATCGGGGCTCTGCCCCGATTCCTCAGTTCGCAATATGAAATGAACTTCGTTTCCCGAGCCAGCTTCACCCCTTTTTCACTGCGTGATGTTCCCCCTCTCCATTATGGCGAGGGGGAATTTAAGGTAACATTTCATTTGCTCACTGGGCTCTTTGGTTTTCGCCATTCACAGGATGGCGAAAATTCTCGGCTCCCGCCAAAGGGCTGAGCCCTTTGAAAACCTCAATATTTTAGGTGATATAAGCATTTCGTGCAGCCTAACCCTTGTTCCCCGTTGGAGCCCCGGCTATACAAACTGACACTAAAAAAGTCATTGAAATTCATCATTTTTTGCATGTTAGGTGAAAAAAATCGCTAGACTGTGCGATCGGATTTTTGGTGTTCGAACACCTGGCTTTGCAAAAAAAAGGTGAAGATATGAGTAAAAGACTTCTTTTGGGTTTGAGTTTAGTCAGTGTGATGGCGTTTTGCTCCTGTTCGACGGATGCGACATCTCCCCAGATAAATGTTTATATTTCGGAGAATCACCATAAAGAAGCGATAGATGAGGACGATTCAGATGAACCGTCAGATGAAGGGGACGATTCGACGGGCAAGACGGATAAACCGTCCGGCCAGAATGATGATCCGACAGGGGGTATGGATGACCCGGAGGGGCAAACAGATGATCCGACGGGACATAAAGATGATCCGACGAGCAAAACGGATGATCCTGCGAGCAAAGATTCGGACGGCGATGGCCTTTTGGATAGCGATGAAGCGGTAAAAGGCACTGATTCATTGAAAGCGGACACGGATGGTGATGGCCTGAAGGATGGCGATGAAGTTTCCAAAGGCACGGATCCACTTAAGGCTGATACGGATGGTGATGGCCTGAAGGATGGCGATGAAGCCAGTCGGGGAACAAATCCATTGTCAGAGGACAGCGATAACGATGGGCTCAAAGATGGCGATGAAGTGGCGCGAGGGACAGATCCATTAAAAGCGGATACGGATGGCGATGGCGTGAATGACGGGGACGAAGTGACAAAGGGCACAGATCCTCTCGTAGCCAGTAAAGATGCGGATGGCGACGGACTTCTCGATGAAGATGAAAGGGCGAAGGGAACGGATCCTAATCTGGCAGACACAGATGGCGATGGCGCAACGGATCTCGTCGAAGTTCTTTTTAATACGGATCCGACAAATGCATCGGATAACCCGGCGGCCCATGGAAAAGTCGTATTTGTGACACCGTATGGGAAAGAAGCGACGTCCCCTGGTGCGACGACCCTTTCATTTTCGACCTGGGTTCAGGTTTTGGATTTGTATTTCCTCGTGGGATATACGATGGAAGGCGGCAGTTTTACAGGGATTCGCGATAGTTTCAGCAAGAGCATAAAGGGGTTGCTGTGTAAATCATCGGGAGCGGCGTGTGAAACGAATCAGGATTGTGAGAGTACGGAGATTTGTGGTGAGAACGGGAAGTGTGTCACCATGAAGAGCGGGTGTTATGCTGATATCTGGACGGGGCATGGCTGGTATGGGAAGGAAAATACGTTCCAAAATACGCAGTCCCTTCAAGACAATTACGATGCCACCGCGAGTGGGTTGAAGAACCAGCCGTCTTTTGCGGATGGAACGAATTATACGCAGCCGCCGGCATGTGCGGTGGAAGGCAATCGTTGCACGAACAGTTCAGTGAATTGTTATAGTGGAGATGATCGATTCGGCTGTGTAGGATTTAGGCCGAATGCGGTTAAGACGATTGTTCATGTTTCGGATTTTTATCAGAAATCGAGCAGCAAATATCCGACGAGCAAGATGAAAACGGTTGCGGAAGTGTTGAACAGCAATGGCGTTCGGTATCTCGGGATATCCCAGAGATGGTGTGGCTGTAATGACGGAATGAAACAGCTGGCGTGTTATACGAATTCGTGCAAGAACCGCAGCTGCGGCAACTGTGAGGGTTTGAAAGACTGCCAGGGTGCGAATGGCAACATCAATGATATGTATTTTTATCCGGCGTATGCCGCGAGCATTGTGGATTTGCTCAAGAAGATGACGAATGGTCGGGAAATGACGATCGTACCGAAGGCTGTTGATGTCACGCCGGGGGCTTCTCAGCTGGTTGGTGGTCTGACTGTAAATACTTCAGCCGGGACGGTTGGTAGTTTGAAGTGCAATGGTGTGAGTGATATTTCGTCGGATGCGTTCCAGCAGATCGGTGCATTAACTCCGGGCAAGTCGATATGTTATGACGTGAAGCCGTTGTCGAATCAGACGGTAATTCCAGCGAAGGCAGAAGCCCAGATTCTTGAAGCTCGCATTCAGGTGACGGATGGAAGCGGGGTTTTGAATTCAGATCGCGTGTATTTTGTTGTGCCACCAGCGGTATAAGTTCTGATGATAAGCGGTGTTTAAAACGTCATTTGTGATTGAGTCGCAGAGTGGAATCAAAAGTTGTTCATCGAGACTCCGGTTGTGTGACACAGTGGCGTTAAGCCAGCAAAAAGAAAGACTCGCGTATTGGCCGCAAGGACAATAGCGAGTCTCCCGGCAGTATTCGCCGAAGGCGAATAGGCCGGGCTAAAAAAGAAAGATTAGAAAGGAATAACATCATAGAATTCGCGAATATGGTTTGTGAGTTCTTTGAGTTTTTCATCTTTTGCGCCGAAATAATAGCTGAAGGGATATTTATTTTTATTATATCCGGTAATGATATGCGTATTATTATTAAAATATGAAACATAATCGTTATAATATTTCATTTTTTTAGCGTTAGTAAAACATTCTTTATCAAATTCCATTTGAACACCGACGCGAGTGTTTGATGTTTTGGATGGTTTTGAGACATTATCAACGATAACATATTGATTATTTTGATCACATCGCCATGTGACAGCCTGTTTATTAGTACCTTCTTTTATGGCATCGAGATTGATCGTATTGCTGACTTTATCCGTAGAATGGAAGTAATGGCCGGCCTGGAGAAGGACTTCGTCGAATATATTTGTTTTATTGGTTATGAGTCCGAAATTTTGAATATATTCAGCCTCATTGGAAATACCATTGGGATGAGAGTCGCTTCTTGTCGGATAATATGGAGACCAAAGGAATTGAACGGCATTCCATGTTTTACCGCCAGAAGAATATGATTTGTGAACATATTCAGAGATGGTATTAAATAGTTTAATATGGGGATGTTCAAGAAACTTGGATGCATTGACGGAAAGATTGCAGTTAGCTCCATAAATTTCTTCACTGTGCATATAGATTCCGGCGACATATTTATTCCATTTTTCTGGGCCGAGTGCGATGCGCAGGTCATCAATATATTGTATAAACATTTTTTCATGAACTTGGAAAAATTGAGAAGTTTTTCCGTAATATTTATAGCCGGAATAGGCAAAATCCTTTGGATCCTGCATCATTGGCGTGCCGATCCAAACGCGTTTGTTCTGTCCATTGGTGGACTGAATGATAACATCGAGGGCATTGACCATTTGTTGAATGAGTCCTGGGAAGCGGTTGTTTGCATCGCCATATCCCCAAGTGGTGTAGTTTGCAGAGGCACAGAGGATGAAGTGTGTGAGGCCAAAATTGTCGACATCCTGAGACGTGAAGGTAGAATATGGGGTTCCGGTGTAGAGAAAGACCCTTTTGTCCGGACAACCATTGGCACAGGGATGAAGGCTGGCGCAGTCTGATTTGCAGGATGTGTAGTTTTCGTTTGTCTGGCATGTGCCGTCACCGCAATACTCGCATGGTCCGCAGTCATTTGGGCAAGAGGTGCAAGTTTCACCGGTTTCGCAGTGATTGTTTCCGCAGACTATTGGACAGGCACCGCAGTCAAACGGGCAAGTGCTGCAAGATTCGCCGGTTTCGCATTGATTGTTGCCGCATACTGTTTGGCAAACGCCGCAGTCATCCGGGCAGTTGCTGCAGGTTTCACCGTTTTCGCATCGTTTGTTTCCGCAAGACGTGGGGCAAATGCCGCAGTCATTCGGGCAGTTTGAGCAGTTTTCCCCGGCTTCACATTGGTGATTACCGCAAAAGGTTGTGGCTGAGCATGAACCGCAGTCGTCCGGGCAGTTTGAGCAGTTTTCCCCGGCTTCACATTGGTGATTTCCGCAGACGGGTGTTGAAGAGCATGAACCGCAGTCATTCGGGCAGTTTGAGCAGTTTTCCCCGGTTTCACATTGGTGATTTCCGCAGACGGGTGTTGAAGAACATGAATCGCAGTCATTCGGGCAGTTTGAGCAGTTTTCCCCGGCTTCACATTGGTGATTTCCGCAAACTGGGTTCG
>JAZRVP010000251.1:0-16994 GCA_045599245.1 Myxococcota bacterium
AAATAGTCACTGAATGCGCAAATGGCTGCGATCCAACGAATGATTCATGCCTACAGATTAATTCCGTTGATCAATCTTGCGAAACAGGTCAACAGGTTTGCCATTGTGATACTTCAGGTTGCGCAATTTATGAATGTCAGAATAATCATTTGGAGCAAACCGATCCCTGTCCATACGGTTGTGACAAGGATGGAAGAAATTGCCGCGAAATAATAAGTGAAGAAAAGTGCCAGAAAGGCCAAACCAAATGCGACAACAATAAAGAATTTACCTGTGAGGAGGATGGTGAATGGAAAGAAGGAAAAAGTTGTAGAGTGGCAGGCTGTGAGGGTGATAAATGTAAGCCAGAGTGTTTGTCAGGCGAAACGAAGTGCGAAGGTAATATGGAATTTACCTGCGAAGAGGATGGAGAATGGAGCGAAGGAAATGATTGCGGGGATGTCGGCTGTGAGGGTGATAAATGTAAGCAAGAGTGTCGGTCAGGCGAAACGAAGTGCGGTTCTGATAATATAACGCTTCAAATGTGTATAAATGGGCATTGGAATAGTGATGTAAAATGTAATGAAGGATATGAATGCACGTTAGATAATAATGATGAAGCACACTGTTCGTTTGGAAATTGCGATTTTGTTTATTTTTGTGAAGCAGGATTGGTTAAACGATGTAACCCAAATTATTCTAATTGTGATAATATTGACAACGTGGAAACTTGTAACTCCATATTGGATATCAATTTATCAAACATCAATGATGATAATTCCACTAGCAAACTAAATAATGGCGAACGCGATTTTCTTTGTGTTGAAGATCAATATAAAGGCTGAAAATTTACTGTAAAAAAAGCCAACAGGGATAACAATACGGAAACAAAAATATGTGACAGACAGAATATTTGTATTAATAATTCAACGCTCTCATCCAATATGACGGGAAGCTGCCCACTGGAGGAATCATGCTTTACATTCAGTAATACTAATTACGTTGTAAATAGCTGTATTGAAAAAGATGGTGTTGGCTGTATAACAGAGGCTAATATATCAAATGATAAGATTTGTATTGATAACAAACTGGAAGATTGTAAAAACGATACAATGAGATGCCTTGAAAACATCCCTCAAGTTTGCTCTAACAAAATATGGCAAAATCAAATATCTGGTAAATGCAGATATAATTGTAGAATTAATAGTAAAAATATCGCTTATTGTTCGATTACTACCACTTGTGATTATTCTTTGACATGTGAGAATCGTATGGCAAGGATTTGTGATAAGGAGTTTTTAAATTGCATTTCTCACGACAGTTTAAATATTTTTTGCAATGACACTGGTCTTAACACATCCATTTTATCTAATGTAATTAATTCCTGCTTAAATAATGGCTTAAAAATTGACGGTTTCGATACAACAAATCAACGTGATTATTTCTGTTTAAAAATAGATGAAATCGCTTGCGGCAAACTTATATTTTAACAAATAATATTGGTTATTTTTCCCAAATGAGAGCAAAAAAAGAAAAATCCAGCGTCCTTTGGACGGTTGGATTTGTAGGAGGCTCGTTAGGAAATAATTAAATCCTATCCTCTTTATCCCCCCATCACGACTCATCCAATAATGAGGAAGTCAAGGCTTTATGCGGCGATAAGACGTTTGTGGCATTTGAACACGGTTTTCGTTTCATGAAAGCCTGCAACAAAAAATTAAAAAAATCGACCGTCGAAGTGTAACAAATGATTCTCGATGGCATCATATAAAGTGGGCGTTTCATCCCTCTGGCCTTGCTGGATACCTTTCTGCAGGAAATGAGATTGATTTGCAAAGGGAACGGGATGGTTTTGGTGTTTTTTATAAGGAGAATGTATGTCGATGGAAATTTTGTCTCCGAAACTGGATATTGTTTTTAAGAAGATTTTTTCTGAGCATTTGGATTTGCTGCAACATTTTGTTGCAGCCATGATGTCGCTTCCTGTTGAATCCATCACGCATATTGAACTGATGAATACGGAACAAATGCCGGAGGATATCGATGCCAAATTTAGTCGTATCGACTTGAACCTCTGGATGAATGAGACGAAAATCGATATCGAAATTCAGGTCAGAAAATTCAAAGGCTTCAAAGAACGAACGCTGTTTTATTGGGCAAAGTTATACACGTCGTCGTTGAAATCAGGAGACAGATATTTATCACTCCCCAAAGCGGTGACGATAAATATTTTGGATTTCAATTTGTTTGAACACCGTAAAGAGGCACACACCGAGATTATCCCCGTGATAAAGGGGACGAATGAAATCTTCTCGGATAAGATGCACTTGCACTTTTTTGAACTCAGAAAATTTGTTAAACTCAGTCAAAGTGAGACATCAGAAGCAGACGAAACGACTTCGTGTGTCAAACAGAATGAATCGCTCAGCCCTGCAATGAAATCGTGGCTCTATTTTCTGAATTCCAAAACCGAAGAGGATCTAAAAATGTTCGAGGACGATCAAATCCTTCATAAAGCCACGTTGATTCTTCGTGAGCTCAGTGGTGATGAAAAGCTCAAGGAACAAGCCAGAAGACGCGAAAAACGCTTACATGACGAAGCCAGTGAACTGGCCTCAGCCAGAGAAGAAGGCAGAGAAGAAGGCAGAGAAGAAGGCAGAGAAGAAGGCAGAGAAGAAGAGCGAAAACTCACTGAAAAGAAGCTACGCAATCGTGGTTACAGCGAGGAAGAAATTAAAACTTTTTTTGCAGAATGAATCGCTCACCCCTGCAATGAAATCGTGGCTCTATTTCTGAATTCCAAAACTGAAGACAGAGCCCAGTGAGCAAATGAAATGAACAGCCAGTCGAGGCGTTGTGCACAACGCCTCGATCAACAGGCTCGGGAAACGAAGTTCATTTCATGTTGCGAACTAAGGACAGGGGCAAAGCCCCCAAAAACATCTTTAATCAGAGGTTCCTTAGGCAAGCAGTATTTGGGCGGCAGTTTTATCTTTGATGTCGTCAAAAAGTGACGTTTGAACAGCACTCATGTTGGCGCCGATGTGTTTTAACCATGCGGAAAGCATGACGAGATTGGCGGACTTGGATGAATTGAGTGCATTTGCGGTTTGAACTGCATGTACGGGGATAATGTTTTGCACTGAACATTCATCAGGAAGCGTCGCAGAGTCGACATCGTAAACGAGTGTGCCCGTAGGACGTAACTTAGGAAGAAAGGCATCAATGGCAGGCTGATTCATCGCGAAAAGGATATCTGGATTGTCGACGATAGGTGAACTGATGGAATTATGGTCAATTCTAACAAAGCAATTTGCCGATCCACCGCGCATTTCCGGACCGTATGATGGAATCCATGTGGCTTGGAGACCGGATGTCAGAGCAAGCTTTGCCAGCCATTTGCCAAGGGTGAGGACGCCTTGTCCACCAAAACCGGCGAAGCAAATCGATGTAAGATTTTGAATTTGAATCGGAGGCATCGTGGCAACATCGGTAGGTTTTGCGAGTGCCTCGTAAGGAGCAATGACTCCCTCTGGTGTATAGGCAGTAATGGGCAGCCTTTGTTCGATGAGCGGTTGTTGAGAAATGTCCCGAAAAATTCCAAGAGGAAAGGTTTTGGTCATTTCAGAAACAACGCGTTCGCGAGCCTCGAGAGGGGAACAATGCCAATTGGATGGACAAGGTGAAAGAATTTCAACGAAGCTGTATCCGACGTGATGGATTTGGTTGTCGATGGCTTTGTGGATAATTTTTTCAGCCTCAATGAGTTGAGAATCGGAACCAATTGCGACGCGAGCAATGAATGCGGGAGCCTCAAGTTGATTGATGATCTCGCAGACTTTGAGGGGGGCACCATGTTCTGGAAGCAGTCGTCCGAGAGGGGATGTTGGCGTTTTTTGTCCGAGGAGTGTCGTCGGAGCCATTTGACCGCCGGTCATGGCGAAATTGGCGTTATTAATAAAGAAAACGGTGAAATTCTCTCCACGATTTGCAGCATGAATAGCTTCGAGGAAACCAATAGAAGCCAAGTCTCCATCGCCTTGAGAAACAATAACAACGGCATCAGGATGCGTTCTCTTGACTGCAGTTGCCACGGCACTTGCTCGCCCGTGAGGGGCGAGTATGTGTGAAATGGAAAGATAGGAGTCCGTAAGGCCGCCGCAGCCGACGGGAGAAACCCAGATAGTCTGGTTAGCAATATCGAGTTTCGAAATCGCATTATCGACAAATTTGAGGATATTGCCGTGGCCGCAACCGGGACAAAAATGGGTTTGTTCCGGTGATTGTGCTTTACGATAGGTATTGAGGAAAATAGACATGATCAATCGTCATGAGCATCGGCATAGGCTTCAGCAGCAGTTTCTATGGTTCTCCAAGACTCGGGTTCAAGCCGTCTGAGAAGTGTATATTCCATGACATAATCACGTCCGACGATGCTCGTCGGAGCCATGTCAGGACGGTGGGTTTCTTCAACGTAATCGAAGTGAACAGAACACTGACCGGCTGTATTTGAAAGGGTTGTGACGAGATAACGGCGAGCAACATTGGCGTCAATCATACCCCATTCTGTTTCCATTGAATTGGTCGCATGAGCGCCTTTGACCTGATAACCATTTGTGAAAAGAAGTTGTTTGGCTCCGGCCATGACGTTTGCACATGAAGTACCAAATGTATAATTCTGCATTTGATTGGTGATGTAACGATCTTTTGCGTTGGCGTGTTTTAAACTGGAACAGCCTGTTGAAAAGGCGATAAGAGTCATGAAAAGACAAGCAAGAAAGACTTTAAATGAAAGATTCATATATATTTTCCTCATGATTAAGAAAGAAGCCCCCCAAAAGACGAGATTTAGTACTCTAAAATGATGATATAGTCAAATGAGCGACCAATGAAAGGAAAGAGTCTGATGAAAGATAAAAGAGAAAAATGGGTGAAATAAAGTGGTCAAAATTTTCGTAATATGACAGAGAGAGCCGATTATTTTGGGATAAAAAAGTCCCATTAAAGGAGCAGAAAGTGGAAATCATTAAAGCAGATGTGGCGATCATAGGCGCGGGAGGCGCGGGGCTGAGAGCGGCGATTGCAGCGGCTCAGCACAAAGGCGTAAAAGTCGTTCTGATATCAAAAGTGTATCCGATGAGGAGTCATACCGTTGCAGCCGAGGGCGGCGCCGCTGGCGTGATATCCAAAGACGACAGTATGGAACTTCATTTTGAGGATACGGTTGCCGGTGGTGACTGGCTTTGTGATCAAGATGTTGTCGATTATTTTGTCGAACATTCAACGAATGAATTGATCGATCTCGAACATTGGGGATGTCCATGGAGCCGACAGGCAAATGGTGAGGTTTGCGTCAGAAATTTTGGCGGCATGAAGGTGCCTCGAACATGGTTTGCCGCAGATCGCACGGGATTTCATATCCTTCATACGTTGTACCAGACATCGGTTCAATTTGAGAATATTCGCCGCCTGGATGAACATTTTGTCGTAGATTTGCTTGAGAAAGACGGGAAGATATGCGGTGTTTTGACGTACGATCTTCATAACGGGCTGTTTCGTATTGTGAAAACACATGCGGTAATCATGGCAACCGGCGGTGCTGCCCAGGCTTATCGTTTTACGACCAATGCAACAATCGTAACAGGTGATGGAATGGCATTGGCCTACCGACACGGTGTTCCGCTTCGAGATATGGAATTTGTACAGTATCATCCGACAGGCCTGCCGGGATCGGGCCTGTTAATCACAGAGGCAGCCCGAGGGGAGGGCGGCATATTATTGAATAAAGATGGATATCGATATTTGCAGGATTACGATTTGGGACCGGAGACGCCAATCGGTCAGCCCCAAAGAAAGACGATGGAACTTGGACCTCGCGATCGATTGTCTCAGGCATTCTGGCATGAACAGAAAAAGGGAAGGACGCTTGAGACGCCGACAGGTGATGTCGTTCTTCTCGATTTGCGGCATTTGGGGAGTACACGACTTCATGAAAGACTGCCGCAAATCTGTGAACTTGCCAAATCGTATGTCGGCGTCGATCCGGCAAAAGAAGCCATACCGGTTCGCCCGGTTGTTCATTATACAATGGGGGGAATTGAAACAAATATTCGTACAGAAACCCGCAAACCGGGACTATATGCCGCCGGAGAATGTGCCAGTGTTGGTCTTCACGGAGCGAATCGTCTTGGCTCAAATTCACTGGCTGAAATCCTTGTGTTTGGCCATGTTGCGGGAGATGAGGCAGCTCGATATTCACAGGAAACGGATGATGAGACTGAAGAATGCGTCAAATCACTCGCAGTACAGGCACAAGAAAACGTCATGAAACGTTTTGAGGATGGCGAAAACGATGACAGTGTGTCGTCTATTCACGACGCCATGGCATCGACAATGGAAAAAAATGTCGGAATATATCGCGATGCAACCGGAATGACCGACGCCGTTGAAACATTGAAATCATTAAAACAACGTTATCAGGAGATTAAATTACATGATCGAACCGGAAGAGTATTTAATTACGAACTGATTCACCTTCTGGAACTTGGATATACGTTGGATGTCGCAGAATGTATGGCAAAATCGGCTTTAAATCGCAAGGAATCGAGAGGCAGCCATCAGCGGCTTGATGGCAATGAGGGAGCTTATCAGAAACGGGATGATGAAAATTATCTCAAACACAGTCTGGCATTTTATCGCGAGGGAAAAAGTCCGGAGATATCGTACAGCGATGTCGTGATCACGCGTTATCAACCCGGTAAACGAGTATATGGCGGCACATCAGAAAAGAGTGGAAATAAGTCATGAATGAAAACAGGATCAAATATCAGGTGTTAAGATATCGTCCGGAAACGGATGATGCGCCGCATTTTGAAACTTATGACGTTCCATGGCGTCATGAGACTTCGGTTTTGGATGGATTGAACTATATTCGAGATAATATTTGTCCGGATTTGAGCTATCGATCGTCGTGTCGTATGGCAATATGCGGATCATGCGCGATGATCATCAATTCAGAACCGAGACTGGCGTGCAAGACATTTATTCGTGATTATGCGAAGGTCGGTGAGATTCGGATCGAGCCGCTGGAAAATTTTCCGATCGAACGCGATTTGGTAACCGATATATCGGATATGCTGGAGAAATGTGAACGCATCCATCCGTATATCGTGCCGAAAGAAGGAGCAAAAGAAGAGACGGAACATGTGGCAGGCCGCCAGACGCCGCAGGAAATGGAACGATATCGTCAGTTTTCTCAATGCATCCAATGCGGCTGCTGTTATGCAGCATGCCCTCAATATAAGCTCAATCCGTCGTTTATCGGCCCTGCAGCATTGACCATGTTGTATCGTTTTAATCACGACAGCCGCGATCATCATTCAGAAGTTAGAACGGCAATGATGAGCCAGGAAGAAGGCGTTTGGAGCTGCACATCGGTTGGATACTGCACCGAAGTATGTCCTAAATTGGTCGATCCTGCAGCGGCCATTCAGCTGGGAAAAGAAGAAAGTGCCGTCGATTTTTTGAAACATCTGATAAAGAGAAAAAAATAACAAGACTATGGAAGAAAAAAAATATAGAAAACCCTATGTGAGGGAAGTGAAAAGCAACTGGTGGATGAAACGTCGATCCTATATCTGGTATATGATTCGCGAATCAACAGCCTTGTTTAATTTATGGGTTTGCATCGAACTGACCATGATCGTGATAGAAGCGGCACTATTGCAGGATGCTCAAACTCGAATATCATCATTGCTGTCGAACCCGTGGGTGATTGCATTAAATATCGTCAGCCTGTTTGCAGCAAGCTATCATATATACACATGGTATAAGATATTTCCCAAAGGCGTCAGAATATTTACAAGTAAAGACCCGGCAAATACCCGGCTTGTTCCTGAGTGGGCATTGAGCGGCAGTTTATATATCGTGACAATCGTTGCATCGGTATTGATTGTGTGTGCCTTGACATTCGCGTGAGATAAAAAATGGAAACGCATGAAATAGACAAATTTAAGAGATCCAAAGAACCCATATTTTGGGGAATGTTTGGTTTTGGCGGAATGGTAATCGCATTTGCCATGCCGGCATTGCTGATTTGTATGATCATAGCAGGATTGAGCGATGGTCATCAAAACTTTCATATTCTGGAAGTAATGAAACACTGGTGGGGCGCACTCGCCTTGCTATTAATTATATTTGGAACAGCGTTTCATTGTGTTCATCGAATAATATTCAGTATTCATGATTTTAAAGTGCATATCGGCGCATTTGTAAAAGTGCTATTTTATGGCTTTGCAACACTGATATTAATAGCCGCCGGTACCGGTTTGGTGATGTACTATTTCATGTGATGGACGGTATATCGCTTTTATTCACAACAACTGCATGAAACGAGAACAAAGCAAGAAATGATAAAACAATTTGAAGAAGCTGGTTATGGTCGAAGAATATTGATTCTGGATGGCGGCATGGGCACGATGATTCAGCGCCATCATTTGACGGAAAGCGATTATCGCGGGGAACGCTTCAGCCAGCATTCAAAGTGTCTAAAAGGGAACAACGATATCCTCGTTTTAACGCAGCCTGCGGTCATCGAATCGATACACCGAGCTTATATCGAAGCCGGAGCTGATATCATTGAAACCTGTACGTTTAACGCCAATCGTATATCGCAAGGTGAATATGGATTGACATCATGTATTCGTGAAATGAATGTTCAGGCGGCATGTATAGCAAAAAAAGCAGCCCAGTCGACCGGACGTCCATGTATTGTTGCGGGATCGATCGGACCGACCAATGCGAGTCTTTCGATGGCAGTGGATGTCGATCATCCGGAGGCGCGCTCGATCGATTTCAACACAATGAGTGCGGCTTATGAAGAGCAAATTGAGGCATTGATTGAGGGCGGTGTCGATGTCATTTTGCTCGAAACAATATTTGATTCCCTGAATGCCAAAGCGGCTCTTTATGCACTGAAACAAGTCGAAAATCGCGTGAAATGCGAGATACCAGTGATGATATCAGCTTCATTGGCTGATGATGCCGGGCATTTGTTAAATGGTCAGACCTTGTCGGCATTTGTCTCGTCGATGCGTCCATATCATCCGTTGAGCATTGGGTTGAACTGCAGTTTTGGCATTGAGAAGATGGAGAAATATCTTTGTGAGCTGCAATCTCTCGTGCCGGGTGGAATCGGAATCAGTTGTTATCCAAATGCAGGATTGCCGGATGAAACAGGAAATTATGAAGATGATGCCGAAATAATGGCGCAGAAAATGGCGGAATATGGGCGCCATGGGTATTTGAATGTCGCAGGAGGATGCTGCGGGACAACCCCGGAACATATTGCAGCGATAAAACGTGCTACCGCAGGGATTCCGGCGCGAGTTCTTTGTCCGGAGAACGGACGATCGCATTTATTCAGCGGTCTTGAATGTGTGAAACGTTGTGATGAACGATTTGTCATTGCAGAACGCGCCAATGTGACGGGATCGAAAAAATTCAAACGGCTCATTGAGCAGCGTTTATGGGAAGAGGCCCTGGATACGGCTCGCAGTCAGATGCATGCAGGGGCGCATTTAATCGATGTATGCATGGATGATGCGATGCTGGATGCGCCAACCATGATGCAGGAATTTTTAAGAAGAGTGACAGCAGAACCGGAAATTTCGCAATACCCGATATGCCTTGACAGCAGTGATTTCGAGGTCATTCGGCGGGGACTGAGGGAGTGTCCGGGAAGAAGTCTCGTGAACTCAATCAGTCTAAAAGTCGGTGAAGAAAAGTTTTTGTCGCAGGCTCGCGAAATAAGAGCTTTGGGTGCCGCCGTTGTTGTCATGGCATTTGATGAGGAAGGTCAGGCGACAACCACGACGCGGCGAATTGCCATTCTGTCGCGAGCTGTTCGACTTCTCATCGAGCGCGTCGGTTTTGAAGTCAGCGATATCGCGGTTGACCCGAACATTTTGGCGATTGGTACCGGGCTTGAAGAACACAACGAACAGGCCGTAAGCTTCATCGAAACGTGTCGTGCAATGCGCGAAAAGTTTCCGGGCTTGATGACTGTTGGCGGACTGAGCAATCTTTCGTTTTCGTTCAGGGGACGCGATGATATTCGTCGGGCCATTCATCGTTCGTTTTTAAAACATGCCGGAAGGGACTTAAGCATGGTCATCGCGAATCCGGCCAAATATGCGGAACCGTGCGAGGAATTGGCTAAACTAGCAGATGAACTCGTCGAAAATCGCAGCCCAGAAGCCCTCGAAATGATGCTCAACTGGATGCATTCCCATGAGCCCGAAGGGAAGACCGGAACATCAAAAGAAGCAGCATCCGAGGATAAACCGGCTGAAAAAACGCCGGCAGAACGGCTCAAAGATGCATTTATCCACGGGATTTCGAAGACATTGGAAAGTGATATCGGGGCGTTAAAAGAGACGATGTCAGGTCTTGAAATCATCGAAGGCCCGCTGATGGATGCGATGAATGAAGTCGGAGATCGGTTTGGACGAAGTGAAATGATCCTTCCTCAAATCGTGAAAGCCGCAAGATTGATGAAACAGGCAATCGGCTATTTGGACTTGAACGAAGCCGAAGCATCAGGCAGTGTTCATCGCAAGAAGATATTGCTGGCAACGGTCTGGGGGGATGTTCACGATATTGGAAAAAATATCGTGGGCATCGTGTTGTCTTGTAATGGGTATGAGGTCATCGATTTGGGAGTGATGGTGGAAACGGATCGAATCGTTCGTGAAGCCAAGGCTTTTGAAGTCGATGCGATTGGTTTAAGCGGCCTCATATCGCCGTCGCTGCAAGTGATGGAGGATGTCGCAAAAGCATTGAAAATCGCGAATATCCATGTACCGCTTCTCGTCGGAGGTGCAGCGACGGGAGATTTGCACACGGCATTAAAACTGGCGCCGGCGTATGCGCCGGGTGTGGTGTGTCACGTTGCTGATGCATCACGCATGCCCGGGGTTTTGGCATCGCTTCTCGACTCAGAAACGCGGTGTAACGCCATCGAAGCCATTGAAAATCGCCATCGGGAACTCGTTGAAAAAAGCGATCAGGTGATACCGCTGAGAAGCCTGGAAGCATGCCGTCTGGCTGCGCCAAAGTTTGAATTTGAACCGACCATCCAGGAAAGGCTTGAGCGTGAAATTGAACAAGGTCTTCAAGTATTTGAGTGGGATGCGAATGAACTGGTCGAACGCATTGACTGGGGATATGTGTGCCGCGTGCTTCATGCCGAAAAAGGAGATGAAGGCATAAAAGAAAAGATGCGAAAACTGGCGGCATGCGCGGCGGCAAAAGGATGTTTGAAGACAAGGGGGCATTTGATTTTTTTGCGAGCCAGACGGCGCGTTGACGACATCGTGCTCACGGATGAGCATGACGCTCAAATGGGCGTGTTATATGGATTTCGCGTGCAGGAAGCGAACCGTGATTCGTTATGTCTGGCAGATTATGTGAAGGAAGAAGGCGGGGCGATTGGGCTGTTTTCGGTGACAACGCAAGTCGGTGATTTGGATGAAATCGAGGGCATGGATAAAGAAGAGGCGAAACTCACAGGAGTGACGCTTTCGACGGCGCTGGTCGAAGCAGGAAACGAAGTCATGCACGAGAGGATTGTCGCGCCGATAGGACATTATATCAAGCCGGCGATAGGATATCCGATTAGTCCGGATCACAGCCAGAAGGCAGAAGTTCTTCGCTGGACGAAAGGCGATGAACAGGGGATTGAACTGACGTCGGGATATATGATGAAGCCGCTGGCGTCGGTATGCGGGATGACGCTTGTGCATCCGGAAGCCCAATACTTCAGGATGGGGAATATCGGTGAGGATCAATGGGCTGATTATGCCGCACGTCGAGGTCTAAGTGTTGAAGAAGTGCGTCGGTTGTGCGGCAAATAAAAAGAGCCGCGTATCAATTTATCGATAGCGGCTCTGGCCGTGCGTATCGCAGATAGCACGGCCCCCAAACGAAGAAGTGAATTTCTTATTTGAAAATCCACATATTGCGCATCTGGCTTTTAAAGTTAGTGCTGTCCTGAGATTTTCGGTCGTAGGAAGCGGGATCGTTAGCATAGACGGTGGATCCGTTGTATTTCCAGACGCAAATGTAGTGACCGCCGTTTGTCCAGTAACCTTTGCTCATGGAGCAGACAGCGAGACCGCCGTTAGCGAGTCCGGTTCGAAGGGTTTCCATGTTGGTGGTTTCGGTGCAGGAGAGGCCGTAGAGCCCGGCGATAAACGGGAAGAAAGACCAGGCGGTGCCGTTATCAGCGGTACGGTGTCCATTTTCGACGCAGAGAGTTCCGAGGGTGACCGGTGTGACGGTGTTATTTTTGAGAGACCAGATGCAGTCGGCAGTGGATGTTGGGCCACAGGCACTTGAAGCGTAAGTCTGGGAAGCGTTATTTGTGCTTGTGAACGGGAGGCTGCCCCATCGGGAGTCAAACTGTTTGTAGTCGATGGTTCCGGAATTTGCGGAAACACCGCCGGGAGTTCCATCGCCGGAAACTTTCATGGCGTATTCGGCACTGATCCAGCCGTCTTTTCCGTTGTAACTGATGCGATACCAGCCGTCTTTTGTTTCGTGAACGATGACAGTTTCGCCGGTTGCGAGTGCGCCGAGTTTACCGTAGTTCGTGCCGGGTCCTTCGCGGACATTGAGTGATGAAGCGGTAATGACGACTTTGAAAGAGTCCGTGTTATGGTCTTCGACAGCGGGAGGTGTTTCGACGACGGGAGCGGTTCCAGTGACCTGAATATAGTCAGCGGAGACGTAACCGACGGAGCTGCCGTATTCGATTTTGTACCAGTTTCCTTCTTTTCCGAGGATGGTAACGGACTGACCGTTTGAGAGGGAGCCGATGACAGTGTGATTTGTGCTGGGGCCCTGACGGACGTTAAGAGAGGAGGAAACGTTGATGACTTTACCGGTTTGATTGGTCGGCTGAGGCGTTTCAGGCTGCGGCTGAGGCGTTTCAGGCTGCGGCGTGGGTTCGACGACGGGGGACGAAGCGTCTTTAAAAGTTGTGTATTTTTGGCAGACGTAACCGTATCCGGTGCCGTAGGCAATTTTGATCCAGTCACCGGCGTCTTCATAAACCTGAATGGTCTTTCCTTTTGAGAGGCCGCCGACACGAGGGTGATTTGTGCCGGGTCCCTGACGCACATTGAGCGCACTGCAGGTAACTTGTGCGGTGCCGATGGGATTGTCCTGTTTGGTGATGTTTGATGAATTGCTGCCGCGAGCGGGCGTCTTTGAAACGGAAGACTTTTGAGCGGCAGTTTTGGCTGAAGCATATTTTGATAAAACGGCCATAATGTCACCTTAATGAGAAGAAGTTATCAATCAAAAAACCGAATTTGTTAAAGCAAAAGCGAGGATAAACCTCAATGAAAAAAGCAAAAAAAAAGAAAGCGTTACTATTCAGCCGGAGCTCTGCCCCTGCGAGGTTCGCAATATGAAATGCACTTCGCTTCCCGAGCCTGTCGGCTCTCCAACTCGTTCATTTCATTTGCTCACTGGGCTCTGTGTTTTTCGCCATTCACAGGATGGCGAAAATCCTCGGCCCCCGCTTAAGGGCTGAGCCCTTAAGAATCCGCAATATTTTTAGTTATATAAATTTTTTGGGCTGCCTAACCATGCTTCCCCGACTGGATGTAATGCGTTACCAGGTCAGCTGACCTTGATGGTTGAGTTTATTGCAGGAGGCAGAGACGGTGTCCGGAATGAGTGAAACGACGGCGCCGTTGGGAATGGTAACCGAAGTCGGGCAGGAGATGTCGAGACAGGCGCCGGAGGCAATGTCATTGGCTGTTTTGGCTGAGCAGATTGCAGTGGAATTTGAGCCGACGGTATATGAGAAAGCAGCGGAAACACCGGATGGAATGGTTTGAAGACCGCGATTGCAGAGGGTTCCGTGGATGGCGCCGCCGGACAGAAGTGTATCGTAATCGAGTTTAGCGGTGATATCGGCGAGATTTGTTTTCGAGCCGTTCACGTTACCGGTTCTGAGATTAACGCGGAAGGCGTTGTAATTCGGGTCTTTGAATTTGGCTGAAGTTTCTGCGGGCAGAGGGAGTGTGGCGTCGTCGTTGATATTTGAAATGTAATAATTGTATTGGTTCCAGATATTTCTGGCGGCAGGCCAGGCATCTTTACGATGTTTGAGGACGCGAATGCCGTCATTTCCTTCACCGCTGACGGGTTGAGCACGGCAAACTTTTCCGTTTCCGTCATCGGTAGGCATGGTGGTGCATTTGTAAGCGGCGACGGATCCGTTGCATTGAGCGTCTTTCGTGCATCGGCAGCGTTTTTCCTTGCAGGAACCGGAAATGCAGTCACTGTCTGATGTGCAGGAGACGCCTTTATCAGCGGCATCGACGGAGGCGGGGTTACCGTCGTTGGTGATTTGAGTTTTCGTGAGCACGATTTCGGCGGAGCCGTCGTTATCGGTGTCTGCAACGACGGGATTTTCGAACCATTCGTATCGTTTCATCTCGATGGGACGCCAGGCAGAAGCGAGTACTGCGCCGGTTTTACCATTGAGAATGTGGAAGTAGCCGTTGAGGGATTCGAGCATTTCGACGGCGCCGTCGGCGTTGAAATCGAAGCCGCTCACGGACATGTATTGAGAGTGGCTGTTGGAATTTGATTTAAGCCATTTGATACCGGCGGCTTTGCAGCCATCTGTGCCGGCGGCACACTGAGGATCGAACAGATACGTGCCTTTTGCACCGACAGCGGCGACTTCCGGAAGGCCGTCGCCGTCAAAGTCAGCAACGGCACATGGGCCGAGTTTTGTCGCGGTTGTTTCCGAGAAGACGACCTTTGATTTTTTGCTGCCTTTGACGGGGGAAACGATGTTGAGGCCTTTGGAGCTGCAAAGAACGACTTCGGGAATGCCGTCAAGTGTTTTGGGATCGAGTTTTCCGTCGGTGACGGTGCCGAAATCGGCAAAAGCGAAGTGCATGTAATCCAGGTGTGAATAGCTGAACCCGGAGTAGGATGAGTAGGCGGTAAAACTCGTATAGTTTTCGTAAGCGGTTTCGTATTTTGTGGAATACCTGAAGATGGTTTTGTTGCCGATGAGTTCGAGGTCGCCGTCTTTATCGATATCGACTGCGGGTGCGACGGGGGCGATGGCACTTGCGGAATCTTTGGTTGCGACGCGTTTTGCGGTGCTCAGGTTAAAGACATCGGATCCGAAAATGCCGAGAGGCGTTCCGTCTTTTGCCTTGTGAATGGAGAGGCTTCCGAAATCGTACATGTGTTTGGTTTCGATGGGATCACTGCTTTTGTATTCGGAGCCGTTCCATTTGTAGATGCGAATATAATTTTTCGTTGTACCGGAGTTATCGGGTGACTGTTCGGAGCGCGTAATGAGTTCGACGTTTCCGTCGCCGTTAAAGTCGGCGGCGGCGACGACTGTGCCGGAGGATAGCTTCTGAGAACCGGAGGGAAGATCGATTTTTGCGACCTCCTTGCATGTTTCACCGTCAAGGATATGAATGGCACCTCTTCGTTTGACGCAGCCGTGTCCTGCGGCCCAGGATGAGGAGGGATCTGCGGTCTGTCCCGTGACGCGGAATGACACGATGAGGATGTGATTTTTTCCTTTATACGGAGTTTTTATGACGATGGGTGAGGAGACGATGGTGTAACCGGAAGGAGCCTGCCATGTGCATTGGACGTCGAGATCATAGAGGCCCGGTGCTGTGGTGGAATAGCATGAAGAGATGTTTTTGGTAGTACTGTCAAAACTGGTGCATTTGCCGCCGCTGCAATAGGTATCGTTCAGGCATTTGGTGTTGTCGGTGCAGTCAACGGTTGGAATGGGTTTACATCGATCGCGGTGACAGTATTGACCGTTTTGGCAGTCGGATTTTTTCGTGCAGGGCAAAACCGGCTGACATTTACCGCTGTTGTCACAGGTTTCATCGCTTGCGCAGGCGGAGCTGCATTTGCTGACGCACTTTTTGTTTTGACAGACTTCATTGGCCCCGCAGGCAGGTTTGCAGGCACTGACGCAAATGTTATTTTCACAGACTTCGTCGGCATTGCAGGCGGGATTGCAGGTATTGGTCTGATTGGGGACACATATTCCTTCTACACACGATTCATTGGCTCCGCAGGCGGGTTTGCATTCATTACTCTCATTGGGGACACATATTCCTTCTACACACGATTCATTGGCCCCGCAGGCGGGTTTGCATTCATTACTCTCATTGGGAACGCATATTCCGCCAGCGCATGACTCATTTTCGTTGCATTCCGGGAGGCATTTTTCAGGTTCTTCAATTGGGAAACATGCGCCGTTGATGCATTCTTCATTGGAGTCGCATTCGGGTTTGCATTCATTGGTATCGAGTTTAATGCATTCATGGTCGATGCATTCTTCATCGTCATTGCATTTGCAGGAATCCCCGGTGTCAGGATTAGAATCATCGGGCTCGTCAATCAATTCGCAATTGCCGCGAATACAGGCGTAACCGGTGTCACAGACTTCACTGCAGGTATCTGCTTCGGGGTAGATGCATTCAGCGAGGAAACAGACCTGGTCATCGTCGCACGGAGTGAGGCAGGAATAGCCGGAAATGGGCACCTGTTCACAAGCTGTCAGCATAATGGAACTCATCAAAAAACAGAAGAGAGACTTGTTTTTCATGACGATGCCTCAAAAAGCCGATAAAATATTGATGGAAAAAGAAACAAAGCACGCGTTTTATGTCAATATCTTAAGGCAATGTGTATTTTGTATCGTGCACATGGCGAAAACGTCAAAGAATGCGCGCAATCGAACATATTACATCAAAATATAATTTGATAACAGATTTTAACCTCAAAATGTGTGAGGGGGCCGTTACTACTCACCCAGGGTAATTCACATATCTACTGAATATGGCAGAGTATTTCGCAATTTTTAGGCAGAAATTGACGAGAGCCGGGGGGGCCGAGAAGGCAGGCGTCCGGTGGACGGCTGGCATCGCAGAGCCCAGTGA
>JAZRVP010000252.1:0-25370 GCA_045599245.1 Myxococcota bacterium
TTCCAAAGGGCTCAGCCCTTTGGTGGGGTCTGGGGCAAAGCCCCAGCGGGGTTCGGGGCAGAGCCCCGATGACCTGTCCTTTGTTGAAGCAAAAATCCTTGTCTTTGCACTTTGTCGGTAAAAATGTCATATAGGGCGCGTTTTTGTCGCTAAAAAGTCATTTTTGCGATGTCTTATTTCTCTGGATTGATTATCCGTTGCAAAGACGCGGTTTCCGTACCATGTTTGACAGACTCTCTCATCTTCAGCCCAATATTGATAAAATAGTCCCCATTATTCAAAATGCAGGCAAAATTCTTGTCACGATGCATTGTCGTCCGGATGGCGATGCGGCCGGTTCTGCGATTGCAATGGGGCATATTTTGCGTTCGCTCCACAAGGATGTGACGATTTTTAACGTCGATACGATACCGGAGACGTTTGATTTCCTTCCCGGAGCCGAGTGGGTCGTTCGTGAACTTTCGTCTTTTGACTACGATTTGTGCATTGTTTTGGACTGTGCGGATCCCAGTCTCCTGGGGCGCAAATTTCCGCATGAACAGCTCCATTGTCCGTGTGTTTATATCGATCATCACAGCATTCCGTATGAGGATTGTCTCGTCAATCTTCACGATTCGAAGGCATCGGCTGTGGGAGAGATTTTGTTTCATCTTTGCGGGGCATTGCATGTGGAATTGACGAAGGATATTGCCTCTGCGCTCTATACATCGATTATCACGGACACGGGATCATTTCGCTATACATCGACGTCGGCAGATGCCATGCGGGTCTGTTCGTACCTGCTGGCGACCGATATCGATGTCTGGGATATTGCGTCACATATCTATGAGAATGTACCGGCGGAAAAACTCCGCCTTCTCGGACTGGTGCTTCAGACGTTGTGGATTTCGGAGGACGGTCGGATTGCGTGTCTGCATGCGAATCGTCAGATGCTTAAGAAGTGTCATTGTTCCGGGGTGATGACGGATGGTTTTATCAATTATGCGCGCAGCATTCACGGGGTTGAGGTGAGCATATTTTTGACGCAGCTGGAAACGGAACTGTATCGTTTGAGCTTTCGCTCGCGAGGGAACATCGATGTGTCGGAAATTGCGTCCCGATTTGGAGGCGGAGGACACAAGAATGCGGCGGCGTGCACGGTACCTGGAACGGTGGAATCGATCCGCGCGTCGGTAGAAAAGATCTGCCGTGAAGAGATTTTTGGGTAGGGATGGTTTTTTCCGAGGTTGCCTGACGATGCTTCCTCTGTTGCCTTAGAATTGTGTTTTGTTCAGTGTTTGTGGGGCGATGGCAGAGGTTTGCACGGCGCGTACGCGAGAAGCGCCGTGGGCTGTTCGTATGTGCGCAGCGCATAGAACAGCCGTGGAGGCCGTATGCGCAGCATAGGCCGGAAAATCCGAAACAGATATCTAAACGTTGTGAATTGTGCGGGTTTAGAATAAAATAGAAAGGTTATTGTGTTCTGTTTTCGGAGAAAATGATGTCAGAATCCAAACCCAATCCTCATGCACAACCCAAGATAACAGCGCCAAAGAAAGTGATTTCCGGACCGGTCATTCATGAAGGCAAAAACAGCTCGACGGAGAGCGGCGAGTTGGCTTCGGTCGGCACGATGTCCACGCAGGACAAGGCGCGATTGGTTGCGCAGAAAGCCTCGGTGCCGCCTATTGTCAAACCCGGCGGTTCGCCTGTCAAAACCTCCGATGAAATGAAACAGGGGGGCGTTGGCGGGGTTCGCCCGATTATTAAGCCCAATACACCCGAAAAAGGCACAACGGGGATTAAGCCGCATCAGAAAGCTCAGGCAGCTCAGAGCATAAAACCGCATCAGGCGCGCAAAGAACCGCCCATGCGCGGCGCCAAAGCTGCATCCGGGCCGGTCGATATTGAGTCCGGAAAGATCCATAACAATCAGGAGGCAGTCAGCCTCAATGCAGAACTCAACACACGGGAGCCGGAAGCCTCCGTTTCGACCCTGATCGGCGTCAAATCCGAGATCATTTCCATCACCGAACAGATCGATGAAACTGCAGATTTGGCCTGTATTGACAAACTGACGGTTGAAACACGCTGTGAGATGCCGATTGAGTCTTCGCCCAGTCTGATTGAACAGACTTCCAAGGGGACGGCGGCTCCAAGTCAGAGTATCGGGAAGTCGGAAGAGGTCAGTACCGATGAAAATTTCTTCGTCGATGAGAACGAAATAACGTCTCTTCCTGAACAAACGACGACGTCGCGCGCGGTTTCGAGAGAATTTTCGAAGCTGGATGTTCCGGCGGCAGGAACCGTTGAGGTCAAAGACAGGGTGCCGCATAAAAGCGGGGAAAATGCAGTGCTCCCCGAGTCGTGGCTCGATGGATCGTACCGGGTTGAAATGCCCGACAACGATTTTCTCGATCCCAATCTGATGCCGAGCGAACTGGATTTGGATGAGGATGAGGCTGCGGCAGACTGGTCCAAACATCCCGAAGTCGGTCTCGAAAAGAATCTGGGACTTCCCCAGGAGCTTCAGGCGATTATCGACGGTTATGACGATGAAATTCGTTATGCCAGAATGCACGACGGAATGCGCGAATGCGCCATACAGCTTGCGATTGCCCGTATTCTTGAATACACCGGCTATGAAAAGCTCGCCTACGTTCGCTACCTTCGCGCCCTTGATGCCAACCGTTTTAGCCGGACCGTCATTCATGAACTTCGCCGTATTGCAAGAGCTTACAACAAGACCAAAGACGTCATGACGCTTTTGCAGTCGGAAATCGACACCAATATCACGTCGGAAGAACAGGCAACGCTTCTCGAGGAATGTGCCCTTCTGACCTATTTTTCGGATCCCAACCTTCACGATGAAGCCATTACCATGCTCTATCGGGCATGTTCCCTGGCGCCCAAGCTGATTTCCCCCGTATGCTCGCTGTTTCATCTTCTGATTTTCGAGCATCGCGTTCCCGAAGTCATTTCGACGCTTGATACCATCATCGGTTTGACGGATGACGTCAATGTTCTGGTAGCCTGTCACTGCATGAAGGGCGACTTTGAAAGCAGTGCGAATCCCGGACGCATGGCCGGTTTGGACAGCTATCAGTGTGCATTGGAACTCAAGCCTGGACATCTCTATTCGTTCCAGCATGCGATGTCCATTTTCATTCGCCACAACAACTGGCAGTCGCTTTACAGTCGTGTATTGGCCTTTTCCAATGACACAAAAGACAAGACCGTTGCGCACTCCGCACTGATTTTGGCAGGAACCATTGCCCTGGACCATTTGTCCGATTTTGTCGGGTCTAATTCGGCTTATGAAAGAGCGATTGCGCTGTTCCCCGAGGACACACTTCCTCTCGAACTCAGACTCGACAACTACACGAATGAGCCGGCGCGCTGGAAAGAACTTGACGAAGTCCTCATCCGGCTTATCGAAACGACGAACATCGCTCGTGAAAAACATGAACTGACGATTCTTCGTGCCATCAACATGGACACGAACGGTAAATCGCCGGACAAAGCCGTCGAAATCCTGGAGGAACTTTTCAGCGAGGGGCCTGTGGACCGCCTCGTGATGGAGTATTGTCAGGAGCTTCTGTATCGCGATGGGGGGAGTGAAAAGGCGATGGCGTTTACGCGTCGCTTTGCGGAGATGGCACCGGCCCAGGAGGCCGCATCGAGATATGCAGCCATGGGCTGCTACTGCTTCGATGTTCTCAAGAAATATGACGAGGCCGAAGGCTATTTCAAACGCGCACTCGAGTTGGTTCCCGGCCAGAGAACGGCTTTCGATTATCTCGAAAATATCTATCGTTCAAAAAATAACTTCGACGGCCTGTCGCGAATGTATCGCGCCAGACTCGATGTCACTCAGGATGCCAGAAACCGTGCATCCATCCTTCATACCCTTGCGACCCTTTACGACTACGTCTTTTCGCAGCCGGAAAATGCCATTTCCTACTATCGACAGTACCGTGAAATCTATCCCAATGACATTCACGTCATTCACAATCTGGAACGACTCGCGGTGCGAATGAAAAACTGGAAAGAAGAGATTGAGCTTCTTCTGTATGAGAAGAATGTGAGTCCGTCTGCGCCGGAACGCGCCAATCTGCTGGTCAGAATTGCCTACATCTGTCGATATAAGATGCATAATCTTCAGTATGCAGCATCTTTCCTCAAACAGGCGCGAACTGAAAACCCGACGTCTTTGTCGATATTCCGTGAACTGGAAGATGTTTTGCGCGAATCCAGGAGCTGGAAAGAGCTCACAAACATTCTCAACGAACAGCTTGCCGTTACAAGAAAGCCGCAGAATCGCGTTCATTTGCTCAATTCACTTGCACAGATTTACGAGAACCGGTTGCAGGAAGCGAATTATGCCGTCACATGTTACGAAGAAATCCTCAAGATCGATCCGGACAATCTGATTGCCGGTGCTCGTCTGGACAGCATTTATCGCCGCACGGGAAATCTCGCCGGATATTATGAACTGGCACTCGCCAAGTCGAAAAACATTACCGTTCCGAGACGCAAATGTCAGCTTCTGTTCAAAGTTGCACTCAAAACTCTCACGCTTTTCAAAGAACCGGAACAGGCCATTTCAATTCTCGAAATGGCGATGAACAGCGATCCTGAATATACGCCGGTGGTTTTCCTTCTGACACTGCTCTATGGCGCGACATCACGCGTTGTCGAACTGAGCAATCTGCTTCAGGATTTTACGAATACGGCCAAAAACCAGGATACCAAGAGTGCCTGTGCCGTTACGCTGGCATTCCTTCAGACCTGTATTCTCAACAATCCGGATGATGCCGTTCATCCGCTTGAACTTGCACTTGCGCTCTCGCCGGAATCGATCGAGGCTCGCATTATGCTTCTTCATGCGCAGTATGCACGAAGCAATTACGGTGAGGTTTCAGCCCTGTTTGCCGAAGGCGCACTCAATCACAAAGACAAATATATTGCGGCACATGATTACAATATGTCCGCATTCTTTGCGCACGTTTTCTCGGGTCTTGCCGGGGCTTTCGATACCGAAGTGTCGTCACTCAAGTCGTGCGTCGAACTCATGCCGGATGACCTGATCGCCAATGAACGTCTGGAAGCAATGGAACCGTGCCGGGCAAACCTCGTTCCGTTCATCGAAAAACGCGTCAAAACGGCGTCTTTTGACGACAAAATTGAGCTCGAACTTGCGCTCGTTGAATCGACTTTCCCCATTTCAAGCCAGGATGCTTTTGCAAAATTGTGCCGAATTATCGAAGATTGCCCGTCCCATTTGCCGGCCCTTCGTATCGGCGCCAATATGGCCGAAAAACTGAACAATCCGACGATGCTTTGCCGTTTCCTCGCCCTGCAGGCCGAGGCAATGGTTCATCGTTCCATGCAGACAACGACCTGGTTCAAGGCCGCAAAAGTCGCTTTAAATCAGCTCAATCAGCCCCAGACTGCGATCGAATATCTCAGAAAGGCATTCATGATTGCTCCGCAGCGAATGGATATCTGCGACATGCTCCTCGAGCTTTTGCGCCAGAAAAAAGACCTCGCTGCCATCGACTGCGTCGTTCAGTTCCATCTCAAAGCCCTCAAACCGGAAGAACGCAATAAACGATATATCCAGATTTCTGATATCTATATCAAAGATTTCGCCGATCCCGGTTATGCCGCAGTTAAATTGCGCCAGATGATCAATGTCGATCCCGATAATGTCGAGGCTCAATGGAAACTCGCAAATATCGAGATCGCACAGCAGCATTGGCAGGAGGCTCGTCGCTGCCTCGAAAATCTTCTCGATTTCAAGGCCGAAGACGCTGAACTTGAAATCAAAGCCCGTCTCTGTCTCGCCGAACTTTATGCTGAACACCTAGGCTCTCCCGAAAATGCCGTGCCTCTGCTTCAGGCCGTCATGACAACAAGACCGGATGATGTTCGCGCCATCGAAATGATGGTCGAAATCTGTCGAAAGGCCGGAAAATACAATGATGCTCTTTCTCTTCTCCTTCGTCTGAACAAACTCGTCGAACCGCCAGAGAATTTCCGCATTCTGATGAAACTTGCCGATGTTTATAAGGTCATAAACAATCAGGAACGGTATGTTCAGGTGCTCAAAGAGGCGGTCGCTTTGGTCGAAATGAAGCCGGAACTTCTCAGGGAAATCAAAGAAAAGGTTTCAAACATCAAGGATCCGGTTGTCTTAAAAGGCGTCATTGGGAATATCGTTTCGCTGAAAAATCTTTCTCAGGATGTTCAAATCGAAGTCTATGAGTTTGCTGTCCATTGCTATGCAGATGTATTAAATATGAAGACTGAGGCTGACAAATACTCCATTGCGGCAGCAACACTCGCTCCAAATCTGCTCCGGGCAAGACTTCTCGCGGCTCAGGTTCAGGATTCTCGCGAGGCCATGAAACACGCATTGACCGCAGCTGAACTCTCGCCATTGAGTGCAGAACCCTATCAGGCAATGCATCGCATTGCTTGCGCCTCCGGTCAGCTCGATCTCCAGATTCGTCTCGAACAGCAGCTCATTTCGCTGTCTTCTAAATCCATTCAGCCAAACGTCGAACAACTTAAACGTTTCACAAAACGCTTCCCGGAACGCCCGAATTCTATCGACGAGGCCCTGCTTCTTTCGACGATTCAGAACGATATCAACATCAATATTCTCGAGCTTTTGCAGCTTGCAGGTCCAAAAATTCAAATCTTTGAACTCGCACAGCTTCCCGGACAGCCCATTTCCAATGCCCCCGCTCTGGCCAGCCTGTTCAATAACATGGCACTTACGTTTGGACTTCCCGAACTGACCGCAAAGCTCGTTCTCGATGCACCGTATATTTTCTCCATGTCCATGGATTCGCCAAACGAAATCATGCTCAATGCAACCGCCTTGTCCCAGGCATCTGAACCTGAAACGCGGTTCCATCTCGCTTGTGCCATCATGCATGTTAAACTCAATACATTGCCGATCCTGGTCTATCCGCCGGAAAATATTTCCATGCTTATTTCCGGACTTATCGGTCTGTACGATGAACGGCTCTCCAATCCGTCTGTTCTCAACAGCCTCAAAGCGGTTCTGCCTCGCAATAACCGAAAGGCTGTCAGCGAATACATTGCGAAAGTCGGTGTTCAGGCATTGCAGTTTGAGCCAAGAAAATTGCAGACATCGACGGTGATGATCGATACGGCAATTGGTCACATTTTCAGTGCCGATCTGGCAGCCTCCGTTGCCGCGATTATTCGAAGAAAATCACCGCTCAGTCCGCTTCCTGCAACCAATAAACAATGGATGATGGCGTGCGCAAGCATGCCGCAGATAACGCAGCTCTTTGCATATAACTGCAGTGAAGAATATACCGAACTTCGTCAGAAACTCGGTGTGTTGATTAAATAGAATATATATGGTGCCGGCCTATTCGCAAAGCGAATACGTCCGGCTTGGGCGCCGCTATTGGCTTTGCCAATACACGGCGCCAATTTTTGTATTTCCTGCATATAACTACATTGCTTGCAACATTTCAGCCAGGGTTGCATTTGAAATAAAGCATCGTATTCTTGCCTTGTCCGCACAAAATCGATATTTTACCATTCGGCGTTTTGATTTGTGCCATTACATAGGTTATTTCGATGAAATCGCAAACTAATTTCGTTTTATTATCATTGATAGCTTTTGCGCTGTTGGCTGGATGTCTCGAGGATCCGGAAGAAATTCCTTGTAAATCGACTGCTACAAAGAATTTCTGCAAAAAACTGGCGGGTTGTAAACATGATAAAATAAAATTATTTAATTTTGAAAATGAAGTTTATTGCTGCAATATTACGAATGCAGAATTGATTAAATATGATGATTGTCGGGATGAATATACAAAACTCGTCAATACCGTGGATTCCATGTTGTGTAATGGCATTGATGAATATATCGATGGCAATACATCCATCATGGAAATCGGTAAAGCCACTTCTTCTAAAGCCTATCTAAAATTTATGAAATGCACCGGAATGCTGGACGAATGCGGCGGTGAATGTGGCGATGATGAAATTTGCGAGAATGGCCGATGTGTTGTCGTGGTCAGTCCGGCATCCTGTCAAATGAATTGTCTCGATGGCATGGTTTGTATCGACGATGAGTGTGTTCCTCTAAAAGAGGAATGCGTCAATCACTGCGACGGAGATACGCTTGTTCTTTGCAAATCGAATGGTGAAATAACAGAAAAATATTGCAGCAACGGCTGTGACAATGACAAGCTTGAATGTATTCAATGTTCTGAAAGTTACTGCGATAATTCCACACTCATTCGATGTAATTCCGATGGTTCAACGACACCGGTCGATTGCCCTGATGGTTGTGATGCCGAGAAGAAACAATGCATTGAAGTCGTAACGCAACCATGTGTCGAGCAGTGTCAAAATAATGTTCTCACACTCTGTGACAGCAATGGAAAGCCCATTTCTGCAGACTGCGGCAGTAAAAAATGTAATTTGGAGACGCGATCCTGCGGGATCGAGTTAAATCCGGTGCCATCCGGTCAGAACAATACCGAGGGAGCCGAATGCAATATCGATACATTTGTTGAATACTGTGATGGAAATTCAGCGGTTTATTGCGGTTATGAGTACGATGAAAAAACGGATACTGAACGTTACAAAGTTGAGTATTATGTGTGTGAAAAAAATTCGCTGTGTATGACTGCATTGAATAGAGAGATGAGAAATTATTCAAATTGTATTGAACCGAATGACGTCTGTACAACAGAAAATTCGACTGATTATTATTGTGAGATTTTGCCGTTTGAAGGGGAAGATGAAAGTAATGATGAAGGTTATGTATATCAATATAAATATAATTGCAGTTATTGGTCGGATGGAAAACTTCATTGGGTGTATGATGAGCTGGATAGTTCATATTGTTCCACGGCATGTGTCGATGGAAGCGGCTGTCAGTTCAATGCATGTATTCCTGGTGCGGCGTCGTCTTGCTCAGATAATCTAGCGGTGAATTGTGATTGGGATGAATGGAGCGGCCAATATCATTATTATGCGATGAATTGCGGATCCAAAAATATGTGCCGACTTGCCAAAGATTATTCGTATTGCGATGAACGGTAGGGGAGCGGCGCGAGTTGGCGCCGCTTTTGTTATTCAAGCCCTAAGGCTGCAAGGATTTTGGCGATGAGGGCAATGCCGATCCAGGCGCCCAATGCCGAACCAAACATCGTCAACATGCAGACGATGAGAACATGAGTGAATTTATTTCTGTAAAAGTCGCCGAGTGTATGAACATTGGGCAAATCTTCGCAGTCTTCAACCGTCGGTTTGCGAAGCCAGGCTTCCTGAAGTCCGAGAACAATGCCGGCACCGATAACGGGCGTCGTCGATGTAATCGGGGAGACGAAGATCGAGGCCAGAATCGTCAGTGGATGGGCTTTGGCCGCTATTGCAAATATCAGACAGCATATCGAGTTCGGTAGGATCCAGGCCTTGAGCATTTCATACAGGGTGCCTGTGCCATGCGTTATGACGCCGTAACCAATTCCGACAACGAGAATAATGGGGATAAGCCATTTGACAAGTGTCCAGACAATGCTTGGTTTGGGAAGCATTTCGAGCTCGTTTCGATCGATTTCTTCTTTGTAATATCGTTTCATTCCGGGAACGTGACCGGCTCCGACGACGGCAATGACTTTGTCTCCCTTGCATTCCCGCATTTTGGATACGAGATATCGATCGCGTTCATCAATGAGTGGCTTGTGGACCTGCGGCAGCTCTTTGGCAAATGTTTCCATCATGGCTGAAAGATTGGCATCCGACTTCAAATCTTCGATTTCTTTGGATGTTTCTTCTTTGTTCTCATCTCCTCCCAAAAGGGAATCGATAATTGCTCCGAGCAGCTTGCATTTGGTGAAGAACCCCAGATTTCCCCAGACGCGTTTTAATGTCACATTGATATTTCGATCGATGAGAACGACTTCGGCACCGTTTCTTTGGGCTTCTTCAGCGGCCCCGATGAGTTCTGCACCCGGTTTGACACCAAGGGTTGATCCCATCCTTCTCTGGTAGGCTGAAATGGCAAGATTGGCCAGAAGATAGAGAAATTTTCCCTTTTTTATGACCTGAAATATGTCGAGTTTTTTCCATTTGTCAGCGTCATAAAACCCGTCATATCGTTCCTGGCAGAGTTCTACGCATACCTGATCCGGCTGAATTTCCGAGATAAGTTGGGCAACTTCCTCACGGCTTTTTTCACTGACATGAGCCGTTCCTACAATGTAAAACGTTCGGTTGGCGTCTGTAATCGTCGTGACATGCGGTTTGTCGTCATCCATATTCTCTGTATCGATGACTGCTTCTGCTTGGTTTTGCTCACCTTCCGTGGTGCTGTCTTTATTTTCTTCCAAATTATCCATGTTTTCCTGTTCCCATTCAGTGGCGAATGTAAAATCACATTCCGGCCTGCTACCTATAAGGAATTTAATTCCTCGTAAATCTTTTTTGCTTCCCTCATGTCGTGTGAAATAAAATGTTTGTGAATTTTGTTTATATATTCACTTTCATATTATTTATTCTTTTTAAACATTGCGCTCAAATCTTTCAGACCTTTTTGAAGCAATTTTTGATTGGATTTGCTGACTTTTCTCTGGGCATTATCCGGCTCAATTTCACAAAGACAGTATCGCCAGCGATCGCAATAAGTCATGAACCATTGGACGATCGATGACATCATGCCTGTTTTCAGGAAAGAACGACTTGTCAGGGCATCCAGAACCATTCCGAAGGCAGGCGGCTGTGCATCCTGCATATAAAATCCAAACTTGTTTTGAAGCTGTTTCAGTACTTCTCCCTGGGGTACGATGGGGAGACGTGAAGACAAAAGGCGCGGATCAAATATCTGTTTGACCATATCAACGGGGAGGCCGAATTTGGCAGCATGTTCTTCAATCGTGAAATCGAAGCATGGAAATGCGGCAAGCCATCGGCGTTCGCGCTGATATATTTGGTAAGCCTGATTAATTTCAGTCGAAGCATCGGGGGCTTCACATTGAAGAGCCTGTCGAATGCTGTCGCGAGGGCTCAGGTGCTGATATATCGGATGGTTTTCGGGCAGGAGCAGAAGCCCCATGGGATCGCCGGACAAAAGGCTCTGATGTGCGCGCGGCATGAGTCCGTCACTGTCGCAGCCGATGGCCTCCAGGGTTCGTTCGCACAACGTTTCAAACATATTCATGTCTGATTTGGTCAGATTGCTTTGCACGGTCTGGCGAACATTTTCCACGATTTGTTCCGGTGTTTCCGTTGCAGCCGATACCTGCAGAGAACTTCTCGCTCGAACAACTCCGGATGATAGGGAGCCTGTGAGAATTTTTGCCAGTCGTTCAAAACGGTGTTCTGGATTGTAATCCGTCTTTTGAGGGGCAATGGCTGCCGATTCTTTCACAAAAGGCATGGTTTTATATAGATTTTGAATGATCGCGAGGAGATGTTCTTCCCAGAAATCGTCTTCTTTTTGTGGCCGGGGAAACGGTTTGCATGACTCAATCTCGTACACCTGGCTTTGATTTAACGCGCTCGTGTGAACGAAAAATATCTGATCTTCAAAAGTCAGTGTCCAGCCGATGCCATAGAGGTGGTCGTCTTCAAGGATTGTTCCGGAGGCCGACAGGCAGCCGTCGATTGAGATTTCGGTATGGGCGTTGGGGCCGGAAAGCGGATGGGCAAAACCGCGTTGATAGGAATGGTGGTAGCTCCAGGCCTTTGGCGGGCTGCATAAAAGTTGACGAACGACGATGGCGGCGTCCGGACTTGGCATTCGCGCGCTCAGTGATGTTTGAAATTTCTTTTGTAATTGAAGACGCGGTTCGGTGAAAAGGAGCAAATGCCATATCACGTTTGCGCGGATGTCATCGCTGAAACGGCGGCTTCCTGATAGAATATATCGTTCGAAATCCTCAATGGGTTTCTCACCTGATTTTTCAAATTTTTCATGGAGTTCCAGAGCTGAATCGCAAACCGTGCTCAGGATTTCAGACAATTTGTGCAGAGGGTCAGATGGTTTGGGCATGATAAAAATTCGTATCAGATGAGAATAATGGGGAGATTAGCGAGTGCTTTTGCATAAGATTTAACATCAATAGACTGAAGAAGCCATTTTAAAGCAATGTCTTCAGGAATGACATTGAACCATGGACCGGGTTGAAGCAGTCGTGAGAAGGATGAGACATTGGCACGAATATACATTTCAAACTGGAGTATAAGCTGTTCTTCTGACGGAAAACTCGTAATGGTCGGTCGCAGTACCAGTCGAAGGAAAAATGGGGTTCTGCCGCCTTTTTTGACGGTATTTCCGAATGTTTCAAAGAAATACTGAAGCAGCAGACTGCCAATTGTTCCCATGAAATGATGTGCCAGAAACTCGTAGCCCGGTGTTATATCTTCGGCCTTTTTTCCGAGCTCTTGTCGTAGCATATCGCCCATTTCCGGTGTGAAATCCTGTGTGATATCGACGGTTGGCGGGAGGCAACGGAAGTAAAATGCATCACTTGATATGTGCATGAATCGCGCGAAATCTCGGGCAAGTGCCAGGGAGTAGCGAGGAGGTTCAAGCGCAAGAAAACCGAGTTCTGTTGATTCACTGCCGCGTTTGACAAAAAGTTTTCCGTCTTTGACAGAAGTTGCGGTGAACTGATTACCGGCGAGTTTGAGTGAGGCTATTCGTCCCTCGGCGATATCGTTTTTGCGAGACTGTTTGAGGTACACAGAACCGATGGTTCGTCCCGTGGTACTGTCAACGACGTCGGTTTCCGGGCGATCGGCAATCATGGAGTGCATATAGCCCCGGCTGAACAAAAATTGTGTCTTTGCTTCCGGAACATATCGGCCGTGTTCCACTTTTCTGAACAGGCCATTTGTCTGCATTTCATCCAAAATAACGCCGCAGTCATTGAGCGAAAACATCGAGTGGGTGGTTTCTGGAAGGCGTTCAAACAAGGCCTTTTTTCCGACCCAGCACTGCGGATTTTGGAGGCAAATCGAGAGTGCCTGCTGAACAATTGTCGTCGGTCTGAAGGCAACGGGATCGGGAAACAGCATATCTTTTCTTGCACATTCGACGAGGTGTTCAAAACGCCGTGCATTGAATTCGCAGTTTGCCAGACAGCAGACATGGGAGAATTTCTGCGTACGGCTGCCGCGTCCGATGCGTTGTATCAGGGAGGAGACATCGGGTGGGGGGCCCAGAAGAACGATTCTGTCGACATCTCCGATGTCGATCCCGAGTTCCAGTGTGCTCGTTGCGACACAGACTGCGTTTCGAGCCCGCAGGAACATCTGTTCGGTTCTCAGACGTTCGTCGCGGGAAAGGCTTCCGTGATGTGCAAAGACGTTGGGGGCAATGCGGGGATTTTCTCTCAGGGCATGGACGATGTTTTCGACATTTGCGCGCGCATTGCAGAACACGATGAGTTTGCGCGTCGGCGTTTCGGTGAGCATGTTCGTGACAATTTCAACCGTCGTCTGAATGGCCGTTTTGGGATCGTTTGGAATGTATTCGATGGCTGAATGGATATCGCGATTGTCGCACGGGCAAGAGAGCATGCGGCCGTCATTGCCCAAAAATTCTTCGCGTATTCTCTCAATTTCGGGGACTGTCGCGCTTGAGGCACAAATTTGAAGCGGGTGATTGTTGAGCTTTTTGAGTCTCTGAAGCAGGCACTGCATTTGATCACCTCTGCCATTGGCGTGGATGAGATGAATTTCATCCATGATGATGGTTTCGAGGTATAGAAAAGACGCCGGTTTTCTGGCCAGAAGAGAGTCGAGAGATTCCGGCGTTGTGATCACGATATGAGGTGGTTTTTCCGGATTGAAGTTTGGGTTGTCGCCTGTACGAATAGAAACGTTCAGTCCGACATCCTGAACCGGTTTGCTCAATCGGCGGCAGAGGTCATTGCACAAAGCTTTTGTCGGGGCGATGAGCAGAATGGCCGGACCGGTTCCTGTATCAACATGTCCTTTTGTCTGACTGCGGCCGACAGTCGATTTCAGGCTGTTTTCAATCATGCCTGACGACTGCATTCTTAACTGATTCCGATGTTTCAGATATCGTTCAATCACCGGGGCTATGATGGCTTCTGTCTTACCGGAAGCCGTTGGCGCATTTACGATGACCGATTCACCTTTTAAAATCGGGATAATTGATGCTCTCTGAACATCACGAAGGTGAGGAAAATGCGCAAAAAATGAGTGCCACGTACAGACTAGCGCACTGCGAATACGTGCTTCTGATTCTAATTCTATAGGTTGATGCATGTTCGCGATGGTGTTTCAGGCCGGATTGTTCCAGCCTCAATCGGATTGTTTAAAATTTAAAATCTGACGGTGTAATCGAGTTGGCAAGTGGGCCGCTGAATGCCGTCAAAACTTCACAGCCGTCTTTGGTAACGACGAGTGTATGTTCAAACTGGGCGGACCATTTGCCGTCAATGGTTACGGACGTCCAGCCGTCATCAAGGATTTTCAGACGCCAGTCGCCGGCATTGATCATTGGTTCAATTGTGAACGTCATGCCTTCGATAAGTCGAAGCCCCCGGCCGCGTTTTCCGTAATGGGCAATTTGAAGGTCTTCATGGAATTTTCGGCCAATTCCGTGACCAACATAATCGCGGACGACTGAAAAACCACGCCCTTCTGCAAATTCCTGGATGGCACCGCCGATGTCGCCGAGACGGGCGCCAGGACGCACTTCTGCAATCCCGAGTTCCAGACAGCGGCGCGTCGTTTCGACGAGATTAATGGCTTCTTTTGATGGTGTGCCCACATAAAATGTCGCTGAACAGTCGCCATGCCAGCCGTCCAGTATCGACGTGATGTCGATATTGACGATATCGCCGTCTTTCAAAATCGTTTTCTTGTTCGGGATGCCGTGACAAATGACTTCGTTAATCGAAATGCAGGATGATTTGGGATAGCCGTGATAGTTCAAATCGGCAGGAATTGCGTGATGTTTAATCGTGTAATCGTAGATAAAATCATCAATGGCAAGCGTATTTTCACCCGGTTTTACGAGTTTTGCTGCTTCTTCAAGGGTCTGCGCCGCAAGACGGCAGGCACGTCGCATAACGGCGATTTCTTCACGGCTTTTTAACGTTACTGTTGGCATTTATGCTTCCTTTGAAAAATGGAGGGTTTTGGGGGTTACCCTCAAAAAATCCGCAGGCTTATACCCCAAAATGCGATAGATTGCACGTAAACATCATAGTTTTTGGGAGGCGGCAGGTACTACTCACCGGGGCTCTGCCTCGACCCCCGCTGGGGCTTTGCCCCTGTCCTCAGTTCGCAATATAAAATGAACTTCGTTTCCCGAGCCTGTAGGCTCTCCAACTCGTTCATTTCATTTGCTCACTGGGCTCTGCGATGCCAGCCGTCCACGGGACGCCTGCCTTCTGGGCCCCCCGGCTCTCATCAACTTCTGGCTGAAAATTGCGAAATACGTCATATTCAGTAGATATATGAATTGACCCTGGCTGAGATGTAACAGGCGGCAGGTACTGTTCAGGCGGGGCTCTGCCCCGAACTCCATAATAGATTTGCGCGGTCGTATCGCAGATAGGCCGGGCGGCCGCGCGTATGGCCGCAGGCCATAGCGCGGCACCCATACAATCCATCATCGTTGCCAGCTGTGGGCAAAAGTGGTAGAAAGTTGCGGCTTTTTTGGGGCTGTTTCATGCCTCAATGACGAAAAACATCGTTTTTTCTGCAAATTTTGTATCAGGAGCAGACTTTTCCATGATTGATAAAACCTATAACCCGACAGAAGTCGAGAAACGCTGGTATCCGTACTGGACACAAAAAGGCTATTTTCACGCCGACGAACATTCGAAGAAACCGCCCTTTACGATCGTTATTCCGCCGCCCAATGTTACCGGAAAACTGCACATGGGACACGCTCTGTTCGTCACGATTCAGGACCTTCTGACGCGTTTTAAACGTATGCAGGGGTATGAGGCACTTTGGCTGCCCGGCACCGATCACGCCGGCATCGCGACACAGGTCATGGTCGAACGCCAGCTCGCCAAAGAAGGCAAAACGCGCCTCGAAATCGGCCGCGAAGAATTTCTCAAACGCGTCTGGGCATGGAAAAAAGAAAAAGGCTCCAACATCATTGAACAGCTCAAGATTCTCGGCGCCTCCTGCGACTGGGAACGCGAACGATTTACGATGGACGAAGGTCTGTCCCGCGCCGTCAAGGAAGTTTTCGTCAAACTGTATGAGGAAGGGCTCATTTATCGCGACGAACGTCTCGTCAACTGGGACCCTGTCGCTCAGACCGTTCTCTCCGACCTCGAAATCGATCAGGAAGAGGAAAATGGCCATTTGTGGCACCTTCGCTATGACCTCGTCGATGGCACCGGCTCGATCGAAATTGGCACGACGCGTCCCGAAACGCTCTTTGGCGATACCGCCGTCGCCGTTCATCCCGATGACGAACGCTATAAAAATATCGTCGGCAAAAAAGTGAAACTGCCGCTGACCGGCCGCGAAATTCCTATCATCGCCGACCCGATCGCCGCCGATATGGCCTTCGGTACGGGCGCCGTCAAGATTACGCCGGCTCACGACTTCAACGACTTTGAAACCGGAAAACGAAACAAACTCGAACGCATCCAGGTCATCGGCATCGACGCCCGCATGACGAACAATGTGCCCGAAAAATATCGCGGTCTCACCCGCGAAGAATGCCGCAAAGTCGTCATTGAAGACCTCACGGCCACGGGCAATCTCGTTCGCGTCGAGGATTATCGCCACATGCCGTCGAGATCGCAGCGTTCAGGCGCCCTCGTCGAACCGCTTCTTCTGCCGCAGTGGTGGGTTAATGCCAAAGTTCTGGCCGAACCGGCCATCAAAGCCGTCGAAAATGGCGACACGACGATGACTCCGAAACTTTGGGAAAAGACGTTCTTCAACTGGATGAACAACATCCGCGACTGGTGCATCAGCCGTCAGCTCTGGTGGGGACATCAGATTCCCGCCTATTACTGCGAAAATTGCTGCAAAGGTCACATCCATTTCATCCACAACGAAGGTCAGAAAGACCCGGATCTGCGCATCGATGCTCAGGCCAAACCCATCGTTGCAAAGACATGCCCCGAAAAATGCCCCGTCTGCGGCGGCACCAAATTCATCCAGGAACCCGACGTTCTCGATACGTGGTTCAGCTCCGGCCTGTGGCCGTTCTCGACGATGGGCTGGCCCGATAACACCGATACGCTCAAGAAATTCTATCCGACACAGGTCATGGAAACAGCCGCCGATATCATCTTCTTCTGGGTCGCCAGAATGATGATGTTCGGCATCCATTTCATGGGCGTGACGCCGTTCAAAGACATCTATTTCCACGCGCTCGTCCGCGACAAACAGGGCGTCAAGATGTCCAAAACCAAGGGCAACGTCATCGATCCCCTGCTCCTCATCTACGGCTGCCATCCCGATTCGGTTCCCGAGGACGAAAAGAAAGCCTCCAAACAGCTCTTTGACGACTATCCCGACGGCATCGATCCTCAGGGTTCGGATGCACTCCGCTTCTCTCTGACAATGCTTGCCGCACAGGGCCGCGACGTTCGCCTCGACATCAAACGCATCGAAGGCTACCGCGCATTCCTCAACAAAGTCTGGCAGGCAAGCCGTTTCGTGCTCATGAACGTCGAAAATATGATTGAGGACGTCTATTCGAACATCTCCGCCGATGGCTGCGAAGAACCGTTCGCCAAAGAAGACCTCTCCATGGCCGACGCATGGATTCTCGACCGCCTCAACCGCGTCGTCAAGGAAGTGACCGACCAGATCGAAGCCTACAACTTCAACGAAGCCGCCCAGTGCATCTACGATTTCCTCTGGAACGAATACTGCGACTGGTACATCGAGCTGAGCAAAGTCGTCCTGTACAGCAAAGACGAAGCGATGGCAAAACAGGGCATCACGACGCGCCGCGTTCTCGTTCACGTGCTCGAAACAATTCTGCGCCTCCTGCACCCGTTTGCGCCGTTTATCACCGAAGAAATCTGGCAGAACCTGCCCAAGACCTGGAGAGCTCCGGCATCGATCATGATTGCCCCGTGGCCGACCGTCAACGAAGCCTTCCTCAACGAAAACGAAGCCAGCCGCACGCAGACGCTCATTGCCATCGTTTCCGCTATCCGCAACATTCGCGGCGAAGCCAATATCGCGCCAAGCAAGGCAATTCCGCAGCTTCTGGCTCTCTGTGATGACGCCTCAAAACGCGAAATCGTCGAATCCATGCGCGCTTCCATCTGTACGCTCGGCAAAGTCGAAAACATCGTCATCGGCGATACATCCACGGCGAAACCCGCGCCATGTGCTCTCGGCGTTGCCGACGGCATCGAAATCGTCATCCCCTTCGCCGATCTCATCGATCTGAGCGCAGAACGCGATCGCCTCGACAAAGCCATCGCCAAGGTCAAAAAAGACCTCGAAGCCAGCGAAAAGAAACTCAATAACCCGAATTTCGTTGCCCGCGCGAAACCAGAAGTCGTCGAAACCGAAAAAGCTCGAGTCGAAACCGGCCGTTCCGAACTCGATAAATTGACGAAAGCCCGCGCTCAATTGGGATAATCGGGATATTTATTTTTTGGGGGGGCTGTATGGGTGCTGCGTAGCATGCTACGCAGCTACATGGCTAAGGATAAGGCTTTGCCAATATTGCATTCATTCCCTATATTCCCAACATCCCCGCGATGATCGTCGAACTCAAGCGTAACAGCTCCACCGAAACCGCGCTTACACAGATCGAGAATAAACAATATTGCAATGCGCTCAAGCCATATCAGGGCGATCTGCTATTCGTCGCCGTCAATTACGACGAAAAGACGAAAGAACATACGTGCCAGATTAAACGGTTTGTCGTGTAAAATAGGCATATAGAGGTTTCGCAGACATGATTTATTACTATTCAGTTGGTATATTCAACTGATATTAGGCAGAAATTAGGGCTTTAGGATGTGCAGATTAAACGATATTTTAAGGATTGACCTGAGGTGAGCATGGGGGGCGTTCCATTTGGGGAGTTGATAAATGATTATGAAGAAGAACAGACGCTATCGAAATCTGACTATTTTGCACTCCAATGACATGCACGGCGATTTTCTGGCTAAAAATGTCGATGAACGTCTCATCGGAGGTGTGTCCATGCTTTCGGGATACATCAATCACGTTCGCGAAACACAGCCAAATACGCTGTATATGCTTGCGGGGGATATGTTTCGTGGGTCGGTCATTGATTCCGAATTTCAGGGCATTTCGACGATAGAAATTATGAATGCCATCGGGCCGGATATTGTGTCTATCGGAAATCACGAGGTCGATTACGGCATTGATCATCTGCTCTTTCTGGAGCGATGCTGCAAGTTCCCGATTGTCAATGCGAACATCTATATTAAATCCAATGGCCGCAGATTGTTTAAATCGCATAAAATCGTGCGAGTCGACGGCATGAACATCATGGTGATTGGCATTGTGACGGAAGAAATCCTGGCTCGTTCGAACAAGGATGCGCTTTTGGGAACGTTTGTCGATCTGCGCGATGCTGCGCACGAAATCAGTGTGATTGTTCAGAGTTATAAACAGCTCGATATCGATTTGACGATTTTGATGACGCATATCGGCTGGGACAACGACCTGAAACTTGCTTCGGAACTCGATCCGGCTTTGGGGATTGACCTGATCATCGGCGGACACAGTCATACCCTGCCCGAAAAGCCGGAAAAAGTGAATGACATTTTGATTGTTCAGGCCGGGGTCGGTACCGATCAAATTGGACGATTCGATATTGTCGTTGATACTGAAACAAATTCCGTCGCTGAATATCAATGGCAGGCTATTCCCATTGACAGTTCGCACTGCCCGAAAAATGAAGCCATTGAAACGCTCATTCACAACTATAAGCGGCTCACAGACGAGAAGTATGACGAGATTTTAACGACGCTCACAAGCGATGCTACACATCCGAATCGATACCGTGAGACGACTGTTGGCAACTTGTTCTGCGACATCCTGCAGGAAAATTTCGGGCTTGATCTCGTGATGCTTGGTTCAGGCAGTCTTCGCGCTAGCTTGCTTCCACGTATCGTCACTTTGGGTGAACTCAATAAGATGTATTCATTTCAGGAAAAAGTCGTTCGTGTTGTGATGACAGGCGCCGAGCTCAGGCAGGCCATGACACACGTTCTTGGTGCTGTTGCGGGAACGGACGGATATCACGGCGAGTATTATCAGATCAGCAGCGGCTTCCGATTTGTCTGGGATAGCAAAGCCAAAAAACTTATTGAAGCGAGCTGTTACGGCGACCCCATCGAGGACGACAGCACGTGGAATGTCGGCATGGAAAGCTATCATCTCGACAATCTCGAAAAATTCACCTCGCTCGATCCTGTACGGATTCGCAGTCGTGCACCATGGAAAACTGTGACTGGAAATATTTGCACGGCTCTGGAAGAATGCATGCGCGGATGCACCTATTTTATTCCAAAATTGGAAGGACGTACCGAGATTGTGTGAACTTTTGGGACGCTGCCTATTGCTTCGCAATACGGCTGCGTTGGCGGCTATCGGCTGACGCCGATACGCTCGCCATGATCCTCGTTTTATGTTATACATGGTGTTGTGCGCAATGTTGCAAACCGATTGCATGACGAAAAGACGAAAATGCATACGTACTGCACTCGCAAGTTTGTCGCGTAAGAAATAGTTTATGTGCGAGGTATATAATAATCAGTCGACGCGTATTGAGCGCATAGAGACGTGTCGTGACACGTCTCAAATGCGCGAGGAGCGTCGACTAATGCGGCGTATTCGGCCTCCGGTCGAATAGCCGCTGTGCGTCTGCCGTATCGACGAAGGAGATAGGCAGCGCAAACAATGATTTTCTATTTTATTGGAAATTGCAGTTCCGTCATATAATTGATGGAGAAGCAGATCGATTTTTGAGCATGTTCTCTGTGTTTCTTCGAGCTCGCGGTGAAGTTGGGCTTTTCGCTGAGTAAGAATTTTGACCATATCTCCGCCTCCTTGAATGAAGACGATTTCATCGATGGAAATGCCGAGCTGGCGCAATTCCGTGATTTTTTGCGCCGCAATGAGTTGTTCGGATTGATAGTATCGATAGCTGGTGTCGGGATCGATGTAATCAGGTTTGAGCAGTCCCACTTCGTCGTAGTATCTCAACGTTTTGACGGTTAGTTTGGCCAATTTCGAAAATTCACCAATTCGGTAGTTATTTTTCATGAAATCGTTCTCCGGTGAATGATAGTAACCTGCAGGTCGTTCAAAGTCTTGCTTCAAACAAAGACTGTTTTAGAGCTTACCGTTACGGGAGAGTCAAAATTTTATTTTCACCAGTTTGAGGCGTCATGAGGCGTTTCTGTAAAGGAACAAGGACGTTATCATAAGCGTCGGGCTACACGTAGGCTGGTCTTTATTATTAAAGTGTGCAAATGTGGTTGCATGTGGGTGAAAAGTGTATAGTATGTTATGATACACGGTGATACGCGTGTCATCGTTTGTATTACATCTTATAAAGGAACTTAGAATATGGAAACACAATTAGTTATTGAAATCTTTGGGTATATTGCTTCGGCAATTGTTGTAGCGTCTTTTGCCATGACAAGTCTTAAAAAACTGAGAATTGTCAATGGAATTGGATGCGTTCTATCCGTTGTTTATGCGGTATTGGTGAGTGCATATCCCGTCGTGTTGATGAATTCAATCATAGCAATCATTGATTTATATCAGCTTTATAAGCTGAAATGTATTCACGTGAGTTTTGAAGTTGTTCCGGCAGAACCGGATTCTGCCTATTTTCAATGGTTTGTTAATAAATATTCCAAAGATTTGGCCTTTGATGAAAACAAGGATTATGCGAAAGCCGATAAGGTGTTTTATTATGTGAGAGACAATGAAGTGGCGGGAATTCTTGCTTATAACGTAATATCCGAACATTCGGTGGATATCGTCATGGATTATGTGATTGATAAATTCAGGGATTGTCGTATTGGAAGATATTTCTTTGGCAATGAAAACTCTTATTTCGGAAAATTTGGAATAACGGAATTTTCGACGAAACTCAAAACAAAAAATCATAAAGGCTATTTGCAGCAATTGGGCTTCAAACAGAAAGAAGGGGAGGTTTGGACCAAAACAATATCCAGTTGTTGCTGATAGTGAAACTTATGGAACCTCTGAACTAAACTTAATTTCGGCACAAATTGACGTGAGCCGGGAGGGACCCCGGCAAGGAAGAATGGTTAGGCAGCTCCAAATGCTAATACCACCTAAAATATAGAGGTTTCCAAAGGGTTCAACTCTTTAGCGGGATCCGGGGCAGAGCCCCGGAAAACAAGTAAATAATCTTTATTCAGTTCTTTCCTAGGTTTGCAAGCATATTGATATCGATCTCTGGTGGATTCTGGCCTGAAGCCGAGCGATCAAAGATGGTTCCATATTCTGTTGTGACATTGTCATGGCCGCAGTTTTTCAAAACGAAGTCTTGACCATCCATAAAACCTTCCATATCGGTACGGTAACCACCAATTCCTGTGTTATCGCAGGTAAATTTAGCCTTTGTGACTTCATTCCATGTGCCATCGCTCATGCGAACCCATTGATTTTTGAAATGAACTTCACGCGTATATATGCTTGATTCTGGAATGAAGTTTTCGAGGAATGAATGGGCTCCTGTATACCAGGTCGTTATTTTGGGGCGTTTGAATGATGCAAGTAGATGCCATGTTCCTGTTTCATCGCAGAAATAGCCGGTATAATCGGTGGTGTTGTCTCTGTTTGGTGAGATATGGACCAGAGTTTTGTATGTGACATCGGTTTTCCAGTCATAATCCAGGAAACTTTGCATACCGGAACCTTCATTGCCAAAGGTTTGTACTAAAACGTCTTTTCCTTTTCGAAGTGTAGTCACTTGGTATTCGGCTGGAATTTGGTTGGGATCATCCGTGTTATAACCGCTCCAGACGGAGAATAGAACTTTTTTTATTCCGCCGCTTGTACACTGAATCCCCATATAGCCTTCGCTGAAACCAGTCAGCATGAAATATGATCCGATGACATCATTATTTTTCGGGACTGTGACTTCGTTATAGAACCATTCCGCGCTTCCAGAGGGGAAAGTATAATTGAGATGTACTGATGGACCTCGGCTGTGCCAGTAGGCATCCCCGATGGCTGATGTCGTTGTGCAGGCCGGGGGATTGGTTGACGCAACATCGCCCGCAATGTAGAAGTTTGATATACGGGCAAACTCACTGTTGTCCGGACTGACCTCTGTTCCATTCATATCGATTTGAATATATCCTTCGGTGGTAATATCCCATGTTCCGACGTCATATATTTGTTCGTCGGTTGAATTGATATGTATAGATTTGGATATTCCGCCGTAAGTGAATGTCAGGGTATTGGATGTGGTTCCGTCTGGCAGAGATGCCTTCACGAATAACTTCATGCTGCCGGATTTCTTCGGATTGAAGAAAAATGAAAGCGTGTCTTTTGCGTTTTTCCAGGAGCGAATGGTTCTGCCGCTTTGCGCGATAATTTTAGTCGCATTGGCGATGATATCTGCATGGGATGCACCATCCATATCGGTTACAAAAACATTGCCCTCAAAAGGAATCTCAATGGAACATGTATCATTGACGAGCGTATAGCCTTTGGCACATTTGGTCGCTTCACATTTGCCATTTGTACATGTGCCTTCATCCCAACCGGGGGCCGTCGAACAGTCTGTCGTATTTGAACACTCGTTGCAAACGTCATTCAAACACCCAAATGCACAGCTTTTCGTTTGCTTTAAGGTATAATCATCCTGGCAAATTTGTATATTACCGTCCGGACTGCATGTTTCCTGACCAATTTCAGTACACGCTTTGCAGTGGTTTTCAAAACATCCATTACCGCAAACTTCCGTTTCTTTTAATGTATAATCATTCTGGCATGTCTGAACATTACCAGCTTCATTACATGATGTTTCATCCACGATTGTACACGCTTTGCAGATACCGTCGTTACATCCATTGGGACAGACTTCTGTTGTGATTTCCCAGCTAAATTCGCTGCTGCATGTCTCAACGGCATCCCCCTGACATCGAACATCACCTGCCGTCGAACAATCCGGTTTGCATTTGTGTATATTGTCCTGAGACTGGTAACATCCGAATTCACAGGTTGTTTCTTTCCATGTTAAATTGTCCTGACAGGTGAGGAGCTTATCGCTTGAACATGATGTTTCATTAACGGTTGAGCACTCCGTTGTGTTGCATTGATTTTGCGCATCATTGCATCCATTTGGGCAATCTTCAGCTTCAATCCATGTACTGTTCTCACATTTGAGTAACTTCGTTTTGTCGTCACTGCATTTTTGAGTGCTTTCCTGACAGCTGTTCATACATTCATTTTTGTCTTTGTCACAGCCGTCAGGACAATCCTGCTCCTTAGTCCAGGTTCCATCATTGCCGCAAATCATCACTGCGTCAGCTGCTTCATTACATTGATGTGAACCGGCATCACCGCAAGTGGCTGGGGTATCGTTGCACTTTCCGTCACTGCATCCGTATGGACAATTCTCGGCAATTGTGCAGTCTGAACCATCGCAATGCATCACGTTTTGCGCAGTTTCGTCACATTTATTTTGTGAATTGGGAATATTTGACGTGTTTGTACTGTCATCCTCGCAGCTAAAAACGAGTAAACAGGAAATACATAAGGCGAGCGCAATGGAATGATGTTTCAAAGACATAAAACGACTCCTATGAAAAAAATAGTATACGCGCATTAAAAATGACGCGGCTGACATGTCATGAATTTGGATGAAAAACTACGCCATCAATAATATCTTCTCACAATTGAAGCCAGTTTGACAATGCATATCGCTTAATGTCATTTTATGATGTGTGGGGCTCGCTTTGAGCCGCAAAATTTTGCGGCTCTACTGTTCGGCCTATCGCCATCGGCGATACGGCCTTTGGCGGCCGCTATTCGCGTTGCGAATACGCGGCCGCATTTTTTTTGAAAAAAAACTTGCACACATTATCCGATGCGCGTATAAGCCGCGCTCGTTCGACGGGTTCCCAAAAGAACTGGTTGAAATTTGAAAACAGAAAAGAAGAAAGCGATAGAGAAAAACAAGGAAATATATTTGTAGCGACGTGGCATACTACGTCGGTACGTAGATATATTCAAATGTCATCAAGTGTCTATTAAATAGCAATCGCACTCCGAAGGAGTGGGATGGAAATTAAGCTATAAAGGGCACACGGTGGATGCCTTGGCGCTGAGAGGCGATGAAAGACGTAGTAGACTGCGAAAAGCTTCGGCGAGTT
>JAZRVP010000253.1:0-9658 GCA_045599245.1 Myxococcota bacterium
TGGGGGGGTGGGGGGGTGCCCCCGCGCAGGGGGTGGGGGCGTATTTGCCAGCAAATAGCGCGGGGGGGGGGCTTGCCCCCCTCCCGTCTCTCATCAATTTTCTGTCTTAAATAACGTATTATTCAGAGGCTCCTTAACGCCTTCGTTTCTAAGCATAATTGTTCTATTTTTCATTTTGTTTCCCAAATGTTCAAACAGGATTTGTTTTCATTCCCCAAATGCCTGTAGAATATTTGCGCCTATTTTAACCTTATATTCATTCTTCACGATGAAACAGGAGATGTTATGAAGAAAAACCTGTGGTTTGGTCTGTGCATTTTGTCCGCATTCGGCATTTCAGCCTGTGCTGACGCCCCCGCGCCCAATACGGATCCGTCTGAAACCGGCAACACCACGGCTTCCGACACCGCCCCCGCTCCCGATATCAGTCCTTCGCCAGCGCAGAAAGCGAAGTGCACAGAAAGCGAGTATGTCTGCCAGATGAACACACTTTTCCAGTGTTCAAACGGAAATCTGAACATCATTAAATCCTGTCCATCGTCTCAGAAATGCAACGCACAAACAAAAGACTGCCAAATCGAAACGCCCTCCAATCCGGTTGACAATACCGACCAGGAGCCCGAACAGACAGCCCAATGCATGGACAGAGAGCGTCGGTGTCACGAGGATCAGACCTCTGTTGACAGATGTGTTCAGGGGGAATGGATGCTTGAAACAGAGTGCACAGGCGGTACCGTCTGCGATCCCACAAAAGGCGTTCGATGCGACCTCGTGATCGACCGGGAATCGGAATGCCAGGAAGGAACGCTCAAATGTGATGAGAACGGAACCCGCATTCTGGGCTGTGTATCCGGCCGTCTGATGACGGCACAGACGTGTGACACGGACAACCTTATTTTCTGTGATCCGGACACCGTTTCCTGCAAAGAGGGCTGCAAAGACGGCAGCTTCATGTGCACCGGCGATGAAACAGTGCTCAAGTGCCAGGGCAACAAATGGTCGGAAACTGCAAAGTGCGGCCCCGGCCAAGCCTGCAATGCGGATGACGGAGAGTGCAAAGACGTCGCGAAATGCATTGAAAATGATGTCATTTGCATTGGAGAACAGACAGCGGTCTGCCGGGACGGCGACTACCGGGATGACAAATTCTGTCCGGATGGAACGACCTGTTTTAACGGCAAATGCGAAGCGATCCCGACCATCTGCAATGACGGCACAATGTGCCGGGACAGCTATACACTCGTGACGTGCAAAAATAATGTTGAAAGCGTGACGAGCTGCGGCGCCAAAGGAATGTTGTGTTTCGACAAAGCCGGCGGTTCTGTCTGCGAAGAAGTTGCCTGCAATGAAACCGTCTGCAAGGACAGTTCGACCCTTCTCGTCTGTGACACCGTCACCAATACCGTGACCAGCCAGAAATGCGGAAGCGGTAAAAAGTGCGATTCCAAAACGAATTCCTGTGTCACAGTCGTGTGCCGCGATGGCGAAAAACGCTGCAACAACAACAGCATCGAAGAATGCCGGGACAATTCCTGGAGCGTGAGTACGGACTGCGGGACAAAGATGTGCAATGCGTCGACCACAACCTGCGTCGATGTGAAATGCCGGAACGGCGATACGAGATGCAATGCCAACGGAAAGATTGAAACCTGCAAGAACAATGAGTTTTCGGGAGCCAAAAGCTGCGCCAAATCGACCCCGATCTGCGAAACGGTTTCGTCAACAGAGGCCGCGTGCGTTGCTAAGATTTGTACCGAGGGCAGCACCCAGTGCTCAGGCGCCGAACTGCAAAAATGCACAAACAACCGCTGGGTAACCGAGAGAACATGCGACAGTGCGGCCCTGTGCAACGCGAAATCGGCGACATGCAAGGACCATGAATGTGAAAACGGCGCACAAGGATGCAGCAATTCCATCGCAAGTACAAAGGTTTGTAAGGATTACGCCTGGGAATACACGTTGTGTTCAACCGTTAAAGAAAACTCAACCTGCCGTGTATCCAGCGGCAAAGCCTCCTGTGAAGTTTCCGTTTGTACAGACGGCTTCTCCTGTGACGGCAATACACTGAAAAAATGTGACAACAACGCCTTTATCCTGAACCAGAACTGCGGCAGCGACAAGATTTGCAACGCCGGCAAAGGCATTTGTGAAAGCAGAGTCTGCAATGAGGGCGATTACACCTGCAATGGAAAAACGCTTCTCAAATGCCAGTCCAATGCCTGGAAAACCTTTTCAACATGTACGGCGAACGAAACCTGCAATGCCGCCACGAAACAGTGTGTTGTCAACGAGTGTTCTGTTGGCCAGGTCAAATGCGAAGGCGCCTCGATCTATCGATGCAATAACGGGTCATGGGCACTTGCAGAAACCTGCAAAGCAGGCGAATCCTGTGACGGTTCCCGAGGCGTGTGCGTCAGCAATGCATCCTGCACAAACAACACATTTAAATGCGACAACAATTCGCTCTACACCTGCGCATCCGGCCAGTGGACGCTTAAAGAGGCGTGTTCCGCAGGGAAAACCTGCAATACGGACAAAGGCGTTTGTGCAGAATGCTACGGCAATGTCTATGAATGCCGCGGTCAGGATGTCTATCAGTGCAATTCCAGCCTCAAGATGGTGAAGATCCAGACCTGCAGTGCGAATGAATACTGTATGTATGACGGCCACGGCGGCGGATGCGTCCCCAAACAGGTCTCCGAATGTACGGCCGGCACCTATCAGTGCAGCGGTCAGACACTCCAGGTCTGCAGCACAAGCGGCAAATGGACCACGTCCCGCGTCTGTGACTCGGCCACCGAGCAGTGCGATGCCTCCGTCAAAGACTGCAAAAACGTTGCGGAATGCACATACGGCTATAAATGCGACGGCAAAAGCCTGATGGAATGCAAAAACGGTTCGTGGACGACAAAATCGACCTGCGGTGCCGACGAACAATGCGATTTCAACCTCGGTGTCTGCCGTCAGTGCGACACGCGCTATAACAAATACACCTGCAAGGGACAGGACCTTTACTACTGCAATGGAAGCAGCCAGTGGGCACAAGAAAAGACCTGCACGGACGACCAGGTATGTGAAGCCACACAGTACAGCGGGAGCTGCGTTGCAAAGACGGAAACCTGCACAAGCGGCGCAAAACGCTGTGAAAGCAACAAGCTTCAGAAATGCGTCTCCGGCAAATGGACAGATGAAATGAGCTGCGACACCATCGATGGACTTTGTGTTGCCGAAGGAACAACAGGTTCCTGCATTCAGGGACTTTCACTCCCGACCTGGTGCAACATTCAGTCTGTCAATGATAAGTTTGATCGTGGCTACGGACGCGTTCTCCTTCCCGAGGGCGTGACAGAAGAACAGATAAGTGCCGAATTGATCTGCGGTGATATCAATCAAGCTGTATCCAAATGGTATTCGGCCCCTGCTGCTGTCAATTCAGGATGCACAAACTGCGGCCATAACACCGAATATATGAGCACAGGCCTCAACGCGCCGGCAGGCACCTATCAGTGTGCCTATCGTTTCAATCTGGGCGGAAGCCACCTGATTTGTACCAAAGACGGCGGCGCGCCCGTTGTCCAGACCTCGACGACAAAACTGACGGCGGACAAGACGCTCAAACTCGTCATAAACGATCCGGCTAAAGACGAAAATCCATCCTGGTGCTGGTTCAAACATCTTGAGGTGAGCAACGGCAACTACGGTGAAGCCTACCTTCACGTCTATCCCGGAGCACTCAATGGCGGTCAAATCAAGGCAGAACTCATCTGCGGTTTCAAAACCTCCGCGATTTCCAACTGGACTGTCGTCTCTCAGGCCACTGAAAATGTCTTCTGCAACTCATGCGGCAGCAACAACATCGAGTTCATGACAAAACCGGTTAAAAAGGCCATTGCAACCACGAAAAAGTGCGCATTCCGCATTCAATACAACAACAGCGATCACCTCTGCCCAATTCAGGAGTCCAACGGCAACAATATTATGACCGTCACGGAATCTTCACAAAAAGTTCCCGCCGACTATTATCGTCCGGAATGATGGATATAATATCAAAATTCGCGCGGCCGTATCACAGATAGGCCGCGCAGCATGGCGTATCGTGCAAACGATAGCCATGCGCCTTTTCACCTCACAATTCGCACACAGTAAAAGCCTGTTTTACCCTACGATCAAACTCTAAAAGCCATAGTCATGCGGCCATGAAAAGTTTATCCCCCATGTCACGGCTGGTTCAGACATTGATAAAACACATTTTTGGAGTCTTTTCATGAAATTAAAAATGTCAAATCATACATTATTATCACTCTTTATCACAACGCTCCTCTGTCAGGCCTGTACCGATGATGCCGACGACCTTCCTAAAAGCCCCTGCAATCCTGTATGCAGCAGCAATGAAACCTGTGATTTGACATCTGGAAACTGTATTCCCAAAGAAAATATTCCGGATGCATGTCAAAACAAGTGCCATGAAGGGCAAACGTGCAACGAAACGACCGGCATTTGCGACGAAAACCCTAAAGAAAATATATGTAAAGAAACTTGTACAAATGGACAAATCTGTAACCAAAACACTGGTGAGTGCGAACCCGATGCATCCGGCGATAAAACCTGTGAAACGCCTTGCTCTGACGGGCAAATCTGCAACAAAAAAACCGGTGAGTGCGAACCCGATGCATCCGGCGAAAAGATATGTGAAACGCCTTGCTCTGACGGGCAAATCTGCAACAAAAAAACCGGTGAGTGCGAACCCGATGCATCCGGCGAAAAGATATGTGAAACGCCTTGCTCTGACGGGCAGATCTGCGACAAAAACAACGGTAAATGCGTCGCCAATGAATGTGCCGTATCATGTCCCGATGGAACCGTCTGTCATTTGGGATACTGCGTTGAATGCACTGATGAAACTCAATACACGTGCAGCGACGATCAGATGAAAGTATGTCTGAATGGCATCCTGATGACTCAAGATTGTGAATTTGGCTGCAATGCGGCAACCGGTAAATGCAATATCTGCAAACCCGATTCCGTGATATGTTCATCTTCAACATCAATGGCCAAATGCATCGGGTCTTCGTGGGAAGAAATATCGTGTGCCAAAGGCGAATTCTGCGACGAAAAATATATCCATAAATATCAACATTGTTTTGAATGCCATCCCGATGCGCCGGACACCTGCGATGCGTCAAAGGACACAGAATGGGGCACTCGATTAGAAGTCTGCAACAGCGATGCAGCCGATACAGCAAAGTTTGGAACGAAAAAAATTGTCGAATGCACTGACGGTAAAAAATGTCCTTTCGGGGGCACAAAATGCGAAACCTTCAATGAAGACATCTGTTCCGGCAATGCAAACAAAAAGGTGCCTGGACTTTGCGGCTGTGACGTCGAAGATTCCGTTGAAAATACATCAGATGACGATGGCGACGGCATCATCAACTGTCTCGATCATTGCCGTAATAATCCGGGAGTTCAATACGAAAACGGAACCTGCGGATGCGACAAAGTCGTCGCTCACTATCTCGACAAAACAGGTCAAAGACAGGAAATCTGTGCCTACCCGATTTTCAATGCCAAAGACCTGAAATCCTATCAGGAGAAGTGGAACAGCGAGTCAATTTCAAAAGATTCGGCCTTTGTGCTCAAAGCCGACATCGAACTTAATGAAGTGGTTTCAGACACCTCTGAATGGATACCGTTTATACATTTTTCAGGGATATTCATTTCAGACGAAAATCAGCTGCATGAAATTCGATATACCCAAAAGACATCCAAAGAAAGCAAGATTGCGAAACTAAAAACAGCCGGCATTTTTGAGGATGTACACGATGCCATTTTCCAAAATATCGCACTCAATTTCGATCTGCAAGCGACGGCAGCAACAGCCGGTTCACTTGCCGCAGTCTCCGAAAATTCTTTCTTTAAAAGCATTGAATTTCGTGGCTCATCCATTGAAAGTTTTTTGGACAATAAATCCGTCACAGGCGGACTCGTCGGCTACGATACAGCTTCGACATTTCAATCGATATCAATCACAGGTGCTGATATAATTTGCAAAGGAACCTGTGGCGGCGTCATGGGTGAAACGACATCGAGTGATATTTCAAATGTCCAAATTGATGTTTTATCATCAAACAATATTGAAAGTTCGACCGTAGGCGGAATGATAGGGAAATACCATATTTTTAGCGAAGTTACGAATGACATTCCGTTCATGATTTCAAACATTGCGATACATTATTTTGCGACACAATCCAAAGGCACGATTTGGGGCGGACTCATTGGGATAATTGATGCATCGGCAGTGAGTGACAAGCCAAATTACAGAGATTTGCAGATAAACAATATTGAAATCAATTCCGGAATTTTCGGCACCGAATCATCAAACAGTGCATTTAGAGAAGTCAGTGGCGGCATGATTGGTGTAATAGATTCCATTTCGACGCGAAACATCACAATTTCTGATGTCAAAATATCATCTTTATTAAACGGAAAAAGCACACTGGGCGGGGTCATTGGTTTATACAAAAGATCTCTGATTTCCCCTCTGCCGCAATCACCAAGTCTTACGAGCCTCTCACTTAATCATATCAAAGGCAATTTCATACTCAACAACCAAACCACGCCAGCAGGCGGCGTCATGGGAGAACTCAATCTTCACCCCATCGGCAGCAAGGAATTTTCTCTCGATATTTTCCAAAGTGATTTTCGGGTATACGACACCGTTTCAACCCCAGAAAGCTGGAAACTGGGCGCAGTCATCGGGAATATTGACCTCAATACCGACTCATCCCACAGGGCTGAAATCACACTCGATGCACTGACCACATCGCTCACCAAAACCGGTGCATTGAAGCATGCCGGCGGCCTCTTTGGATTGGAAAAAATAACCGTGGCAGAATTTATCGCTCCTAAAATTACACTGCTCAATATTGCGTCCACGGTCAATATTGCAGATCAATCCAAAACGCCTCAACCCATTGGAGGCCTCATCGGAGAACAAAGTATCAGCGGGCCTGTTTATCACAGCATTTTTAACACATATTCCACCGGCACAATTCAATCCCAAAACGCACAGAAAACTGGAGGTCTTTTGGGGTATCTGACGGCGACAGACAACGTTACGATACAAAATGTTGTCGACAACACATATTCAAGAGTTTCGGTTAACGACAAATACCCGCTGGTTGGCACGACTGAAACCAATTTTAATGGAATTGCATATTATCGAACCCAAAATACAGACGTTATTTCAAATCAAGGAAAAGTCAACAAATGCGAAGATGAAGAATTTATCGGCAATCTGACCTGTACAAAAGAAGGTATCGACTATTTTGATCATTTCAGCACCCATTTTCGAAGCTATTTTGTCAACAGCGACAAACAATATAGAACGTTCGAAGCACCTCCATCCAGCCAGGAGCTCTCACTTGTCGATGCCCTCAACCATGCGACGCCATTAAATCACGCAAACTATATGAAATGGAAAACAGAAACCGATTCAATAACATTGGAACAATATCCCGTTCTTATACTCACAAAGGAGGAATAAATGACTGAAAATAATACGGATTCCGCCATAAAAAAACACATAAAAGTCATGTACATTCTGCTTATGATTATGGCAATTCTTGCTGGGGCGGGGATTGCATTGAATTTGACAGAATCGTGGAAAGCTGTTGGAGATTATATATTTAATGGCACCTTATATATAATCATAACATGTATTCTGTGCAATTATTCGCTCCATTATCATATTCATCAGCTGACTTCACTAGTTGATGCAAAATATATAAACAATGCAACAGACACACCAGTAATCGATTCAGCCATTATTTCATTTTCAGCGGCTGGTCCAGTTGCATTGGCATTATCATTATTGTTCATTTATATTAGCTATAAATATACAGAAAACCAAGACTATTCAAGAAACCTTCATATACTTATACCTTTTTTCGCTTTAATAACATTTAGTTTTTTGCTCGTAATTCGCATTATTTATCAAGGTATCAAGGAATTTACACTTTTAAAACGCTTAAAAACAGTCCCCATGAACACTGCATCCATTGCAAAATCACGCTTTATTCTGACCTGTTCTATTATATTAAAGCTAATTCTGATTATATCTTGTATCCCTCTTATTTCCGTGTAATTACTACATATAGAAAACGATTATAAGAAGTCTTAACAAGCATCTTAGTTGGAGTTCGTGCGCCTGCGGCGCGCGAGCCAAAAGGAGGGATGCAGCGTCAACTGAGCCCGTCCTGTCTACGGCATCAACGGACCATTATCTCTAATGAGTTGTAACTAAAGTAACGTTTTTTCAGACATTACATCGAGCATAATCCAAACAAGGAAACTGCCTATTTCAAACTGTTTGTTTTTCTATTTTTCTTGCAAACATCACGACAATAAATGTAACGACGGCCCCACTCAAGAATACAAGTCCGCTCGAAATTCTGATATCCCCCAAGCCAACCAGCGGCGAGGCAATTCCCCCCATGATGAACCCCACAGCGCCAAGGACAGCACTTGCCAAACCCGCATAATTTCTAGCTGAATTCATCGCGATTGCAGTCGAGGGTGCGAGCATCAGACCAATACTTCCCGTCATCAGCCATAGGAATATTTCAAATAAATAGACAGGGGCATTGAGATATAACATGAGCCCGACAAGCGGCGCAGATACCAAAAACATAACAGCACCCGCTAATACACTCTGCTGCGGTGTCTTAAATCTTGCCGAAAGAAAGGCAAATATGCCTATTGCCAAGGCATTCGCCGCAAAAAATCCACTAAATGCGAGTGCAGAGAATCCATACAATGTTTGAAAAATAAACGGAGAAGAAGCTATTTGACCAAAAAAAGCAAACATGGCCGCTCCCTGCATCACCACATAAATCATAAATACTCGGTTTCTAACCAAATATTTTATCTGACCAAACGATGATATAATTGAAAGAGCCTGGCGATTTTCCTTGGGATGAGATTCATTAAGGCGAAATGAAGATAATAAAAGTATAATTCCGATTACGAGAAGGATGACAAAAACCATCTGCCAAACTGCATAATTCAATACAAAACCGCCGACGACAGGAGACAACACAGGGGCAATACCACTGATGGCACCAATCACTGCCATTACAGAAGCCAAATTCTTTCCTCGATATAAATCAGTCGCTATGCTTCTGGACAAAACGACACCGCCTGATGCACCAAGACCCTGAATAAACCGCATGACGACAAACATTTCGATGCTTGAAGCACATATACATAATCCGGAAGACACCGCAAATAATACGAGTGTCCAAATTAATGGATATTTTCGCCCATATTTATCGCTCAAAGGACCAATGATGAGCTGCCCTACGGCCAGCCCCAACATACTCGTTGTCAGACCAAGCTGAACTTCCGGCCTCGTTGCCCCAAAATAATCCATCATCGACGGCAACGACGGCAAATACATATCTGTTACGAAAGGCGCAAAAGCAGTCAAAGCAGATAACATAACTAAAAGAAAAGCAGTCGGTTTGACGCTTTCATTCTCTTCTAATTTCATTCAATACCAGCCTTTATATACACAACCAACACACAAAAAAAGTGAACTCTGATTAATTGTTTTTTCTGGGGCTCTGTCCCTGTCCTCAGTTCGCAATATGAAATG
>JAZRVP010000254.1:0-5111 GCA_045599245.1 Myxococcota bacterium
CAATTTAATAATGCGTCTCGCCGATTCAAAAATTCTTGCCTGCATCTCTTCATTTTCTTTGGCCTCGGCAAGAATCTGCTTGCACAGCGGTGCCCATAAATATTGGGATTTGCAGATAAGGAACATATCAACACCTGCATGAATCCCCAGTTTTACGGCCTTGTTAATGCTGTATCTGTCTATGATGGCATCCATTTCAAGGTCATCGCTCACAATGACGCCGCCAAAACCGAGCTTGTTTCGGAGCAAACCGGTGACGACTGACTGCGAGAGGGTTGAGGGAAAACGTTCACCAAGCCCGGACATGACGATATGTGCCGTCATGATCATGGGAATTCCGGCATCAATGGCAGCCTTAAAGGGTCTAAATTCAACACTTTCGAGCCGGTTCATGTCGTGGGCAACTTCGGGTAGATCGGTGTGGCTGTCCAATAGCGTGTCACCGTGCCCGGGGAAATGTTTGCCGCAGGGAATAATCCCTTGAGAAAGAAATCCTTCCATCGTCGGAATGGCAAATTCAATGACCTGGTCAGGGGTTGTGCCAAATGCTCTCGTCGCAATGATGGGATTTTCGGGATTGGTATGGATATCGAGTACGGGAGCAAAATTGATATCAAAACCGAGAGATTTGAGGTCTTTGGCGTTATTTTCAGCAATGAGACGGGCATTTTCAGAGGTCGTCTGTGCGATATCCAGAGCGGCGGGAATGCGTTCAGAGCCCAGATTTTCCTTGATTCTCTGGACCTTTCCGCCTTCCTGATCGATCGCAATCCAGATGGGAAAAGGACTTTGAATCGCATGAATCTGTGCGGTCAGTTCAAGGATCTGTTCACGGGATTCAAAATTTCTCGCAAACAGAATGACGCCGCCGATTTCGCCCTTTGTCAGAGCCCCAATGAGAGGAATGGGAAGCTTTGTTCCCTCAAAACCGGCAATCAGCATTTGGCCGATGGCATGTTTTAGTGAAATTTTATCGATTGAATTTTCCATAAAACGCAGCTCACGGTAAAAGCAAAACAAAAATAGATGGCGAGTGTATTGCCTGAAAAGGCAATAGCGAGCCCGGGCCGGGCGTATTGCCTGAAAGGCAATAGCCTGCCAAACATCATATCACCAAAGCAAAAGTATGAACGAAAAAGGTGCAAACAATTGACATGAACCCGCGATAATCATTAGAAATGTCCGCGTTTTTTTTGATCAAACGACGAGAGGGAAAAATGGACATTAAAGCGACCGCACTGAGTGATTTTCTCAAGATTTTGGAACAAAAAGGCATGATAAGTGCTGAAAATGGCCAAATGATCCGCGTCCGGCAGGGGGTTCTTCGCAATCTGGTAAAAAATGCGAAGACGCACAACAACCCAAACCAAAGGTATGAAGCCGATCCGGTTGAAATCGTGATGGCGGCGAACGTAACGCAGCCGTCAGGGGCTCCGCTGGAAGAAGAGAAAATCGTAGAAGTCTGGGCAGAAGCGAAGAATGTGCCGTATTTCAGGATTGACCCGCTTCGTCTCGACTCCAAACTGATTACGGAAACCTTCAGCCAGAATTTTGCGCGTCTCAATGTCGTTCTTCCGCTCTCGATAAGCGGAAATGTCGTGACAATCGCGACGAACTATCCGAACAACGACGAGCTCATCCGGCAGCTTCGCTCGACATCGCGATACGATTTCAAGACGGTCATGTCGTCCAAAACGTCCATTCTAAGAAGCATCACAGAGATCTACGGCTTCAAGACGAGTGTTTCGGCGGCGGCAACCGAGCAGCAGAATTCGATTGGTCAGGTCCAGATGGCGATCGGCAACCTGGAACAGTTCATGTCGATTCGTCAGCTCGAAGACATCGATTCATCCGACAGCCATATCGTGAACGCCGTCGATTATCTTCTGAACTATTCATTCAGCCAGCGTGCGACGGATATCCACGTGGAACCGCACCGTGAACAGTGCATCGTAAGGCTTCGCATTGACGGCGTGCTTCACATCGTGCATACGCTTCCCGGCGTCGTTCATGCCCCGATTATTTCGCGCCTCAAGACGCTCTCCCGCATGGACATTGCAGAGAAAAGACGTCCACAGGACGGCCGTATCAAGACCGAATACAACGGCAAGGAAGTCGAACTTCGTGTTTCGACGATGCCGGTTGCCTTTGGCGAAAAGATGGTCATTCGTGTTTTGAATTCAGGGTCATTGTTTCAGGGGATTGAAGCCCTCGGCATGGACGAAAACGAACTTGCGAAATTCAGACGAATGCTTGCGTCCAGAACGGGTCTCATCCTCGTGACGGGTCCGACAGGGAGCGGCAAAACGACGACGCTTTACAGCGCCCTGCGGCTTCTGGCCAAACCGGAAGTGAACATAACGACAGTCGAAGACCCGGTTGAAATGGTGAACGAAGACTTCAATCAGGTTCAGGTGCAGAACAAGATCGGGCTTGATTTTGCGTGTGCGCTTCGCACCATTCTTCGTCAGGACCCGGACATCATCATGGTCGGCGAAATTCGTGACGAAGAAACGGCACACATGGCTGTCCAGGCAGCCCTGACGGGCCATCTCGTTCTTTCGACACTGCACACGAACGACGCGCCGTCAGCCATCACGCGACTGCTCGACCTGAACATTCCGCCGTTCCTTCTCTCGTCATGCATGCTGGGGTGCATAGCCCAGCGTCTTGTCCGCAAGATTTGTCCGGTGTGCAAGAAGGAACGGGACCTGACCGATGCCGAACTGCATCTGCTTGGTCTGAGACAGTCGAGTTCGCAGCGAACCATTCTCAAAGTCAATGAAGGCGAGGGCTGTCCGGACTGCCGCAAAACAGGGATGTTCGGACAAATCGGGATATTTGAAGTTCTGGAAGTCAATCAGACGATGCGCAGACTGATTCATGATGCCGCCAACACGGAACAACTCAAGCGAGCAGCCTGTTCGGACGGCATGAACACCCTGCTTGAAAGTGCCATTCGAAAACTGGCCCATGGCGACATTCCAATCGGCGAAGTGACGCGTGTTCTCGGCATTGGCGAAGAGTAAAAAGGCAGAAAGACAATGAAAGAGCACAGACTGATTCTGGCAAGCGGATCACCGCGCCGCAAGATGTTATTGGAGAGCGCGGGCCTTCATCCTGAAATCGAAGTATCGTCCTTTGACGAAAGCCACATCGCGAACGAGGGGCCGGCTGAATATGTGGCACGCATGGCGCGGGAAAAAGGGCACTGCGTGAGTCGTCATCACGAGGGTGAAGACACAGTCGTTTTGTCAGCCGACACGATCGTCGTCCACAACGGAAAAATTCTCGGGAAACCTGCCAATGAAACCGAAGCGTTTGAAATGCTCTCTCAGCTCAGTGCCGACCTGAACACGGTCATGACGGGCGTGAGTCTCATCGACACGAGAAACCACCGAGAAAGCAATTTTGTCGTTCAGACAAAAGTATATTTTACGAAACTAAGTGAACGTCAGATACGTGCGTATATATCGACAGGTGAACCGATGGACAAAGCGGGAGCGTATGGAATTCAGGGGGGTGCGGCAGGTTTTGTGGAACGAATAGAGGGGTCTTATACGAATGTGGTTGGTCTCCCGTTATGTGAAACGCTCAAAGAGATCGAAAAATATGAACAAGAAAGCATGGAAAATATCTAAATATTTTCTTGACAAACGAATTTTCAGGTTTTAGAGAGGTGGAACAATGATTTTTGGCTAGAAAATCATTCATGATTGAACAAAATGGCATGAAAAAAAAGAGTTTAATCATGAGCAGCCATGAAATCAAAGAGAGAGGGCAATCAAGAAAAGAGATCAAGCATGACGAGAAGAGATTTATGGAAAGAAAAGAGGATTGGTTGCCAGAGAATTAAAGAGATCGACACGGGAGAATGGAGGCGATTATGACGAAGAAATTGACGAAGAGACAGGCGGGAGTGTTTGTATATATTTTTGACTACATTCAGGAAAATCACTATCCGCCCACGGTCAGAGAAATAGCCGATGCCTTTGAGATCAAGTCAACGAACGGAGTGGTTGAGCATTTAAAAGCGCTGGCGAACAAAGGTTTTATCGAGAAAGACGGTTTTAGAAGTCGAGCGATACGTCCGTTGGTTTCACGCGAAGAAGGGCAGAAAGTTCTGGAAGGCCGTGATACGGAAGTTGTTCAGACGCGCCGCACATCAACGCGCCGCACGGCGCCGGTCGAACCGACGCCCTCACCGCGCCGAACCATCAAGGTTCTCGGCCGCATTGCGTGCGGTTCACCGATTTTTGCCGAAGAAAACTATGAAGAAACAATCGATGTCGATCCCGGCGTATTCTGTCACGGCGATGACAATGTTTATGCCTTGAGAGTGAGAGGCACAAGCATGATTGGAGACGGCATCATGCCAGGTGATATCGTCATCGTCCGCCCGCAGCAGACCGCAGAAGACGGAGAACTTGTTGCCGCCATGATCGACGGCAGTGCCACGGTCAAACGCTACGAAAAACGCAAAGGCGTCATCTACCTCATTCCATCCAATCCCGAAATGGATCCCATCCTCGTCAAACCCGATGACAACGTCGATTTCAAAATCCTTGGATCCATTCGCGGCGTGTTAAGATTCTATAAATAACACAGTTATACATAGCGTAAAAAATAACGGTCTTTACAATCCCGGCGCGTTTCGATAGAATACGTGCCGCTTGTTTCCAGTAATGGAAATTTTTTATTAACTCTTTTTTGCCTTTAGGAAATTTCATCATGGCAGACGAAAAAAAACAGCCACAGGGTCTTCAGTTCCAGATTAACGAAACGACAGCTCAGGGTCTCTATGCTAACCTCGCTATCGTCAGCAACATGGACAGCGAATTCATTCTTGACTTCGCATTCGTTCAGCCTGGCCAGAACCCCGTTAAAGTTCACTCCCGCATTATTATGAGCCCGAAACAGGCCAAACGCCTCGCCGTTACCCTCTCCAACGGCATCGTTCAGTACGAAGAAAAACACGGCGTCATCGATATCTCCAATCCCGAAGCCAAGTAATTTTACGGTTTCCCGATTTATAAAAAACGCTGCTTAACCGCAGCGTTTTTTTTTACCCTTTTATCCCCCTCATTCCCTCTCCCCCCCCCTGAACATGC
>JAZRVP010000255.1:0-2244 GCA_045599245.1 Myxococcota bacterium
GACTTGCTTTCCGAGATCAGTTTTTCTTTATTCGTATCAGCATTCGTATAAACATTATAAAGCGGAAGCACGCGCGCACCGATCGAATTCAACTTCGCAATGGCATCGCCCGAAGTATGCGCCTGAGAACTCGCAGACTTCGCCTGAGAATCCGACTTGGGCTCCGAATCCGTTATGTGAAGCACGATGGGCAGAGAACCTTTGCGGAACGTAACGCCATTATCGGCAATTTTATAAAAAGATTCATAGCCGGCTTCGGGTGCATCCGTAAAATCGGGTTTGGCTTGAACAGTCCCAAGCTTCGCCTGAAAATCCGTAATATCGGACGTCATATCCTGAATTAGCTTCCACAAATTCGAAGTATCATAGTCACCAAAAATGGAGACGCCAAAATATGTATCCGGAACTCGTTTTTGAACTTCCGGCGCGACCACCGTTGAGAAGTTATCCTGAATCGCCTTGATCATCGATCCCATCGAACCCGTGTGGTCGATATTGACCAGAATATCGGCCTTGGTGATGAGCGGCTGAAAATCAAGCGTGTCGATTTTTTCATCTTCTGCATTCAACGGCAACTCAAAATAGAACTCAACGAAATTCTTCGCACTAATATCAGCATTACAAATCAGCTCTTTGGGTTCCTTACCATTTGCCTTGGCAAAAACATATTCAGCCATGTCGGACGTACCATCCCCATCCGTATCCCAAAAGAGGCGGCTATGCTTATCCAAATTGTCACAAACGATATCAAGCTCATCCCCAAGACCGTCGTCATCGCTGTCACGGTCATTCATATCAACGATCGTATCGTTATCCGTGTCAACAGGCTCCTGGCCCGATCCAAATTCATCCTTATCGGAAACCGAATCGCCATCACTGTCTGACTCATAAATATTATAAATGCCATCCCCATCGGCATCCGTCAGGCCCTCATACTTGTCGGCAACCGTATCGTTATCGCTGTCCGTGTCCCGGAAATCAGGAATCGTATCCCCATCACAGTCAAAAGGATGCTCCGCCGTACCATTGACCTCCGGAATCGTATCTCCATTGCAGTCAAACGAAACCGCACTGAAATCGGTCATGCCAGTGATCTCGACATAATCCAAAATAGTGTCATTATCATCGTCTTTATCTGCAAAATCAGGGATCGTATCCCCGTCGCTATCATCGCATTTCACCGCCAAAACGTCGGGCGTATCCAAAAGATCCTTGCCCCAAATGCATTCCAAATTGTCAGGAATGCCGTTGGCATCGCTATCCGCGGAGCGATATGCCGGGTATTGACCTGCACCATAAAAAGGTGCATCGCCCAAACCATCATTCAGAGCTTCGAGCGAGTCAGGAATCGTGTCACCATCACTATCGAGATCCAAGTAGTCAGGCGTACCGTCCTTATCCGTATCCCTAAATTCTTGGGTCTCATCAGGCCCAAACATAGCGACATCATAATACGTTTTATACATTTCATAGGCATCCCCGATTGTATCGCCATCGGAATCAGGCTCAGGCAAGTTTTCGGGATCATCATCGCCTTTTTTATCTTCTCCAGGATCTTTCTTTTCTTCCTTGTCTTTGGAATCTTGGTCATCGTCAATGACGACCCCGGGATCCTGTTCAGGTTCATCACTCAAACTGTCATCACATGCTGTAACACCGAAAGCCGCTAACAACGCAAGCATCAGATAATAACGTTTCATACTTTTCCTTCCCATCGCCGGGGTGATTGACATCAAAAGGGGAATAACAAGAAAACCGCGTTCATGACGCAGTCAACCATGCAAATTTAGCACATTTTGTAGAATTTTACAGCCCGATGCCGACAACAAACTAATGTACATTCGTCAAACATCATTAAACAAAGAATATTTAATAATGATCATTGTTGAAACAATCGTTTGCAGCAAAAAATGCCAAATCATCTTGTTTTGTTGTATTCGGCGCTATCGGCAAATGCCGATACGCGCCTTTGAGCTCGGCTATCCTGCGGATACGCCGAGCTATTTTTGAGCGAATTCTTATCGTCGCTGCCGGCCCGGAGCTAAACGTCAAACGGGGTCGGCAAGGGTAAAAAAAAAGCTCGATGCGAAGCATCGAGCCTTTGAACTCCGGAAGAGGGACTTGGACCCCCGACCTAGTGATTAACAGTCACCCGCTCTAACCAACTGAGCTATTCCGGAATAAGAAAACCAAGAGGAAGAAACTTATCAGAGGTGCGTATGACCACGGTCTGTAAGACGTGTC
>JAZRVP010000256.1:0-36630 GCA_045599245.1 Myxococcota bacterium
GAGATTTCACATTTCGGATTTTTTCTTCTCTCATTTCTTCTCTCATTTCTTCTCTGCCTTCTTCTCTGCCTTCTTCTCTGCCTTCTTCTCTGCCTTCAACCTGTGCTTCATCCCAAAGTGCCTGTAATGCTGCATTCATATTTCCTCTCTCCTTATGTTCGATTTCTGCATCTTTTAACTGCCTGAATTTACCAGCCATTGACTGGTCATGCATTTTATCAGGACTGCTTGCAAACAAATCCTGAATCAACAAACCAACGGGATCATTCCCTTGGTACATCCCGTTTACATAGATGAAGTGAATACCGTCGTCAAAGATTTTCCCGGTTTCGCGAATGATGTGATCGATGTGGTACAGCGGATATTTCCGCGCCAGTTCGCCTTGTTCGAAAATGTTCTTCTCCATCACCATGATGACGTGAACATCGGGCAGTTTATCGACTTTTTCGCCTTTTTTCAGTGCATTCGCATCCAGCAGGCTCTGATTATACCGAAGCCTTTTGGGGAACGCCCCATAACGTTCTCGCTGAAATTCGATGTTGTGTACACCGCCCTGGGCATCTTCGGCATAAATATCAAGCCGAACGGCGCGTCCTTTCAGATTCGCAATCTTGTACTGCGTCTTGACGCTTTTAACGATCAAATCATCTCGTTCCAGAATGATATTGATCATCTTCTGCACATTTTCGCAGTCGCCATCGAAAAATACGGTCATCATGATGTCATCAATCAGCCGCAATTCAGCCCAAATGGCCTGACAAAACTCTTTTGTAAACCGCTTTCGCTTTCTTTTCATCGCGTCCTCCCTGGTTCGAGCTCGCATCCTATCGCTCGCCAAAGGCAGCGAGTCAAAAGAAAAATGTGCGCAAAGCGAGTAATGGCGAGGATTTGAAACGCGCTAGTGACTTTTGTATTGGATTGGGCGCAAAAGTTTGCGGCAGCCTGTCGCCATGGGAAATAGCCTATCGCAGACGTGCGGCTGCTTGTCGTCCGTGGAGACGCGCGGTTCGCACGTCTCCACGATGTTTGGAATGCAGCTGGATGCTGGCCAAATACTTAGTAAGGCCATCTTGGCTCCGTTCGCTGCAGCCTGCATTTGGAAGTTCTGGGCTACGGAGTAGCCCGTCAAGAAACGCGACCAAGACCATCTCAGCCAACTAATGGTTGAGTGGGTGCGGCTCGGTTAGGCAACCAAACATTCCAAGCAATAACGAATAAAGGCGCTTAGTTTTGAGCCAGGCGCCTTTTTGTGCTCAGGCTATATCAGTGAGCCTTGACCTCCAAAACGGCCTAAAAAGGCCCGTGGAGGCTCAGCAAATGCTATGTGCTCGCCGCCGTACCGGGCGGCTGTGCGCATACGGCTCGCAAATGTAAAATGGTAATACTTAGTTACAGCTCAGCCGAGGTTGAGTATTGACACACCTCTCCCTTTACGTTTTGCTTGATCACAAAACGCATTCCCCCCCCGTCAAACTTTTTAGTGTCGCAACTTTTAGATCTTAATCGGTATCAGATGAGAATTGGTTTGGCAAAGATATTTTTAATTCCCTCGAATACTTATAGTAGCAAACACATATCCGCTACACATTTCTTGACGCAGCCGGATATCAAGTTGGCTCGGACATTTATCTTTCCATTCTTTTTTGATGACGCTGCCATTTGGCTGCTGAACGATCCTGACCATATTGGAAGCTTGTCGCCTTATCCACACAATGACCGCGTCCACATGTTAAATTGGCCGGACAATTCTGTTTACAGACACCTTTTCGGCACACCTCGCAGGCATAATGAGAACATACTTTGCAGTCATTTCCGCAACAATCCGAATCATTTTGGACATCAAAACAGCCTTTTTTTCCATCTTTTTCCATCATCACCCTGCCATCAGAGCAGACACACTCACCTGATAGACATTCAACATCGCGGCTATTCAGCACTTCAAAGCAATTGACTTGCTTCTGACCGCAACGAACGGTATCCGTTCGAAGTGTTATCATTTCTGTTGGAGCTGCTGTCTTTGTACTGAGAGAAATGATACTATTTTTAGAATATTCAACCCCGTTTATTGTCATTTTCGCGGTGACTTTGTGTTTGTCACAAGTCATAACAAACGATGCTTTTTTCGCATTTTGTGCGAACATTTTATCGTCGATCCATATTTCGGGCTTTGCATCATTCACAGGTAAACCATCCGCATTCATGACCGTGATATCGACATCGGTTTTACAAAATTTAACATTGAACTTTAAATCTTTACTTTCTTTCAAAACACAGGGCACTGCAATCGAGTCATCGCTGACTACTGGCAAGAATGTATAGGAGTAATTGGAGCTATGTCCATAACCAAAAGAATACTTTTTATTTCTAACAGGTGTTTTGAATGTCACTGTGCTGCCAGTACCTTTTGTAATTATGACAGGCACATTGCAAGTAATATCCACTTGCTTGAGTTGAGCTGCAGCGGGTGATTTTTGGGGTTCAGCAAACACCGGCGAACCGACGATAAGCATGATGACAATAACAGGAATACAGAACAGCTTGTATTGTATATATTTCATCTCAAAAGCCTGAAATTTGATAGGATTTGCTGTCGAACAAACTCCGTAGAACAATTATCATAATTGTCGAAATTATCAACAAATAATATTATCATGAGACGTATTGCGAAGCGATAGTCGAGTGCTAAGGCGCGTATGCCCAAAGGGCATAGCGCCGACAGCTGTGCGTATTGAGCGAAAGCGAAATAGCACAGCCCTTAAATATATGACATTCGAACTGTAAACAATATGGGGGCTGAACGCTACAATTTAGTAAGACAGCAAGGCAACTCTGGATAGGAATTCTATTTCACGCTGCGAACTGAAATATGTGAAAAAACTATATATTATTTTTTAATCTGACCGTTCTTTGCCAATTTTGAGGGTCGATTTTTGGGGAGAAGACCGATGGCGATTGCCGCGATAACGATAACGGCACAGCCGAAAAGGCTTGACGTGGTGGGCAATTCATCCCAAACGACGTAGCTGATAATGAGGCTTGAGAGCGTTGAAACGTAGATAAACGGGGCGACAATGGTTGCAGCTGCATAGCGGTATGCTCTCGTCATGAGCTGCTGTCCAATAAGACAGGTAATACCGGCGCCGACGAGACCAAGAAAGTTATCCAGGCTGGGAAGCTGCCAGGAAACAAACGGAATGGAAAACAGAGGGAGAAATGCACTCATGCCAAGAAACCAGAGAACAATCGTGTCAGAGGTTTCCGTTGATTGCAGTTTTTTGACGAAAGTATAAGCCGCCGCCGCAAGCACTGCAGATAAAACCGCAATGACAGCAACCGAATTGATGGTTGAAAAATCGGGCGCAACGATGAGCATCATGCCGAAAAATGCGACGAGAACCGTGAGATAAATCCACCATCCGAAACGTTCTCTCAAAAAGATAGCAGCGAGGAGACAGACGAAAATCGGGGAAGTTTGATTAAGCCCGTTCGCGAGTCCAAGTTCCATGTGATAGATGGCCCAAACGTAGAGAATAGATGCCAAAGAACCGAATAAGCCACGAAAAAAGAGAAATTTTTTGTTGTTTCCAAGGGGAACTTTTTTGACACCGGTTGCCATGAGAAAAAGGAGGATGACAAAGCCAATGCCACCTCGAAAGAAAGCCGTTTCAATTTCAGGAAGGCCGGATCCGAAGGCGCGAATCATGGCAGAACTTGCGCCAATAAAGAGCCCGGCAGTGATCATGAACGTGAGCGCAAGAGGAACTTTATTAGAGGGTTTAGCCTCGTTATTGAGAGAAAAATGAAAGGGAAGGTTCGGCATAATCACAAAAAAAAGCTGCCGTTTGTAGGCGGCAGCTGTTCCAAGCATGAAAAGATGAAAAAAGATGAAATTATTGAATTTGCAGACCGGAGAAGCCGAGGAAAGCGAGTGCGAACTGCCCGGCGACAATGAAGGCAATGGGAAGTCCTTTAAAGGAGTCTGGAATTTGGGCCAGTTCAAGTCTTTCCCGGACACTCGACATGAGATAGAGCGCGAGCAGGAAACCGCCGCCGGCGCCAAGCGCAAGCATGATGGTCTCAATCAGATTGTACTGATTACTGGCCATATACAAAGGCACGGCAATGATGATGCAGTTCGCGATGACGAGAACAAGAAAGACACCAAAAGCATTAAAGAGGATGGGGTTAATCTTTCGCAGGATGGTATCAACGGCTTGAACCGTGAGAGAAACGAGCCCGATAAAGACGACGACCTGGAGGAAATCGAGATGGAACGGGACGAGAATGTACCGGTTCACGAGCCAGCTCATGACCGCAGAAACGAGCATGACAATCGTGAAGACAATGCCCATGCCGGTTGCCGTGGATTTTCGTTTGGAAGTCCCCATGAAAACACACAGGCCGAGGTATTTTGTGAAAACGTAGTTATTGATGAGAAGGGCTGAAATCAGGATAGAAATGAGATAAGCCCAGTAAGATTGAGAAACTTCGGTTGCGAAGGGGCCGGTTCCGGGGAGGAGCTCAGGGCCTTTGACGACGTGAGTTGAGGACTGATTGAGGGGCTCGGAGAAAGCCAGTTTGAGGTCTTTTCCGTCGGCGGTGACGGCCGCAGGGTGCATCTGAATATCGGGATCATTTTCTTCAAAGACGGTGAATTCAGAAGCAGCCGGAACGGCAGTAAGAGGCTGTGAAGTTGTGAGGACGATTTCACTCGTACCCTCGAAAGATTTTTCAGCAAAGAGGCCATTGCCGTCCTCGGAAGGAAACAGCATGACCAGAGCAGAAATCCCGAAAATGAAAAAAGCGGCTGCAATAACGACTGCAATGTCTCGAACTTTTCTTGTCATTCTTTATGCTCCATGCGTTCAAGCGGTTTTTTCGGCCAATTTAGAGGCTTTAAGAGCGGCTTCTTTTTTATCCATGCGTTCTTTGTACCTGGCTTCGATCCAATTGAAGAAAGCCATCATAAGACCGACGACAAAGAAACCGGCGCAGGGCAGGATAAAGAAGAGGAAAGGTTTGAACCCGAGTAAATCGTAACCGAGGACCGTGCCGGAGCCGAGGAGTTCCCGGACGAAACCGATGCAGACCATGCCAAACATGAAACCGCATCCCATGCCGATGGCATCGAACAGGGAGTCAGAGGGAGATTCTTTGCAGGCAAAAGTTTCAAGACGCATCGTAATGATAGCGAACGCCACGATGAGCTTAATGAAGATACCCATTTCAGCATAAGCTGCGGGGAAAACGGCCGACAAAACGAGATCGATAACGGTGACCCAGGTAGCGATTGTAAGGGTATAAGTCGGAATACGAATGCGAGGATGTATCCAATTTTTGAATAGAGATATGGTCAGACTGGAAAAGACCTGAACAAAAAGGACAGCGACGCCGAGCATAAGCCCCGTTTTAATCGATGTGGACATACCGACAGCCGGGCACATCGAAAGAGCCAATTTGAAAACGGGGTTCTGACTCAAAATGCCGCGCGAAATAAGCGCGCCTTTGGAAAGTTCGTTTGCCATGAGAAATAGTATTCGGTTACACTGGTTAGAGTTGACTGCGTCTTGAAACGCAATCTGTAAATTTTACCTTTTAGAGGTAACAATTTCAACGTATTTACACTTTCATTTGTTTGAAGCGTTATGAAAGACAAATTTTTATTTGTCCTTGCCCAAAAGAGGAATTGAAATGCCAGATTTATGGGAAAAAAAGTCGGATCACGGCGAAGGTGGCTGGGGCAGTTCATCGAACAGCAACAACGGTTGGCATAAATCCTCGAACGGCAGTTGGGGAAATTCATCAGACGAGTATTCATCGGTTCGCAGTAATTATGACTCATCGACTGATTATCAAGCCAGGAATAATCCGGCTCAAGAAAATAAACAAATAGCTGATAATTTTGGAATATATAATCAAAGAAGACTTCAGAAGAGTCAGAATTCAAAGAGCGTTAATAAGTTAGTATTATTTCTGGTAATATTATTTTTTGGGAGTCCATTCATTGCCGGGACAATATTAATCTATCGTATTAATCATAGAGATCCGCTTGCAGAAATCAGACCTGAACTGATAAAGTCTCAAAGACTGGCGTTGGAAGAAAGAAAGAAACAGCTTGAGGAAGAACAGATCCGGCGGAAGGTGGATGCGCAGCAAAGAAGTTTGGAGATGGAACTCCAGGCAAAACAGAACGCGATGCAACTCGCAAGTGAAAGAGCGAAGAGGGATAACTTCAAGGAGCCCAAGAGATTTTCGGGCTACACCAAGAAAGAACTGCAGGCATCGATTGTCGCCCAAACGGGATACCTCAAACAAAATGTTCTACTAAAGAGACGAAAAGAATTAAAGCAAATGCAAGCTATTGAAGAAAGTCAAGGAGTATTTATTGATTATGAAAATAAAATGTTATCGACACCAGATTACGATATCACAATCAAGTCCAAACAATGGGAACATACGAATGGGATGAAAGACGCCGTAGCTGAATATGAGAATGATTTTTTAACCATAAATGAAGGTTTTATACAAACAGATCTTGCCTTTTGCTTCTCTCATGATCCTGAATTTCTCTTTACTACCCAGGAATATCGCCTGACGTTATCCATGGCCCCCAATCGCCCTGGAATAAGTGTTCTTAAGCTTAAAGAAATTCTTCCAGATGATGAAACGAATGTCGATGCCAGCATTATGTCATGTATTTCGGCACTGGCCAGCGCACTATATGCCCCCAAACACATATCAACCGACAGCACATTAACGCTCACACTTTCTGCAAATAAAGTAGATAAAGAAAAAGATATAAAATTAAATTCCAACGAAGACAAAGAAGTCAGAAATAACACGCGCCGTTTAGAACACACCTCCACGACCTGGGAGTTTCCCCCGCCTCTGACAGAACCAAAGACAGATGAAGATTATGCATTTCTCTTTGGAGAAAAGCTGGACACTTTCAAACGCGTCATTTTGGACTGCTCCAAAGACCGTGATGTACAGGAACGGTTCAAGCTAACACTCGCGATTGCGCCACAGGGCGGTCCTATATATATCACATCGACAAATTATTCGAATGCAGAGTGTCTCTATCAAGACAAAGAATTAAATATGATGAGAAACACAGTGGCTCTCCCATTCAGCACAACAGCATCCGTTTCTATCAATTATGTACTGGAGGGTACGCCGTATTAGCAGGAAGACGCAACAATCGACTAAGACGTAACAAAAAAGGCGCCGATTTCGGCGCCTTTCTTATTTTTCAAAGCTCAAATTAATAGGTCGTTTGAATTGCCTGAGCTTGAATGATTTCATCCAGCAGCTTCATGCGATAGTTGAATTTCCTGACCATGGCCTGATTGCCGTTGAGAACGGAACGGGATGAAATCGTTGCCCCTGTGAGAGCATAAATGTCATCCGTGCGATGTTCTTCACGAATCCTGGCAGTTTCTGGGGTTTGAACCATTGCCGTAATTGCTGCACGCAGGTCATCCGGCATAGGTTTACGTATGACTTGAGCAGATTTGAGCTGTTCAAAGGATTTGCCATCAAACTGTCCCCGGAACCATTTTTGTTCGATTTCTGCCCCAAGCCCAGGATCTTCCTCGTGTTCCAACACCTCAAATCCGAGCATGGAATAATTTGCATCCAAAGCCATTTTGACGCGAATTGTCGTTTTAAAACCGGGATATTTGCCGTCCAAGATATAGGCTGTTCTCTGTCCATTGTTGGTCACAACCATAAAGTTGTCCGCATAACGGACATCCGTTTCCGGATCCATCACGGCCTGCACCGCAGAGAGTCTTTCCGAGGCATTCCTAATTTTGCTCTCATCGGCAGTCAGAGGCTTCTGCCCCATAAACAGACCGCTCAAATCGAGCTCAATCAAGATATACGAATGATTATCACCTTTGACGGGAACCACATAACCAATCGACTGAACCTCATTTTTGGTAAAAATATAACGATATATCGTGTGAAGTGCCATCGTATCCGGTACCTTTTCATACCCAAGGAGCGAATACATCACACGATTTTCTCTTTCGACTTCGTTTCGTTCTTTGGCATCGTGAGTCAGAACAAAAGTCAGCCCCATGATAAAGCCGGCGAGAAGGCATGTAACCGTCAGTCGAATAACGATACTTGAAATATCTTTGAGGGCAGCTTTTTTCATTTGCTTTCTCCCTCTTCTTTGTCTGTTGAAGTGGATAGGGATTCAACCGTGGTGGCTGAAGTTTTGGTGTCTTTGTCATCAACCGTGGCAGCTGAAGTTTTGGCGTCTTTGTCATCAACCGTGGTGGCTGAAGTTTTGGCGTCAGAAGTGGCTTCAGGACTGGGCTTGGCAGCTTTGTCATCGACCGTGGTGGCTGATTTTTTGTCAGATTTGTTTTCAGTTTTAGGAGGTTCTTTTGCGGCCACGGGAGCCGGAGAGAAGCGTTTTCTCTTGAACCATCCATCGAGCACTGTACTCAAAGGATTGATGAGGAGGATAGCGTAGCAGACGCCTTCAGGATAACCGCCTTTGAGGCGAATGAGAACGGTGAGAGCGCCGATGGCCATACCGAAGATGAGCTGTGACATTTTATTGGAAGGCGAAGTCACGTAATCGGTAGCCATGAAGAAGGCGCCGAGAATGGCGCCGCCGGAGAGGACAGCAGCGAGTGGATCACCGGAGAAAAGGGTTGATCCGCCGAAGGCCCATGTCAAAAGAGCAATGGTTCCGAGCATGGCGACGGGGATATGCCATGAGATGTATTTTTTCCAGATGAGGAAAAGACCGCCGAGCAGGAGAAGCAGGCCGGATGTTTCACCAATACAACCGGGTTTGTATCCGACAAAGAAACTGCCATAAAGACCAGCGCCGGTACCAAAAAGCTGATGATAAGCCTCTATTCCCTGCTCACTCAAAACCCCGAGAGGAGTAGCCGACGTAACAGCATCGTAAACGGGAATGCCATTAAGAGCGGCAATCCATTGTCCTGCGGCGCCGAGGTCGGCCAAAGCCGTTGGTGCAATCCAGGCAGTTGTCATGGCAACCGGGAATGAGACCATGAGAAAAGCGCGAGCGAGCAGAGCCGGATTGAAGATGTTATAACCGAGTCCGCCCATGAGCTGTTTGCCGATGAAAATGGCCATAAGTGAGCCAATAACGGGCAAATAGAGAGGAGCCGCAGGGGGCAAAACATAAGCGAGTAAGAGACCGGTCAGGACGGCACTTCCGTCCTTGATGCGAACTTTCCGATGAAGAGTTTTCTGGGAGCAAAACTCAACCAAAACGCAACTCAAAATCGAAACAGCGGTCATGGCCAGAGGGCGCCAGCCAAATAACACGGTAGATAAAATCAGGACCGGCAGCAGACAGATAATGACTGTCCACATGATTTTTGGGACTGATTCACCCTTCCTGATGTGCGGAGAGATGGAGACGGTTAAACTGTTATTCATTTCCTAATCTGCTGTTTGGCTAATCGTATTAATTGAACGAGTGGACGTTTTGCGGGACAGACGAAAGCGCATGATCCGCATTCAAAACAGTCTTTGACTCCAAATTGTTCTGTTTCTTTACCCTTTCCGGCCTCGACATAAAGGGCAATTTCTTTTGGTTCAAGTCCCATCGGGCAGGCATCAAGGCACCATCCGCAACGAACGCAGGGGCCGCCCTCACGAGTATCAACTTCATCTTCGGTCAGAAACAGAATACCGGAAGTCGTTTTAGTCGTTGGGGTAGAAAGATCGGAGGTGGCAAAGCCCATCATTGGACCGCCCATGACAACTTTTTTGAGATCATCGGTAGTACCGCCGAGAAATTCGACGATATCAGAAATGCGAGTTCCGACGGGAACGATCAAGTTGGCGGGCCGTTTAATGCCGCGTCCGGACACGGTCAACACGCGTTCATACATCGGCTTATTAAGGGCAATGGCTTCATAAACGGCAAACGCAGTGGCCACGTTTTGAACGACGACGCCCACGGATGCCGGCAAAGCGCCGGAAGCGATACGTCTTCCGGTCAGAGCGAAGATGAGCTGTTTTTCACCACCCTGAGGATATTTTGTTTTAAGGGGGCAGATTTCGATTTCGGGGAAAGATTTGGCGGCCGTTGACATCGTTTCAATGGCATCGGGCTTGTTGTCTTCGATGCCGACGAGAGTTTTTTTGACGCCGAGCACTTTCATGAGGATGCGAATGCCGTCAATGACCTCATCGGCATGTTCGAGCATGAGACGGTGATCAGCGGTCAGGTAAGGTTCGCATTCGGCGCCGTTGATGACGAGGTCAGTAATAGTCATCCCGGCGGGGGGACGAAGTTTTGCGTGTGCGGGGAAACCGGCGCCGCCGGCGCCGACAATACCGGCAGCTTTGATCATCTCAAGGATTTGATCCGGTTCAAACATCGCCCAGTCTCGTTTTTCGTATTTCAACGGTTCGGCATTGCGATCCGGCTCGATGAGGATTGCGGGGGCCATAATTTTAGTGGGATGTCCGGCATTTCCGATCGCTTTAACTTTTCCTTTGCAGGAGGAATGAACGGGAGCGCCGAGTCCGGCCTTGACTTCACCGAGCAATTGACCGGGAGTGATTTCGTCACCTTTTTTTACGACGGCGGCAGCCGGAGCCCCGATATGCTGCCCGAGCTGGATGGCGATTTCCGAGGGCATTGGCATTCGTTCGATAGCCAGTTTCTCGGTAAGGTCTTTATTTTCAGGCGGATGCACGCCGCCTTTATGGAATGTAAATAACTGCCCCATTTTTCCCATAAATAGCCTCTCACAGGGAAAAGAGAAAAAACTGAGGCGCTTTTTCGTCTTTTATTCCCTTTTCGTCAAGGAATTCACACTCGAATGAGAGAAAGGACGATATCAGTCGGGGAGTTCAGAGAAGGAATCAGTGAAGGGAGAGACGGGGCGTGGCGGGGTGTCCCCGCACGGGGGGCAGGCGCGTATTTGCCTGCAAATAGCGCCGCAGGGGGGCTTTGCCCCCCACGCAAATCGACAAATAACAGACAATCGTCAGGGAAGATGGTGTAATATGAATAGCGAGTTTTTGACAATGTTGGTAAAATGTAGGGGCTTGTGTGCAGACACAGGGAAAACTTTTTTTGTCTGGAGTGACATCATGGTCGAAAATGATACCAATCGCGAGATTCTTTCGGCGGCACTGAGTGCCCATATATGTGAATTGCGGCTGTTCTGGCGCGAAACATCCCTTTCGTGTCGCTGGCTCGTGCCCGATTCCGAACATTGCTATGTTGATGAAGACATCGTCAAATACCTCATCAATTTCCGCGAAAATGCCAAAGAGCTTGTGACGTGCAGCAGTGTTTATGAGCAGTGGATTGAAAAAAGTGCCCCGCTTCTGGAAAGCGATGAAATCGGAGTGATGCCGTTTCCCATTCGGACCTTGACGTGGCTTTTGCGCGTGTCAGAAAATCCCGGGCGTGAGGATTTGAGCTGTGAATCGTGGAACATGAGTCTGTGGTGTGTTCGCTGCGCCGATCTGCCGAGCTATTGCCTCAACCGTCTGTGCATGGTCATGACCATGGACGAGCGCGAGAAAAAGATAGGCTTTGACAAGCTCATAGACCGCTATGCCCAGGCGCTTGAAGCATTTTATCCGAAAGACACCCAGGCCCATCTGCAAAGCGAAATGATGACGATCAACAAGCGTTTTGACCGTCTGAGAAGATTTAAAAATCTCATTTTTTACGGTGTCGCCAATATCGGAAAAGCCAACCTGTCCAAGCAGCTCATCAGCCACTGGAAAGCGATGACGGGGCGAGAAATCGGCATGCACTGCGTGACGGTTTTTCACAAGAATATGGGCTACGAAGATATGGTTGAACGTCGAATAAGCGGCGAATGTCTCACGGGTCGCCCCTCCATTGATCACTGTGCGCCTCGCGTCATTGCGCAGCACATTACGGATGCCAAATATTTCTTTGAACCCTTTACGAATGACAACGTTCAGGAAGGGCAGCTGCTGTCATTGTGCCGTGCGGCAGCCTACAATCCCGACAAAGATTTCGTCTTTATGGTCGACTGCATTGATGCAGCCAAACTCGAAGACGTCCTTGGGGAAGTTTCGCACATGCTGGACAGTTTTGCGCGTGTTCCCTGGAGAAAAGGCCGCAATGGAGCGCCCGGAGCGTGGGATCTCGAAGCAGCGGGAGCCCGTTCCATTCGCCTGAGTCAGTCAGGGCGCATCTTCTTTATTCCGGCAAACGTTTACATTCTGGGAACAGCCAATGAAACCGGTCTCTTCGAAGGAGACGTCGATGACCACCTCTTCCAGACGTTCGCCGTCGAATATCTCAAGCCCAAAACAGCCGACGAACTTCGCAGCACGATGCTCTCAAGCCGAAGCCATGAAGCTTTTGCCAGACTTGAAGATTACGCCAATCGAAACGTCGAACTCTGGAACAAAATTAACGAAATTCTCATTTCAGTTGGCGGACATCGCAACGTCATCGGCTATGGACCGCTTCTTTCCCTCTGCGAAGAAGTCCTTTCGAGCAGTGATTTCTATGATGCAAACCGTCTTGTTCTCGGAACATGGCGTTACCGCATGCTGCCGCCCATTCGCGTCAAGATGGAAACCCTTCTTCACATGAATGGCGATGCCTTCAGACATGCGCTCAACCAGCTCATTGAATGCCTCAACCAGTCATGGCTTGGCGTTCGCGTTTCCATTGAAGGCGAACCCGGAATGGAAGCCATTCACATGGAATTTGAATCCGAATTCGTCCTCTGATACGCATTTGCCGTTCAAAATTTTCACCATTTCTTTTTGCCCGGCTTCTGGCCGTGCTTTTCATGCACATCCGATAAATAACTAATGCATTGGCTCCAACAACGAAACAATAACCTAACAGTGCGTAAAGTGCGCACATTTGCCATCAGTCTTGCCAAACTCATTCACGGGCTGTTTCCCCTCACGTGGGTAAGTATCATTCTGATGGCACTCATTTATTATGTCTGGTTCTGGGAAGTCAGTGCTCATGCAAATCAGATACTCTATTCAGTCGTTCTTCTCTGGCTACTTGCCTTCGCAATAATCCTTGTTTTCACCGTTCTGACATCGATTGCGGTCCTGTCTGTGACCTATCGCGCCAATCGCACCGTTTCTTTTGAAAACAAAAATGAAGTCGGCGGTTTTCTCGAATCGCACTACAAAGTGCTTGCACCAGTCCTTGTCCCCTTTGTGACCATTGATATCGAACTCATAGAAAAAGGATTTCAGAGAAAAGAACAACGCGATCTTCTTTGGTGCAAGGAAACACTCATTCCAACCGATCGTGGTCGATATGAAACCCTCCATCGAAGGATTACCGTACGGGATATATTTGGCCTGACGGCAGTTTCCCTGGTACTGAAACAGTGCGTTTCACTCGAAATCATGCCGGCGTCGAGCAAATTCGAAATGATCGCCATGCAGAATCGAACCTCGGGAGACGGCTTCTCCCATCCCGAGGGCGATCCCAAAGGCGAGCTCATAGAAATGCGCCGTTATCAGGCGGGAGATCCGCTCAGACTCGTGCTCTGGAAAGTGTTTGCCAGAAGCAGAAAACTTGTAGTACGTGCGCCGGAGCCTGCGATTGTCGAAGAAAACGACATGTTTGTCTATTTTATCTGCGGCGAAAGGGATGAAAATTCCGCGTCGATGGCCAGATCAATCCTGAACTCGTTTGGAATCGACAACAAAGACCTGAGCTTTGCAGCAGACGGCGCGAAACGCATTGTTTCGGATGAAAAAGAAGGGCTCAGTGATGTCATCGATTCCGTTACAGAACGAAAAAGAGGCGGTGAAGATCTCCTGACAGTTGCCCCGCTCGTCAAAGAGGCCGCGATGGCACACTGCTTTCTGCTCGTGCCCCAAACCAAAGGCCCCTGGTTTGAATTCGTCAAACAATTCGTCACGAACTTTCACGTTTCACCAACATTCATCATGTCCGTCGATGCCCAATGTTATAAAAAAGGCATAAAAAAGCCCTCTGTGTTAAAAAAATGGATGTGCAGTCTGAATGAAACAGAAGACTTTGAAGCCCAAAGACAAACGCTTTGCAAAGACCTGAGTGCCATGGGAAAAGTTCGCATCGTCGATATAGCAACTGGTGCATTCACAGAATTCACAGGGGATACGAAATGAGAAGCCAGTATCCCGGTGAAAGTTTATGGATTCAAATCGTCAAGACGATACTGCTTGCGATCAGTGCACTGGCCTATACCTGGCCACTCGTTACAGACGCGGGACATGTTGTCGTCATTTTTGCCGTAGCCATTGCATCCGCTTTGGCCGGATTATGCTTTAAATGGAGGATTCGCAGCGTCTGGTGCGTACTTGCAGCCCTTCTTGTGATGGGTGTCGGCCTCTTCGGCTGCTTCATGACACTCGATGTCGTCGGCATGATATCCCTTCAAGGAACCATATCGGCATCGAGATTCTGGTACTTCAACGGGCTCGTTCTTGGAAGCATCTTCCTGACCAGAACCCTTGCACTTCGATGGCGATGGGCTCAAATCATTGAAGCCGGTCTCGTCATCGGAACCGTCGTCTATCTCTTCTTTGAACACCGCGATTTCAACCTTCAAAATCCACGTGACTTTGCCGATTATCTCTACCTGAACGGATATGAGCCAATCGATGTCTATCGCTGGATCGGCATTGGCGTTGCCTTCCTTGCCCTGCCCATGTTCTTGAAAAAAGTCGGTGCCGGACGGGTCGTCTATTCAATCACCATTCTTTCATTGATTGCCCTTCTTGCCGCTTTCCTCATCAAAGACACGAGACTTCCCCTCAATATCGAGGATCCGCTCGGCCTCATGGCTTCGGAGGACGAAAATGATAACGGCAATGACGGGGATGAAAACGATCCCGACCAAAACGATAGCGGCGAGGACGATAACAACAGTTCCGATAACAACAAAAACAGCAGCGGCAAATCGAAGAATAAAAATAAAAATAAAAGTTCTTCCAATAACAAACCTCAGCCTGCGGCAATTGCAGTTTTCTACGATGAATACGATCCGGCAGACGGCATTTTCCACTTCCGGCAGTCCGTCCTGAGTGATTTTGACGGCAACCGACTCGTTGCTTCGGATTTTGACAAGGACGTCATTTCCACGTTTGCAACGACAGAGGCACTGCATGCGGAACCCGTGCAGAATCTCGATATGCACACGAAGGTATCGACCTCGATGTTCCTCATCGAAGATTACGTTCAGCCGCTTCAGATCGCGATGGGACAGACCGTTTTTCCCATCCAGAATCCCGATCCCAAAACGTTTAATGCAGCCTATGGCGTCGAAAGTCTCGGTTTCACCATGGATTTGACTCGCCTCATCGGACGAAAATCGATTCCAGTCGAATGGAGCTCCGAAAAAGCCGCCCATTATCTGCAAATCCCGGACGATCCCCGCTACAGAGCACTGTCCGATATCATCGTTCGCCAAATCGATCCGCGTTTTTTCGACGATGACATCGTCAAGGCCATCTATATCAAACGATGGCTCGAGAAAAACGTCTATTACACAGAACACTCCAAGTACGTCGATAAAACCGATCCGACGGCGTCCTTCCTGTTTGGAACCATGCGAGGTCACTGCACGGATATCTCCCATTCGGCGGTCTATCTGCTCCGCTCCCAGGGCATTGCCGCGCGAGTTGCCATCGGATATGCCGTCGAAGACGATCTGAGAGGTACAGGCTCTGCCGTACTCATTCAGACCAATCAGGCTCACGCCTGGCCGGAAATCCATGTCGATGGCGTCGGCTGGGTCACGTTTGAAATTTTCCCGGAACAAGGCGACATTCCGCCCCGGGAATTTGTCGATGAGAGTCTCGAGGTCCTCTTTGGTGAACTGGCCCGTAATGACAAGAGCGGCGGCAAAGCCGAAGACCCCACATCGACAACCTTTACCATGCCCTGGAAAGAAATCTGGCTCTCTCTTTGCGCACTCATCCTTGCTGCCCTGCTCGCCCTTTATCTGCGAAAAATCATCGTCATTATTCGGGCAAAATCTGCGTCCAAACCCGATGAAATCTATCTTATTCTGCGAGCCGTCATGATGATATGGGCCATGTACGGCCACCCGTGGCGAGCATTTGATACGATGGAAGCATTCGCTCGAGAAACGGTTGGCAGTGAAAGCGCAACGGCACAAATTATCGATCTCGCGGTTGCTCGCAAAATGGGCGCAAAACTTGACGCTTCCGACCTCCAAAAAGCGCGGGAAGCCCTTCCCAAAGCCTGGAAAGAAGCCTCACGACATGCTCCAGTCTGGAGAAAATGCCTCGGCTGGATCAATCCCTGGGTTAGAATTTAATGTTTTGGGTGCGCTATGACGGCAACCGCCGTCATACGCGCACCGAGTCCGCGCTATGACGGCCTGCGGCCATCATACGCACGGCTTTTTTTTCTGGATTTATATATGCGTAACTTATTTTGGGCCTGTGCCCTGGCTTCATGTCTGTGTGCCGCCTGCACAAAAGCTCCGTCATCAAACGATGCCCCCGCCAATGACACAAAACAGACAGACACAAATGAAATTGCCATCTCCGAAGGCGAAGTCGTTCTCTCGACCGAACATCTCAAACTCACAACCGTCGATTACGAACAATGCCTCCTCGTTCATCGCCTCAACGGACGTACCTATTCCCAACGGGCACTCGCGAATCCTCGCTTCCAGCACGACGAAGTTCAGCGATGCTTTCAAACAGCAATGATGCGCAAATATGCGCTTGAAAATAAATTGGAAATAACACCGTCCGAGCGCCAGAAAGTTCTCTCTTCCGCATTTCAAAACCTCGGTGTCCAAAGCGAAGAAGCCCTCACCACCACCCTTGGCATCCAGCCCGGCGCACTCGAAAATCTCCTCTTCCTCGCCGCCCTCCCCGCCATCATTCAAAGACATCTCATAAAGATACTTCCGGATGATGCCGCCCAGAAAATGTTCGAACAGGATTATCGACTCTATCAGGCCGATTTGCTCATTTTTAACAATGAACCAACCGTGGAGGAAGTTGCTGAATACCTCAAAAAAAACGATCAGGCGGTCGCTTTATGGGTTAATTCACATCCCGAAGCACTCAATTCTCCCCCCAAGGCCAATTTTGTTCGCTTTGGCTATCCCAAATCCGCCACACAAGCCGCTCAAAGCCTAAAGACCCTTGCCGCCCAAAACGGACTTCAACCGGCTATCGACAAATGCCTTCAGGATGCCGAAAACGGATGCAAAATTCTCAATGACAAAGAACATCTGCACGAGGTCGTCCGCGAAGAAAACACCGCCTGGGCATTCACCCTCTCAGTCGGAAGCGTTCCCGAAGTCATTTCAACCGAAGACAGCAACGAAGTCTGGATTTTAAACAATTTTGTTCCACCGCAAAAAAGATCGCTAAAAGACCCGGGCGTTCAGATGGAAATCGGCAAAAAGATCATGGTTCAAACGGTTGCAGCCCCTCATATTCTTGAGGCCATCAAACCGGCAATCGAAACCGAAGACCCGGATCTCGACAAAATTGCCGCCGATAATCGGGGCCAGCACCTCACCATTAGCGACAAAAAAGGTTTCGAACTGGCCGGTACACCCGGTTTTGAAAGCCCAAAACTCCGTCAAATTGTGAGTACAGTGACGGACAATGAAACCGGTCTTTTTTCCAACCCCGTCGTGGATAGAGAAAAGATTTACGTGTTCAGAATTAATTCACTCTACATCCCAACGGAGGAGGATTTTAAACAGGTGCAATCCAACTGGCGCGAAATGAAAGCAGGCGACACACACTACGATTTGGTCAACACCTGGCTCGAAAACGTCATGCCTCACATGACGACACTCAATATCAAACCGCTTCAAAACAAATACGGCTCATTGCGCAATGATGGCATCATCCATTAAAAGCGGCATAGTTTGCGTATTATTCGATTTTTGAATCAAAATCGGGCATTTATAGGATCTCTTTTGCGTTTTCGCATAAGACTGACCTTTTCAAACCGTCAATAAAGTTCATGGATATGAAAAAAGTAAGCATTTTCCTTTGTCTGACCGCAATTCTAGCCGCACCGATGACAGCCCAGGCCCAGGCTAAGGTCGATGACAGCAAAAACTGGCATTTAGAAACAGGCCGCATCATTGGCGGAAGCAGCCAGGATTCAGGTGTTCGCCTGATGGATCCCGTCCTGCTCGATTTTGACGCAGACGGTTTCCCTGACATCATCTTCGGCGCACCGGGTGCCGCTCCTAACGGCATTACTTCCGCCGGAAGTGTTTATGTCATCAAAGGAAGCAAAGACATGACGTTTGACGGCAAACTCGACGTCACAAACTGGAATTCCTTTGATTACCGCATTGACGGCCATACAACCAACGGAATGCTCGGCATCAACCTCATGACCGGTGATTTCAATGGCGATGGAATAAAAGATCTGGCCATCGCAGAACCCGGCATGAAAGGTGCTGTTTACATACTTTATGGCGGCAAAAAAAGGGAACCGGGAATTTACGACATCACCCAGAAAGGAGCCTCTGACGTCGCCTTTGTGACACCGGAAAATGGTTCATCCCTCGGTCTTTCAGCTTGTGTCGGGGATTTTAATCGCGATGGCATTGATGATCTCGCCCTGTCTTACCTCACACACAGCTCCTCTCTTGGCAGCAACATCAGTCAGGTCGCCGTCATGACCATGCGCCGCGAATGGGATAAGGCGACATACGACATTACAAGTAAAATTTACGGCAAGACACTTCTTTCACGCCCGATTTCTTCGACCTCACGCGTTCTTCATACGTGTGCTGTCGGCGATTTCAACGATGATAATGTCACCGATATTGCCCTCGGAATGCCACTTGATGCCTACCAAAAACAAAAGGCCTCCGGCAGCGTTACCATCATTTATCACCCTTATAAATACAACGGAACAGTCGTCGATCTCGCCAATCTCGATGAAAAAGTCGGCATTCGCATTAACGGCAATCAAACCAATGCACAGTTTGGCTATTCCCTTGCTGCCGGCGACTTTACAGGTGACGGCAGGGATGACCTCGCCATTTCCGCTCCCAATCGCCTCGTCAAAGGCCCCGAAAATGAAGGGGCCGTCTATATTTATGACGCGAATGCATGGCCAAAAGAAACTTGTGAACAGCCGGAAACCATGCAAATCACCGGTAAAGGCGGACAATTCGGTTACAGACTCCAGGCAACAGATGTCAACGGAGACAAACGCCCCGACTTGGTTGTTTCCGCACCGACGGCAGGCAAAACACCCGACGGAGCACTTTCGGTTTGGTTGGGCGGCCCCCATTTCGTTGAATCCATGGAAAGCGACACCAAGGCTGATATCGAACTTCTGGGCAGCGATTTCATGGGCTTTGGACTTGGTTCTGCGTTCGGAGATATCAATCAGGACGGTAAATTTGATGCCGTCATTCGTACCTCCGCCGATCCCCTTCAAAGACAGGCAACAGGCGCTTATACCGTTATCGGCGATTTTCAGAATTTGCCACAGTCAAGTATCCTGAGTGAGAATTTCAAGACCATTCAGGCCCCCTCAAAAGGCGGCGGAATTTCAACTCAAGGAAAAATTGTCGAGTATCAGGATCACACCTACCGCGCCTGGTTCTCCCCCAAAGGCATGGGCAATCGAAGTGTCATTTGCCTGACCGATATCAATCGTTCCATGGATTCCGACATCTCCGTGGCCTCCTCAGAAAACTGCGATGTTCAAATCGTTGGCCCGGAAAACTATGAAATTTCCGATTTCACGTTTTCAAAATCCCCAACCCTTGAGCCACTTTTGACCCTTGCCGTGCCCAATATGCACATCAAAAAGTCAAACGGCTTCGTTGCAGTCATCCCCCTGCCGGAACAAATCACACAACCGCTTGTTCTCAATCTGAACGAAAATACGCTCAAAACAGAGGCACAAACCTATATCCTGAGCGGAGAGGAAAATGCCTCACTCGGCTACAAACTCGAGTGGAAAGACCTCGATGGCGATGGCTATGAAGATTTGCTCATCGGAGCCCCGAGACGAAAAGTTGACCAGGAAATTCTTGGCACCATCTTTATCGTCAAAGGCAGTGCAACAACCAATGCCGGTTTCCATGAACTCACGGCATCAAACGTCATTCAACTCGAAGGCTTTTCAGATGAAGAATTCGGAAGCCAGTGGACTGTCATCGATTTTAATGCAAACGGAAAACTCGATCTGCTCGCCAGAGCAGCTCACACCCCTGATGCCCAAGGCGATGAATATGCTACCGTGTATGCCATTTACGATGTCGGTGACAGAGTCCCCAAATCTTATGGCGTCAGAGCACCTGAACTCGGAAGCATGCGAATTATCGCGCCTCAGAATCGTTCCGGTCTCGAAATCATTCCTCAAAACATCGATCTCAATGACGACGGCTTTGACGATCTCATGCTCATCTCTCCCTACTATCGAGCCGGTTTGCAAAAACAGGGCATCGTTTACGTCCTGACCTCAAATCCCGATAACAAAAGTGGAGAACTTCATCTCACCAGCGAATCTCACATTGCATTTTCTTTCACCCCGGGAAGAAATGAAAAACTCGTCGATGCCCGCTTCATGCGCGTCAACGGTGTACTCCAGTTTGTTTCGGCATCCGCCGACCTCACCACCGGACTGACAACCATGATCAATGCCTTCGTCGAAAAAAAGAACGAACCCTATCAGGGAAAATATACCGAAAGCCAGCTCACAAGAGTACGGTCTGAAGCACGACTTCCAAAACCTGCAAGACTCATGATGAATCAAGATTCTCAAAAAGTTATGGATGAACTGTGGATCGTTTTCCCGTATGATGGCATTACTCAGTCTGGACAAGGCATTGTTCAGAAGGTTAAAATTTGATTTATTCGCGATATCGCGTATTCTTTCCAGCGTCGCAAGTTCGCGAACCACATAGATCGGAGAGTTCTCGTGAAGGAAACTAAAACAGAAAAGATAACTCGAACGACGACGGCAGTCGAACCGGCTAAAAAGCCGGAGCCTACGCCCTATGAACTTCTTGAGCCGGTTGAAGAAAAGGTTATTCGTATGTATTACGGCCTTTCTGAAAACGATGACAAAGCTCTTGAGTATGCCGTCGGTGCAAGCGAAGATACGCGCATGCGCGTTTCCCTGATGGAAGCAGGAAACATTGCAGAACTGGATGGTGAAGTGCCCGTTGCAAGTGGTGCCGACCGCCAGGTACTTTGCACGTTTGTCAAAGGATTGGATATATAGCGTTTGCGTTCGCATTTTCGAACGGTTTAAAGGATGCTCCCAAAGAGCATCCTTTTTTTTGTTACAACTCAGGCAGGTGAATCGGGGCAGAGCCCCGGCGAGCTGTAACGACATTTCTGCTTTTTTGAGTGAAAACCTTCTCTGTTTTCTCTAAAATTACCCAAGTACAAACGTCGAAATGACGGATGAAGTCTTAACGGAGTTCAGAATTATGTTCACGATGCGTCAAATTGCTCTGGCAGGTTTTTGCGGGGTCTACGCAGGATGCATGCCCCTGACAGTCAATTTAGCTCGCCTTCCATATTGGCGCGGTGCAATCATCGGTGTGTTCTTCGGAGCCCTGACGCATTTGATGACAACTCTCATCTACGTTCTCATCGCCATTATGACTTGTTCCATCATGTCGGATCCGATTCTTGCCAATACATCAAGCCGAATCCTTTGCGGACTGGGCATTTTTGTCATTCAGTGCCTTTCTTCGATTGGATGTCTTCTCATGGGAGGTTACTTTTTGTCCCCGGCTAAAAAATCCGATCCGTTCAACCGCACAAAACTCTATGAACTGCTCAAAGAAAAGGACAGTAAAGTCAATCCCCCAGGTGCAGACATCATACATAAATCGGTCATGCACGATGTCGTCGTGTTATTGGAAACGAAACCGGCTTCGCCGGATCGGCGCTTTTCAACATGGTGGATCGCGTTTTTTGGGATACTGTCCATTGTCAGTTCACTGCTATGGGTTCGTTCCCTGACACTGGCCGCAGCAGATGCCATTTTTTTCGCCATGGCTATTGATTTTTCCTGGTATCTTCAGGTCTTTTTGTCATTCAGTGTGCCATGGATTGTACTCGTTGCGATCCACTTTTCCGTTCTGGCATGGCTATGTCGGGATTTGCCGACAACAAAAGAGCAGCACAAACCATAAACAGCCGACTGAGTATCGGCCTAAAGCCGATAGCAGGCGGCCAAAGCGGCGTATTTCGAACGAAATAGCCGCGAAAAAGTGTGCGTATTGACGAAAGGAAATAGCACACAAACATTTCAAATAAAAAAAGACTATTTGTTCATATTTTGTTAACATTAACATAACATTTGCATCGAACATTCGCGATGTCATGCATAATTCATAAAGAGCTGAAAAAATGAAACGATATCACCTATTATTTTGCGTTTTAACACTAGCGGCATTTGGACTCTGTGCATGTACCGAGACGGGTTCATCCCCAGAAACAGAGCCGTTTCCAATCTTTCCGAACATTGTGCCATCAAACGACGAGTCCGAGTCTGCCGGTCAAAACGAAGACCAGAATGAAATTGCCGATAATACGGATGTACAAAACGAAAATTCGGATGAAACAATCGATAATACGGATATAAATACAGATAATACGGATAAAAACATAGAAAACGACGAAAATACTCGCGAAGAACAGCCAGAAAACGACGAACCTGAAAACGACGAACCTGAAAATGAACAGCCTGGCACTCATGCCCCTGAAATAAATGACAATAACGACGTCCATGACGACATCGAACCTCAAATTCCCGTATATCCGGACGGAATTGAAATGAAAGGGGTCACGGCCTATCGCGTTGCCCCCAAAATTAACGGCAAAAAGAAAATTGCCGATCAATTCAAAGCATTTGACGTCAAAAATGCGGATACGAGCACGTTGTTTAATGTTCGAATTGCGGAAATTGCCAATCCGGAAGTGCATAAAACCGTGATGTTTATCACATCCGGCCAGAAATCACCGATTGGAGATCATCCCAACGGCCTGACGGGTCAAGGTCCTGACTGGGACGAAGACTGTGACAATGTCTCATGTCCCAATATAACATTGGACAAACAGTCACTTTCGATGAAACTTCGCGCACTGAACTGGTTCCCGGAAGAAACGACATATCTTGCCTTAGGAATTGATAACAATTTTGACTATACATTGGGGAGTTCAAAACGCGAAAGCATTGTTGCCGGATTTTTGGCCTGGCTTGAAGAAAGCATCACCGATGATACAGAAAACATCGTTCTAGCCGGTTCATCACGCGGCGGCTGCCTCGTCTTGCAAATTGCCCAGGCACTTAGAAACAATCCCGAATATGATGATATTGAAATTTATGTTTCATCATTTGACGGTGTTTGTATCAAAGGAAGTGAATTCGGGACGACGTCCAAAAAGGTTGATAATCCTGTGAGATTCAGCGGTACATTTTATGGTGGCTGGGCGACGGATATCAATAACAATTATCCAAACAAAGAACATTTAAATATATATCATATTTCCGGTGGTCAGGAAGTCGTTGCCTTGATTGGCGTTAGAACATTTTCGGCATACGAGGGGACAAAACCGCCAAGCAAAGGAACAGATATCGACTGGGGCTGGTACAAACAAACATGGGTTCCATGGAAACATCTGGAAATCGGAAATCCCTATCTCAAACCCGATAAAAAAGATATTCCACAGGTAGTTTCCGAAACGATCGACAGCCAGCTCTATTGGCTTGAGAACAAACTCAATCATTTCGATGAAACTGACCAAACAAATTAAGGAAACTCTGAATAATAACGGGTTACTTATTTTTCTGGGGCTTTGCCCTTTCCTCAGTTCGCAATATGAAATGCACTTCGTTTCCCGAGCCATCTCACCTCCTTGTCACTTCGTGACATTCCCCCTCTTCATACAATGGCGATGGGGAAATTAAGGTGTCATTTCATTTGCTCACTTGGCTCTGTGGTTTTCGCCATTCACAGGATGGCGAAAATCCTCGCCCCCCGGCTCTGCTCAATTTCTGCCTTAATACGAGGTTCAGAGCCAGGAAGGCATCGGCCCGGACTACGAAAGCAACCCACGTTTCGGCATTCAGAAGGGGTATCACAGACTATTTCCTGCCGACAAATATTTCGATATGAGAAACGATATCGTTGCAGCACTTGAAGCCGTCGGCGTTCCCGTTAAATATCATCATCACGAAGTCAGTGCATCACAGCTCGAAATTGAACTCAATTTCATCAGCCTGGAAAAAGCCGGCGACATAGTTTCACTCGCCAAATGGATCACGACGAACGTTGCTCGCGAACATAATGTTTTTGTCACATTTATGCCAAAACCTGTCTACAACATTGCAGGAAACGGCATGCATGTTCATCAATTCCTCGTTAAAAGCGGCAAATCCTTTTTTGCAGGCGACGGCCTTCACGGTCTTTCCAAGGAGGCCCTTGCCTATACAGCCGGCATCCTCGATCACAGCCTGACAGGCTCGCTGCTCGCGTTCTCCAATCCTAGTACAAATTCCTATAAACGACTCGTTCCCGGCTTTGAAGCCCCTGTCAGTGCAACATTTGCCAAAGGCTCTCGTGAAGCATCAATTCGCATCCCCGGATATCTCACAAAAGGCGAGGAGAGAATCGAATATAGAACAGGCGATGCGACGGCAAATATATATTATTTTCTCAGTGCCATGATACTTGCAGGTGCAGACGGTATCCTCAAAGAAAGAGATCCGATTGCAACCAACTATCATGATAAAGATAACGGCAAAACATTCCCATTGAACCTCAATGCAGTTCTCGATGGCCTCGCAACTGACAACGAGTATTTGAGCCCGGCATTTCCGGAAGCCCTCATCAAGCTATGGATTAAGGCCAAAAAGGCTGAAGCGCAATATGTATATAATGCGCCGACACCACAGGAATATGAATTATATTTCAATATTTAATTATTTTGGTGGCGCGGCTATCTGCGATACGCCGCGCATTTTCGGTTGTGAGCCGTTTCATGAAACGGCTCAACTCGCCTATTTCGCTTCGCGAAATACGGCTCGTTATTTTCTCAATTTACACTCCTCGTCTTCATAAAGACGTACAGGATTGCCGCGAACGAACTGTCCATGACCGCGCCATGCGGTGTTTTTCTGTCGAATATCTTCATCCAGGACACGCGCATTCATAATCACATTGAGTTTTTCCAATGCAATGCGACGATTTTATCCCTGACTTCGTTCTTCGGTTGCCGTCACCATTATGCCCATCGGAATGTGCGTTAAACGAACCCCGTTTCGACTTTATTGACATTTTGACCGCCTTTGCCACCGCACTGAAACCGTTCAAAACGAATTTCGCCATCTGTTTGAACGACCTGTTTATCAGGCACTATCCAGACACTCACGAACCAATTTTTGCGGCCGTGATTCGGGCGAAACGGGCTTTTACAAATCCATTCTACAGTGCCTTCCAGAATGGAAAGAACATGACCTGAAGCAAATAACATCGACGTGTGACAGCCTTCGGTTCTGGCTTCATGCGCCTGAATGAGCTCTATGTCCTCGAATTTCTTATGAAGTGATTCAAACAGCAACGTTACTGCCCGTGAACACTCCATCGGTCCACCAATGCCTGAACTGATTTGTATAAGCATATCAGGCCTCCATTCCCGCCGCCAATCGTTCCAAGGCTGCAGGCAGCTTTATCCCGGCGAATGGAGCGTGCACAAAACATATCATCGAGCGGAAACTCATCGAAACGTCGATGGTGCTGTTTATGAACACAAGAGCCGACTGGAATTTTCTCTCGAATGACGCGTTCGAGCTGTTTGAACTCGATAACCAAAGAGGCATGCTCATTTTAATAATTAGAGTTTCATACCTCCAAACAAAGAAATACAATAAAAACAATGAATCATCTGAACACGGTGCATCATTTTCTCATTATTAGACAAAAGAATAATAAATAAGCATCACCACAAATACACATTTTGCGGCGAATGATTAGTATCATTATAGATGACAAAAATAGCAATCAACAAGAAAACAAATATTATTATATTCAACCATCATCATACTATAGTCCAGCAAACATCAATGAAGTCACAGGATTTAATATTCAAACCAAATGAGCTTTGTGTAACTATTATTTTCGATATCGTCAGACAAAAGATGAAAATTCGGGCAGAAAAATCAGAGCGAACGACTTCGTCTACCCCCCTCAAACATAAAATATTGGCAATAACGCACAGAATTGGTATAATTAAAATAGTCTCCAATGGGGAGTACCTTGTGTAAATGAGGACTTTCTCCTTGATAATTCATCTCTATTCGCAATTCGGCAAGAAACGTCGAACGCAATATCACTCAATAGGTGAAATATGAAAACAAACAATTTCTTTTTAGGTCTGTTTGCAATTTGTCTGCTCTCCAGTGCGTGTGAAAGCAATTACGAGACAGTTCCGACAGTTGCTTCTGATAAAACTGATTTTGAAATTGCCTGTGAAAAGAGTGGCGGAACGCCGACAGGCAACAACAAATGCACCTGTCTGCAAGTCACATGTGATGAAGGCGTCGTTTGCAATCTTTTGACAAAAGCATGTCCGACAGTGACCATTCCAGAGTCCTGCACAACAGGACAAAGTTTCTGTTCAAATGGAAAATATTATGTATGTGAAGATCACAAATGGGCTGAAACATTGGATACAACTATTCAAAGCCAGTGCAAAAGCAATGGCTGTCTTCCTGACAATTTGGCTTGTGCCGAATGCACCCAAAACGCCTGTGTAAATGGCGAACTCATTACCTGCAAAAATGGCCTCATTGACAAGAAAACCCCCTGCAAAACAAATACCTGCGAAGATGACACGAAATGCAAAGATGTGTGCAGTGAAGGCGAAAAAATATGTAAAGAAGGCCAGCTGTTTAAGTGTTCCGATAATGACTTAATCAAAGAAAAAGACTGCCCAGCCGGATGTGATACGAAGACAAACAATACCTGTGCATCCAATTGCGATGATGGTGCTAACTCCTGCAGCGAAGGTAAATTAAAGACGTGCAAGAACGGCATTTTTGACGAGAATACATCGCAAGCCTGTCCAAATGAAGCATCCTGCAAAAATGAAAAAGAATGTGGTAATTGTAAAAATCAAGATATCCAATGCAAGGATGGCCAAAAATCAACTTGTCAGAACGGAGTCTGGAGCGAAGCAACTGCATGCGACAACGAAAGCTCGTGCAAAGATGAAAAAACATGCGGCGAGTGCAAAAACGGCGATACCCAATGTAAAGATGGCCAGATAAAAACTTGCACGAATGGAGTCTGGAGCGAGGCAACTTCGTGCGACAATGGAGTCTCGTGCAAAGATGAAAAAACATGCGGCGAGTGCATGAATGATGATATAAAGTGCAAAGATGATGATGAAAATGGGGGCACAATACAAACTTGTGTAAACGGCCAATGGAATAAAGGTACACCATGTAAAGATAATGCAGACCATCCCGTAAGTTGTAAAGACGATAAGACTTGCGGAGAATGTAAAAATGGTGAAATTGTTTGTAAAAATCAAAGATTCGAATCTGTTGGTTTTGTTTCTGATGATATTGGCTTTACTAGCCAATGCACGCATGGTGTAATACCTACAGATGGCGAACCATGTATAGGCAGTTTTGGAAACAGGAATTCCTGCAACAGTGAACATACAGCCTGTGGAGAATGTCTAAACAAAGTTGATGTTTGTATTCCGGTAGGAACGACTACTAATATGTACCATTGTATCGATGGAAAACGTGGCGATTTTACAGGCACCGTCTGTATGAATGGATGTAATGAAGCAAGACAATGTGCTGATTAATGCTTCAAATTATCCTAAAAAATAGTGCGTTCCTAAGAAACCTCAATTCACGCATCTCGTAAAATCTTCGACAGGGAAACAATATGCGTAAGATTTTTAAATATATCGGCATAAGCTTCGCGATGCTTCCACTATTTTCAGTACAGGCATTTGCTGAAGACTGCTCAAATCTGGCAGGAAACAGTGAATGGAATACAGGATTGAATGCCATTTCCAGTTTTTATTCTTCCGGAGCATACGAAAATGTTATCGATACGGGAATGAAGCTCACGAAGATTTGTTCAAAATCGCCGATGCTTCATTACTTCATGGCCAAAGCCTATCATGAAAAAGGTGACAGCCAAAAAGAACTCTATTTTCTCCAGCAAGCAACGCGAAATTCGCAATATATGGAAGTTCAGGCCGATGATCTGGAAAAAATGTGGAAAGATCGCATCTATCTTGAAACGCCAGAAGTATCACCCAAAGCTGTCGAAGACCTCAAAAAAGAGAATGAAAAGCTTAAATCCCAGATGTTAAGCAGCAATATCAATGCCATCAACGACACCACAGCCTCAATACAACATTACAAAGCACTGATGTGGACTGGCGTTGGCGTTTCTGGAGCCGGCCTGGCCATGATTATTACTGGCGCATCGCTCGTTGCCACGCAAAAAGACAAAGGCATCGAGTTCGACGATGACAAGAAACCGACAAAAGTTCGGGCCAAAGGGGCTTATGTCGCGGGATGGACAACGCTTGGGGTTGGCATTGCCTCAACTGTGGTTGGCGGCGCATTTTCCGGCATTTCCGGGTATTATCTATCCAAAGCAAAGAAAGAGGACATGGTTTCTTTCGATGTTTCTCCCGTCAGCGCAAGCATGACGATTCAATTTTAGTATATCCTTTTTGTAACTTGGCTATCGACCATTAGCGATCATTCCACCAAAGGACAAAATATACATGAAAAAAAGCGTCACCCTATTATTTGCCTCTGCACTTATATTAAGTGCCTGTTCTCGATTTACATCAGAAACGCCGAAAACAGCCACAGAAGAAGTGGTCGCAACAGCTGCCTCTGAAACACTCAGTTCAACGACAGCAGAAGTGAATGACGATATGTACAAGCAGTTTGTCGAAACATTTGATCGCGGCTGGGATAACCACGGGCCCGACAGCTATCATTTAAGAGATCAAATCGACCCTGAAAGGTTCAATGCACTACACTCTTCGGGTGCCAATATCAATGTTCGCAATCAAGATGGCAAATCACTCCTTCAGGCGACAACGGGCGCAGATGTCGTCGCGACTTTGATAAAACATGGCGCCGATGTCAATGCTGCGGACAATAATGGCGAGACACCACTCATGTATTTTGCATACGAAAGATGTTTTCTCGATTCATTTAAAACGAAAGTTGCAGAGGATAATTGGGTAAATTGTCGCAATCCCGATGAAGAGGTTGAAGAGGACGATGAATTAGAAGAAGAAGCCTCAAATGCCAATAAAGAAGTCAAATATGAACTGTTTGAAACCTGTTCCGCCCTTTGTGCGCAGCTGCTGATCGACGCAGGTGCCGATGTCAATGCTCGCGATAACAAAGGTGAGACGGGACTCATGCATATTCGGGATACGTTTCAAAACCGAATTCGTGCTTGGGACAACGATACATTTGCATATCTCGAAGTGATGATAAAGGCTGGCGCTGATGTCAATGCCAGGAGCAATGATGGAATGACGCCGCTGATGTTTGCCAATGATTTGCGTTCGGTTCAAAAGCTGATCGAAGCTGGAGCCGATGTCAATGCAAAAGATAACAATGGAAAATCAGTTCTCATGTATGTCGTGTCACCGAAAACGGGTGATGATGATGCAGATGCCAATCCAGAAATCGTTTCAGCTCTTATCAAAGCTGGAGCAATAGTCGATGATAAAGACAATCAGGGAAAGAGCGTAAAGGATTATATCAATGCCGATAACCGCGACGAAATTCTGGATGTTTTAGGAAGGTCTGAATAATTATCAGTTTGTTTATTCTGGGACTTTGTCCTTTGCTCAGTTCGCAATATGAAACGACCTTCGTTTCCCGCTCTACCTCACTGCCTTGTCACTTCGTGACATTCACCCTCTCCATGCAATGGCAAGGGAGAATTAAGGTGTCATTTCATTTGCTCACTGGGTTCTACGCAGCCAGCCGTCCACTGGACGGCTGCCTTCTCGGCCTTCCGCCCAAAGACTGAGTTCTTTGGAAATCTCATTTTTAGGTAGTGTAAGCCTTTTGTAATGCCTAACCACTATACCTCGCAGCCCCCGACTTTCTTCAATTCTGCTTAAAATATCGTTAAATTCAGACATTTCTAAAAAAATCAAACCAAAGAGGAATGATGATGGATGTCAAAATTCCCCGTTTGAAAAGCAAGGATGTGTTATTCGGAATCGGAGCAAACGATAGAGCCGCTTTTCAACGAACATCTGCCACTTGGTGTACTTGCGCATTTAACCTCGCCGCCGGCAATCATGCAGTCATACCCGCAGGCATATTTTCCATTGGACAAGGCGCATTCAGCTTTTTTGTCGACGCTGCGAGGAGGATCCCAACAGTGCATTTGACCGTCGACAGAGGTGCATACGCCGTAAGGCGTCGAAGCGCACGAAGCTTTACCCGCAGCAATTCGGCATTCATATCCACAAGCAGCTTCGCCATTTGCCTGCCAGCATGAAGCTTTTTTACGAACCCACGAGGGAGGATCCCAGCACTGAACCCGACCACCGGCCACAATGCATGCGCCGTATTCCGTTTTGGCACAATCAATTTTGCCTGATGAGATTTTGCAGTCATACCCACATACCGTTTTTCCACCCGCAGTCAGGCACTCCTCATTTGCTAATGCAACGTTACAAATTAAGAATGAAACTACCGACAATAAGGATAACATCAGTTTTTTACTCATGATTTTTTCTCCTTATGAAGCTCATTTCAAAAAGCTCAATTCTATTCTGGTTCCCATAACCGTTAAGACGCAATATATAGCGACTTTTAGAACCTTGCAAATTTTAAATAACAATTTTTCCATATCTGAATATATCACATGTGAGGTAATGTATGTATTTTGGGCAGAGCCGAACCACGTACTTGTACTGCACATCGAAAAGGCTTAACTATATGTAATGAGCCGTTCCAATGAATGGCTTTACTATATATTTATCATAATATAATATTGCGTATCCCCATCATTGGTTAAAGCATGTGCGAAACCGCCTATAAGGCGTACAGGCTTGTTCCAAGCGAACATCAAATCGAAGTATATTTCAAGGCCTGTTGCATATTTTTGCACTAACTGGGATTTTTGCAAAGGCCAATATTGTATATCAGGAGAAAGACTGACGGCACTGTCGCCATAAATGGCGAAGCCAATGCGATTGATCCCCAGAGGGAAATTGTCAAATCCGGATTGGAAATCCCAAATATTGGCAGAATACTTTAGATTGAGAAGAGCAAATATTCTTCCATAAGTTGAACCGGTCGGATACCCATGAAGCGACACGTCATTATTGAATGAGAATTTGTGATCGCTTTGAATGATAAAAGGGAAACGAGCGCTATTTTCTGAATTTGAATACCCGGCATGAAGATCAACAGCAATAGCATGTCGATCAAGATATGGCATGACCCAAGCGCCCGAGAGCCTGAGATGATTGATAAAAGTATAATCAGAACCACCCAGAAAAGGCGTTTCAATATGAGCATCGACATGCACCAAATATCCGGCTTTGTCCAGCATGGTACGAGCGGTATCGTTTGAATGCCGGTATGTGATTCCCATATAGACAGAGCTGGTCCAACCTAATTGTGGAAGCCAGATAGGGCTTTCATCCTGATTGTGTTGTTTCCAATCATATTCATGAAGCGCACTGTTATATTCAAACCGATATGCCAGTTTTAAATCGAGAAAGTCGTCATTCCATTGCCATGAGCGTTTCGTTCCCAGATCTGCATAATGCGTCATGTAATCCAAGCTGTGCAATTTATCATCTCGTTCCCAAGAAACGGTTTGCTGCAAGAGGGCAACTTCAGCACTGAGTGCCCAGGCATACGGCTTCCATTCATAATTGAATAACAGATCGACATGATTTTTTTCGGTCATATATTGGACATAACTTTGATAAATATGATGATTTAAAACATCCTCACCAAAAAACGATAACCCAATGACAAATCCGGTATTATCGTCATATCCCAAAAGGGGAGAGATTTCATCTGGCCACATCGAATCTATAGCCGAATACATTTCAAGAGGTTTATGAGTGTCATTTTGATCTGAAGTCCGGCTATATTCGTCTTCAGAGTGCATTAACGTGGCCCTCCCCCCCATTTCATGATTTTTGAATTCATTGTATGGTATTTTAGCTCTGTAATAAATAAACTCTGAAGCTTGAACAATATTATTTTGCTGAATATTGAGAAGTTCTTTATTGCGCCATTGTTCAAAGATATCGTTCCAATCTATTCCAAACAAAGCCTTTGCCTGTTTTTGGTAAACGTACGGAATGACACTTCTGCTGTGGAGATGATTCCATTCTGTCAGGCTTTCCACCCCCCAATTTTGCGCGACAAACTGAATAATTCCAAGGCCTATGATTTCATTGAGTTCTGTATTTGGTCCACCTTGTATTCCAGCGGCCAAATCCCCAAGACTTAATGATGGATAAGCCTTGAGTATAGCCGTTAATTTTGCTCGATATTCCGGTGATTTTGTGAGGGCACCGGGTTCATTCGGCGTGGCATAAAAGTCAGCCAATCCAAGCAGATACCACAATGGGGCATACTTATTATTAGTCGCAATGCGATATAAAAGAGTTTTAAATTCTTTAGAAAAATCAGAAGTGTTAAGGGTTAGGGTCAGCGCCATTCCACGTGCAATTTGTCTTTGGATGCTCTCATCGGAAAGCGCATCATCCGAATAAACAAATATTGTCTCTTCCGGTATCCAGTCGATGCGTTTGGCATCACTTTTCTTTTGAAAAATAATAAAAATGGGAGTGTCGATTTCTGAGCGCAAACATTTAGAAATATAAGGATAGATTTTTTCAGAATATGCAGTCATTTTCTGAACATATTCCGAGTATTCTTCATCAGAAACGACGTAAAAATGTTCACTTTGAATGACATATTCATCAGCCCAGACTAACTGACAAAAGAACATACAAATAGCAGAAGCAATCAAAGCAATTAAATATATAAAATGATTATTCATAAAATGCACATAAGACACATTAGCACCATTTTCCCGGCTTCTTCCTCCAATGGAGAATAGGTGAATCTTGATCAAGTATTAAAAATGTCAAATTTATTCGACACTTTTTTCTGTGAGGCTGGCCTGCCGTAATCACTCATTTAATCGCCCCTGATTTTCCAGGGAAGCGTTGCCTGTATATTACGGCAGTCAAGGCCGTATATGCGAAGTGCGTAGGCCGATAATAAAAAAAGCGCCCGCGTATGCGCGCAGATGCCGGGAACGGCAGCGAGCACATAGCGGGCGGCAGAGGCCGTATGCCTTTGGCATAGGCCGGTAATCCAGAAAAATAAATTAACGCTTCAACCACATAGCAGGACGAATGGCAACAAAACGAGAGTTGGTTCCACTTCCCACAATATTGAAAGAGCCATTATTTTGGACAGTGCATGCCTGATGTCCTTTCATACCAGGCGTCCGGATCCACCAATTGGGTATACAGTGCGTGTCTTCGCAAGACCCATCACTCGTAGCGACGTGAGCTTCAGAACCTAAAACAGTGGCCCCTTTCTTTACACAATAAGGTGTTGCATCGACCGTGAGCGTATCTTCCCTCATATTGATTGAGGCTTCTTCAAAGCTCAGGAAAAAGATTTTATCCTTCGTACCACTACCGCCGCTTGTACCATAATTAGGATTATCCGACGCTGGAAGAGTGGAGACAATGATTTTGTCACGTTCTTCTTCTGTAAATACAGAATTAATAAAATTATCGCTTGTATAGTCAACTTTGAGCTTGTTCTTGGAAGCGTCATAACCATTAAGCCAGGAACGAATTGTACTTTCTGCCCATGTAATATCACCTAAGTAAAAGTCGTTGTTGTATGGTAAGACATCAATGGCTTTTTCTGTGATAACCAAATATTGGTCATTATCATTCTCTGGACGAATGACAAGCCAGGTAAGCGGTTCTTTACCATTGGTTGTATCGTTATCTTGTTCATATTCACCCATGACGATGATATCACCTTTCGAAACTCTACATTTATTATTCAAACAGCCATTTGATCCACAATTATTGCCGCATCCACCGCAATTCGCAGCATTGCTATAGGGTTTTACAGATACCCCATTACAATAAGTGGTGACATCGCTTGCGGCCGGCTGATTTGTACAAACGCCTTTTGTGCAATAGTACCCAAGTCCGCAGTCATTGCCGCAACCACTGCAATGAGAAGAGTTGTTATTGACATAAACAGATTTTCCATCGCAGTAAGTCTGGGTCGAAGCCGTTGCTATTTCGTCTGTGCAAACGCCTTTTGCACAATATTTTCCCGGCCCGCAATTATTATTACATCTGCCGCAATGTAATGAATCTTTATATGGATAGACTGTTTGGCCATCGCATGTTACGTTGGTTGAGCTAGTTATTTCAGCACAAGTGCCAGCATTGCAATAATACCCATTCTCACAAGCCCTGCCACATCCTCCGCAATTGTCGGGATCGTTATAGATATTAATGATTTTGTCATCGCAAGTTACAGTGGTTGAAGACGTCAGCGTTTTACAAACACCTTCTTCACAATAATTACCGGTACCGCATTGTCTGCCGCATTGGCCGCAATTGTCGCGATCGTAATAGGGATGCACATTTTGGCCATCACAGGACACAGTCGTTGTACTCGACAAGGGGGAACAGACACCGGCATTACAATATGTCCCGGTTTCACAATGAACGCCGCATCCACCGCAATGCTCAATGTTGCTGTAGGGATAAACGAGTTGTTCGCTGCAATAAGTGGTGGTTGTGCTTGACGGTTTATTGGTTGTACAGATTCCGGCATCGCAATATTTCCCGGTTTCGCACACATTACCGCATCCGCCGCAATGGGACGAATCGTTATAGGGATATGTGTTTTTTCCGTTGCACCTAAAGCTCGTTGAAGGCGTAAAAAGAATACAGGTTCCTCCAGAGCAATAGCGTCCACCTTCGCATACATTGCCGCATCCGCCGCAATGGGATGAATCTGTGTTGGGATAAACCTGAATTCCATCACAATAAGTGACCGTTGAACTCGTCGGTCTAGTATTTGTACAAGCCGCCGCCTTGCAATATTTCCCTTTTCCGCAATCAATATCACATCCGCCGCAATTGGATGAATCCATATAGGAATAAACCGTTGTACCATTACAGATTATGGTCGATGAAGAGCCTGGCGTATAGGACTGACATATACCGGAAGAACACTGAGTTCCCTGATTGCACTTATTGCCGCATCCACTGCAATTGGCTGAATCAAGGTTGGGATTGACGGCTTTTCCATCGCAATAAGTGGTAATAAAAATCACGGCCGTTTCATTTGTACAAACACCTTCTTTGCAATATTTTCCATGTCCGCAATCATTGCCACATCCGCCGCAATGAGAAGAATCATTATAGGGATAAACCGTTTTGCCGCCGCAATCTATCGTCGTTGCAGTTGTCAGTGGCACACAGCTACCTGCATTGCAAAATTCACCGCTTTTGCAGGCATTTCCGCATTTGCCGCAATGAGCTGAATTATTATAGGGATAAACTGTTTCGCCATTACAGGTTAAAGTCGATGAACTGTTCAATGAATAAGACGAACATGAACCGGAAGAACATCGATACCCACTACCGCAAGCCTTGTTGCATCCTCCGCAATTGGCTGAATCGTTGTTGGGATGAACGAGTCGTCCATCGCAATAGGTGGTGGTTGAACTCGTTGGTTTAGTCGTTGTACAGATACCGGCATTGCAATATTTCCCGCTTGTGCACTTGTTGCCGCATGTTCCGCAATGGGATGAATCGTTATAGATATATACATTTTGGCCGTCACATTCTTTAGTCGTGGTACTCGATATGGTCGTACACGTGGCGGCTTCATAATATTTCCCGCTTGCGCACTTATTGCCACATGTTCCGCAATGGGCAGCCTCGTTATATAGATAAACGAGTTTCCCGTCACAATATGTGGTGGTTGTATCTGTTGGTTTGGCCGTTGTACAGATACCGGCCGCACAATATTTCCCACTTGCGCACTTGTTACCGCATGTTCCGCAATGGGATGAATCGTTATAAGGATAAACGAGATTACCGTCACAATAAGTGGTGCTTGTACTATACAAGATGCTGTGGTTATTTGCAAGGATAATCGACTAAAAAGTTCCTGAATTGTTACAACTCAGCGGGGGGTAAAAAAAATCACTCGATAATGACAAAAAACCTGTTCTCTTTTCCTCAAATCAGGCAAATACTGATTGCTACACGTTGTAGCGCATTTGCATTGGTTTTGAGGAATGAAGCGCGATTATAACCGTGATTTGTTTAAGAATATTGAAGAGCTCCAGCAATCTCTGGCTTCGTTGAAGAATGAGTTCACAACGTATCGTGTGGATGCAACAGAGAAGATTGAACAACAGACTGAAAAGATTGAACAACAAGCAGAGCAGATTGAGCGATTGACTGAAGACAACCAGAAACTCCGTCTGGACAACGAGCGTTTGAAACGAATCATCAATAACAACAGCTCCAACTCGTCTCTGC
>JAZRVP010000257.1:0-26429 GCA_045599245.1 Myxococcota bacterium
AGAAGATTGAACAACAGACTGAAAAGATTGAACAACAAGCAGAGCAGATTGAGCGATTGACTGAAGACAACCAGAAACTCCGTCTGGACAACGAGCGTTTGAAACGAATCATCAATAACAACAGCTCCAACTCGTCTCTGCATCCATCGACAGAACAGCCAAAAGTCTGAAAATTAGTTGAATTTCTCAACACACAGGTATAAACTTTTGTGTCGTTTTTTCGCTTTACGATTTTTAGGCCAGAAAACGAGTTTTTTTTGCTTTTTTAGAGGATAAGAGTTTTATGAATAAAAAACTTGCGATTGTCTGCATGATTTCAGCACTTTCTTTCGCCGCTAGCGCTTGTGATACGGGCGAATACAATGACCTTAAATGTGATGCCAGCTACAAGGCTGAATGCCTTTCGAGCTCTCAATACATGGTCTGTGAGAATTCTGAACTCGTCGTTAAACAGTGCGGAAACAATAGCTATTGTAAGGTGGGCGATGATGGCGTGGGTGCTTGTGTGGCTTACACAACTGAACCCGAATGCACGGCCGAAAACGTTGCCGAAAAATGCACGGATCCGACAAAACCTGTCTGCAGTGCCGAAGGCAAATGCGTCGCTGCAGAACCCGAATGCACGGCTGATAATGCCGCTGAAAAATGCACGGATCCGACAAAACCTGTCTGCAGTGCGGAAGGCAAATGCGTCGCCGCTGAACCCGAATGCACAGCCGACAATGCCGCTGAAACATGCACGGATCCAACGAAACCTGTCTGCAGTGCGGAAGGCAAATGCGTCGCCGAAGAACCCGAATGCACAGCCGACAATGCCGCTGAAAACTGCACGGATCCGACGAAACCTGTCTGCAGTGCGGAAGGCAAATGCGTCGCCGCTGAACCCGAATGCACAGCCGATAATGCCGCTGAAAAATGCACGGATCCAACGAAACCTGTCTGCAGTGCGGAAGGCAAATGCGTCGCCGCTGAACCCGAATGCACAGCCGAAAATGCCGCTGAAAACTGCACGGATCCGACGAAACCCGTCTGCAGTGCCGAAGGCAAATGCGTCGCCGAAGAACCCGAATGCACAGCTGAAAATGCTGCCGAAAAATGCACAGATCCGACGAAACCCGTCTGCAGTGCCGAAGGCAAATGCGTCGCCGAAGAACCCGAATGTGCTTATGATAAATTCTGCACAGATGGAAAAGTCTGCACCGATGGAAAATGCGTCGATCCTGAATGCGATGCCGACAATCCCTGTGAAACCGGAAAAATGTGCTACAACGGCGCCTGCATTACAGAACCTGCCGTCCTGAATCCAGCTCCAATGGAAAATGTCGTAGTCACACCGGCCGCACTCGCTGAAGGCGAAACCGCTCCGTCAGTTCCGGCAGAATGCATCAAAATCAACATCAATACGGCTGATCCTGCAAACGCTGATTGGGATACCACAAAAGTGGATTTCGCCAAATCTTACGGCGAAGATGCCCTCAGCAGTGCAACTTTCAAAATCAATGCTGCCGACGTCTGCGTTGAAATCTCCGGTGAAATTGCTGGTACCCTTACCATTGATGATAAATCTAATAACTATGGTGCAACCATTGTTCTCAATGGACTTACCATTAATGAAAGTGCCGCTGGCTCTGGTCTCGCCATCAAGAATAAAGACATCACCAAGCATTATGTCATGGCGCTTGCCGACGGCTCAACGAATGTTATTTCCGGCGGCGCAAACAGCTCATCCAAGAAAGTTCTGAGCTGTGGTGCAAATCTCGATATCGTTGGCAACGGTTCCCTCACCGTCAACGCCAAATATAAAACCGGTGTCGCAGTTGATGACGTCCTCAAAATCTATTCCGGTACGCTCAATGTCAACGTTTCTCGCGATGAAAACGTTGTTTGGGATAAAGACGAGGATGAGGTTACCGACGCGCCCGAAAAAGGCTTCGGCCTCAAGATTGGCAACGGGTTTGAAATGGTCGGCGGTGCCCTCAATATTTTTGCTCACGACACAAAGGAATACAAAGGCGTTGAACCGCGCGGCGTCAAAGTCGACGGTACCGATGGCGACGAAAACATCACCGCTGAATCCGAAGACTGCAAGGCTGAAAGCAATTATGGTGCTGGCAAAGGCTATGTGAAAATCAAGGGCGGCGATATCGTTATTCAGAGCGATGCAAAAGCCCTTTCTGCTGGCTGGGATATCGCAGAAGATTTCGAAAATTCCTGCGATGCCGACAATCCAACACCCGATCTCGAAATCAGCGGCGGCCGCATCCAGATTCGTACATTTGGCGATGTTCGCGACGAACCCGTCAATCCTGAGGATGATCCCAAACTCAGCCCCGAAGGCATTGAAGCCAAAAACGATCTCACCATCACGGGCGGCGAAATCACTGTTTTCACCTCTGATGACGCGATCAATGCCGGTCACGATATCCACATCAAAGGCGGCAAAATCATCGCATGGAGTTCACAGAATGACGCCATTGATTCCAACCACGAACTCTATATCGAGGGTGGCCAGATAGCTGCCATGGGTATGCACGGCCGTGAATGTGGTCTCGATGCCGATTATAACGAAGACGTTTACTATACCAACGGTACGGTCATGGCTCTGAGCGGCAACAATAACGCTCCGCAGGGCAACGGCAACGCCAATTTCGCTCAGGTCGTTCTCGGTAACGAATCACTCGCTGGCAAAACGATTGTCGTGTCTGAAAAAGATACCGATACAATCATCGCGGCTATGCAGGTTCCTGCTAACTACAACAGCGGCAATAACCTCGTCGTCCTCGACGAAAAAATCAAAGCCGGTGAAACCTATCGCGTTCTCGTCGGGGCAACACTCAATTTCGAAGACGGCGCAAGCCTGTTTGACACTGTTCTCGGCATCATGCTCGACGGTGCGGCAACGTTCACTGGCGGTGATGAATACCTCGTCAAAGCCGGTCTCGTTCCCGTTGAACCGCCTCACGGTGCAAAACCTTCTTCGGATGCAGAAAAAGGCCTCGATTAATCATGATTTGTGGCGCCGCCTATGTGCCTGACGGCGCATACGGCGAACGCGCGGCGGCTATTTCATACGCCGCCGCAACGCGGCTATCGGGCTTTCAGCCCAATACGCCGCGTTTTTTGTATTTATCCATGACAAAATGCGTTCTGAAAAAGGAACGATGGTATCACGGTTGATTTGATATGCCCGAAGTCATGAATTGATGCGGCTTTGCATTGTGACCCGGTGCCTGAACTCGATCGTTTGACCGGCATTCATAAAGCGAGTGATGCTTAGAAGAGCGGTTTTGAAGGAGAGGATGGTATTGATGTGGCGGAATCCGGTTTTTGTTTTAATTTATGAATAAAAAAGCCGCCGCCTCCGGTCAAAAAGGCGCATACAATAAGCATGGCAATAATAATAATATAATCGTGATCCGGGAACGCGATATCCATAGGGTCTTCGGGATTGACTTTGATGTGCACTGTGTCACCTGTTCTCATGCTTTTTTTGTGATAATTTGTTTGATTGTCAAAAAATGCATTGGTATATTTATATCGAATCAAGACTTTATGATGTTTTCCACGGCTCTGGATATCGGTGATTTGTGCCTGGGTGTCAATCCAGCTGGAATTGGCGATGACATTTCTTGTACAAAGGTATAGACCTGAAATGCCGAAGATGATGCCTGCAAGAACAAAAAACGAGAGGATGATGATGGTGAATTTATCTTCGTTAATACGCATAATACACTCCAGAAAAAAGAGGAGAAAAGATATAACTTTTACGCTTTTGGCGGATGGTTTCTCATTCCATTAAAATTTCACCCATATCGCTGGACGAACGGTTTTTTCCCAGTTATCGACGCTTGCGCCGTCTGCAGCTATCGAGGTTTTGGGGTTATTCATTGTTCCAAAATAGGAAATAAAGGGAGCTTTGGGGGATTCCGTGGTTTGATTATTGCGAATCCACCAGTCGGAATAGCAGATATCATCGGCGCCACAAGCACGATACCCGCCTGTTTTGGTGTTATCCGAATAAACCCACGGCGTAAACCGACCTGCCGTTTGTGATATGTTTTGAGCATAAGGCGTCGTATCAGCCCGGCGATCATCTTCATTTTTGAAATAATAACTAATATCATTTAATGTTAATATCGATACCTTGTCTTTGGTGATATCATGTCTTGATAATGTCTCTTTTTCTTCATTTGTAAATGCTGCATCATAAAAATTGTTGGCCGGATCCGAATAATCGATACCATCGCTATTTTTCGTATCATCATAACCATTCAGCCATGAACGCAATGTACTGGCTTCCCATGTCACACTTTTGGATTCTTCATTGAAGCGTTTGGCAATGAGCGCTTTTTCGCTTACAAGAAGAAATCCACCGCTTGTATACGTTGTTTCGCCATCAATGTGCGTGACGATTGGTTTTCTATTGACGACTCGCCAAATAATGGGTTCGGGGCCGTTAGACGGATTATTATCCTGTTCATAGTGCCCCAATGAAACTAATTTCCCAAAACCGTATGTATCACACTGACCCGCTATACACTTCTTTTCCCCGCAATTTATGCCACACCCGCCACAATTCTCTGAATCGAAATAGGGATAGACGGTTTTCCCATTGCAGATGAGCGTTTCTGTGACTGATTGCAAAGAAAATATTTCGCATTTCATACGCGAGCTACAGCGTTTTTCTTGGGAACATACATTCCCGCAGCTTCCACAGTTGGCTGAGTCAATTTGTAAATTCACTGCATATTCACCGCAATACCTATATTCCTTTTTGGATTGGCAAGTGCCATAAGAACAAAACGATCTCGACTTCGCATGTCTTCTTGCAAAATCCAATGCCAACGGCATAGACGGTTTTATAACCTTCTTTATGAAGGGCTTCGGCATACTGGTTGTCGCGAACTTGTTTGAGCGCACTCTCTGGAAGCGATCCAATTTCATCCATATCGTCACACCATTTGAATTCAAATACCACTGCGCGACGTTCTCGATCATCGCGCAAGACGATATCGGTGCGACCATTGCCATCTTCGCGATTGGATTTGATTTCATATTGATACAAATTCGACAAAATACCGAGCATCATCCCGTGATAAAACATTTCTTTTGTATCATGATAACTCACCATAACGGCTAAGATATTATTGATAAAGTCTTTGATGACATCCGTCTTTTTGTCCCAGATAGCCTGATAGAACGCAGACAAATTTTGTTTTCTTACAGACTCATTAAAAAGCATTCGGATATATCTCGGAAATATCGCGTGAATTTCTTTATTCACGAGTTTTATCTCATGAATCCAATCATCGCCGATCTGACGTTTGGACAAGCTCTTTACATATCCCGTGTAATAGAGCAATGTCCAAACATTATCATCAAACGATTTCATATCGCGATACGTCATCGAATCATGAATCGGTTTATAAATCGACTCGCCTTTTAAGAGCTTTTCAACGTCATCGAGGCACTCTGTATGATCAATGATCAGATCCCGAATGATGTCGTTACTGCTCGTATTCGCCCAGTAGCAACGAATGGCGTTTTCTGCGCCAATACTCAAATCACGAACACATTGAACGAGGCTAAAGGGGTTATAAACATAGGTGCTGCCAAAGAGATAACTGTCGTACCAATCTTTGATTTCATCATAGCGATCTGACAAATTATAGTAACGAAGCATTTCCTTTACTTCGTCCACCGTAAAGCCAAAGTATTCACATCCAATATCTCGATCGATCGCACAAACGTCGAGATTGTTAAACCCCGTAAAGATCGATTCTTTCGAAATGCGCAGACAGCCCGTCAGAATGGCTTTTTCGAAGTTCGAATTCGTTTTAAGACCATTGCCAAACAACGAACGGATGAACGATACCATTTCTTCATAATAGCCATAGTGATAGGCCGTATTGAGCGGCACATCGTATTCATCGATGAGAATATAGGGCTTGATCCCCGTGGACAACGATACCCATTTGGACAGAAGACGAATAGAATCTTCACAGGTATCCTTGCCACCCTTTAAATTGAGCAATTCGTAAAAGGCTTCTTTTTCGCCATCCGTTTCGATGACCTTTTCAAGGGCTTTCCAGGAGGGAAGCATGCACTCCGAGATTTCTCGACGAAATTTTTGCAAACTCTCCTCAAACGTCGGTTTGCAGCATTCCTTGAGCGACATAAAAATAACGGGATACTTGCCCATACGCGATAATATGCGCTCGTCGCATTCCATGATTTTTTTGCCCTCAAAATACGGACGAGGGTCGAACGGTTTGCCGAGGAAATCGTGGTAACTGACGAAGGTATAAAACATGGTGAGCGACAGGGTTTTGCCAAAACGACGCGGACGCGTATAAAGTTGCACCCTGCACGGATTCTCTAAAACTTGCGCAATAAACATCGTCTTATCGACGTAATATGCGTCGTTGTCTTTAAATTCCGTGTAAAAATCAACTAATGCACCAGGTTTTAATTTGATCGTATCCATCGTTTTTCCTCAATGAGGCGTTAGGAATGAGGAGCTGGAAATCCCCCTTCGGCGTATTATAACACATCATCGTTTCGGATGATTCCGAAATTGCGCTATTTTGCGAAAGACCAACGCATGATGAACTAGATGCCTTACCCCACCTCCACCTGACCATTCATCAATAACGGCAATAACCGATCACGAAGCGAGGTGAGACGCGAGATTTCTAATTGAGATTCTGAAACCATCTTCATAATAGGCTCTTGATGTAAATCAAATTTATTAATTATTTTTTTATTTGGTTTTGTAATAACAATACATTCAATATCCGAAATAAACACACATTTTTGAACAGCGCCATGTCCCTTTGTTTTGATATATGATTTATTTGTATTTATAAAATGATACAAATAATAAGAGGAAATGTTGTTATTTGGTTTTAAAATTGCTACACTTCTTTGAAATTCAATATTATTCAAATCTTGTAACAATATGCAAGTTTCACCTATTGTACCAACAGAAGACATCAACACATCACCTTTTTGCAGATTTGTTCTTTGATGTATTTTATTATAAGTGTCTCTGTCAATTCTTCGATCGGTCTCATTAAAGATAATACTATTATTTTTTATATTTTTACAACTAAGTAGATAACAATCACCGTTAGGATCATCTATAACAGTATTATGCTCTCCATCTGTTATTTTAGAACACATCTCCCCCAACCGTTTTACCTCCCATCCCGCCGGAATCTCTCTTTTGAGCTGTTCATTCCAGACCATTTTACCGCCAGACGATTTATAGGGACGACCATTCTCATTCGGAAAATCGAATTGAACAAACCAATAGTCGTACAAACGCTTTGCCATCGCCTCCAGCTTCGCATTCATGCGCCGGTTGAGCGCAATCTTGTCGTCAAGCGCGGTGAGTACCGCCGCGATTTTGCGCTGGGTCTCGAGGTCTTCCTCAAATTTTACCTTTATGGGATAAACAAAATTTCTATTTAAAGACGGAATAACACTGCTGTCACATACTTTTTTATAATCAATAGTTTTTAATAAATAATATAAATATCTTTTATTGTTATTATGAAAGTTTGTTACAAATAATGATGTGTTGTGTGGCCATATAGGTTTACTATAATAATTTACTTTACCAATTGTTCCACTTCTTCCTATCGTTATAGATATTTCATCAGTTCTTGCTATGTTATGATAACCAATAATACCATTAGAACCTGCAACAGGTACATTCCCACCAGCCATTTGAGATGATGTTAAATCATATCCTCTTTGCAATTCTATGATTTCTCCTAATTCTTTTATTACCATTTTCTCCTCTCTATCTATCAAAATGCGTTATTTTGTGTGTTGTGTGATGATGTCATCGCCCATCGGGGTGTCGTGTTCTGGGTTGGTGGCGTTTGACCAATTTTGAACGTTGTTTTCGATATACCGAATCACATGATCCAATGTGGTTTGGTCGAAAATCACGTGATCGTAATACGATGTTTGCCATGCGAATGGAATGTGATTGGCATTGGCATAACGCGTGACGGCGGATTTAAAATCCCGTATTACGACGGCCAACGATCCGATTTTCGGGGTGATTTCGGACATTCGGGATGACACGTTATCATCCCCCCGTCGTAGAGGCGGTGGGCACAACGGCTCTACGACGGCGACGGGGGACGTGGGATCCATATCCGGGATATCCGATGGCGATGGGATATCCGACGACGGCGATGATAAACGTCCGCGAACATCGATCAACATCAATATATGAATATGATCGGGCATGACGGCCCAAACGGGGGCATGGGCGTACCATTTATGTTCGATGATTTTGGGGATTTCGTTTTCAACGAATTGGCCAATTTTTGAAAAATGCATGACGTTTTTATGCGTGGTTTCGTCACGTTTGATTTCCCCAAAATAATGACGACGGGATTTGGTACAAATTATGATGTGGTAAATACCTTGAAAATATTCACACCATTTTGCACGTGCCGTGTCAACCCGATATTGATTTGCGAATAATTGCGTATTTATTGGATCTCTAACCATGGTTGATTCCCATAAGCTTCCCCCCCCCACCGTCTTTTGTTCAACGTTGTGACTGGCTGCGTTCAATCATCAGTTCGTCGCTGAGATACCCGTCGCTTAGGCAATGCATATCGGCGATGCCTTCGCGCATGAGCTGATATGTCAGGGAGTGATAAAAGAATTTGAGCGCATCATCGAGTGATATGTTCGCTTTTTGAGCAAAAAGCGCCACAATGCGTGCATATTTCATCTGTAACAAAATGGGATGAGCATTCATACGTTTTCACATCCTTCGTACTGTAGAAATGAAACGGCCTTGGGCGATCGTAAACAGATTTGCTGATCCGGCTGCTCAAATTTAAGGCGCCTCAAGGCTTCCTTTTTATCAATGAGCTGCGAAAAAAATAGTTCAATCGTATTGAACACGCGATCATTTGCAATGCCGCCAATGACAATATCATACGAAGTACAATCGTTACCTCGTCGACAGGTTAATATGAAATCGAGCCATTCTTCAGAGTATGACTCAAATTTCAACACCGTGCACAGTTCAAAAGCCGCATCAGACAAGACATATCGGGAGACGACGGCCTGTCGTCCGGCTTTATTGAATCGCGTTGACCATTTGACCGCCTGCTCTTTGATCGGTGTCGTATAAAACCCGAGTCCGAAATCGAGATTAGGGCGAGAATGCTTGAGATCTGGCGTTTCAATCGCCATGTAAGAACCGTGATAAAGGATCATAACACCTCTTTTTCGCGCATGAGTGCGATGATGTCATCGACGATGTATTCTTTGCTTTGAGTATGCAGAACTTCGTAGCAGGGAACGATGTAATCCTGCAAAATGCGCGATTTCTCTGCGAGCGCATGATAGATCTCGTCCCCAGATTTTTCGAGTTGAAGTGCAACATTTTCGATGCAGAAAATCGCAAATTCGAGTTCTTTTTGAGATTCCATGGAATTTTCCTTAAAACGTCTATCTGGCTCTGGCTACGTTTCGTAATAATAAGAATAATCGATGCCTTTCGTAAACATACCGCGACTAGAGATATCGTCCGTTAATGCAGATTTCAGAAGATCGTGCAGTGGGGCGCTTTGAACGGGGCTTTGCTCCATTGCCTTTAGGTAGTCCCATTTTCCGACCTGACTCCAATCGATGCATTGGTTGAGCGCGCGTCGCAGCATGAGGTCAAGCCATATTCGCGTGCTTCGTCCGTTGCCTTCGCGAAATGGGTGGGCGACATTCATTTCGACGTATTTCAAGATGATCTCTTTAAATGTACGTTCGGGCATTTGTTCAATCGTGCGCAGAGAATTTTCAAGGAACATGACGGGGGCAAATGTAAATCCCCCTTTACTCAGGTTGACCGTTCGCAGCTGCCCGGCAAACGGGTATAAGCCGCCAAAAATGAAAGCATGAATCTGTTGAAGACCTTTCCAGGTGCCGACTTCAATCGAATCGAGAAGCCCATGCTCAAAAAGGGCATAGGCTTTTCGTTGGCTTTGGACATCGATGGAATTTTCTCCATTCGTAAACCATTCCAAAAAGTCCTTGGCTTTTGCATTTGGCATGACTGCGACCAGCATCGTTACGCCGGAAACATCCAGAACATCGGCGCGATACCACTTACCATCGGCAGCCATCATTTTCAGTTGGTTAGTGAGACTAACCAACTGATGGTTTTGCTTTTTCAGTTTGGTTTTCAAGTATTTCCAATAATTCCTGTTTTTCTGGTAATCGGGTTGCTCATTGAGCGCACCGATCACATCCAATACGGAATAGTACCATTGGTTTTGTGTATCATCCCATACGGCACGTACGAGGAAATCATTGAAAAAACGTGTTGATATTTTGTTCATAACGCCATCCACTGGGCAAACCGTATCGAATATTATTTGTGCCAGCGTATTGAGCGCGTAGAGACGCAAAAATTTGCGTCTCTAATGCGCGAGAAGCTGGCACGCGGTCGGCGTATTGAGCGATAGCGAGGAGCCGACCGGCGCAGGGCGTATGGCGATAGCCATAGCCCGCGCAACCACTAGGATCAAACCTCGTTCACGGTTCGTTCTCTGATAAGTGCGTCAATATCGTCAAAGGCATTTTGCAGTCTTTCGCAATGGTAGATTTCATAAAGATCGTAGATCAAATCGACGAGATCGAGGCTTTTCCAGAGGGATAAAACCTGCGGTGCCGAACTGTTTTTATAATCGGCATAACGCTCGAGCAGATAGATAAAAAATACACATTCTTTTGACATATTAACCTCTAATATAAACAGAATTTCGCGGATTTCCTGTCACTTTTTCGCACTCCCACATATCGAAAATGACGAGTGGGCTCATTGTATAAAGATCCGTTTCTTTATCGAGCAGCATTTGGTAAGTTTCAGACTGAATAAAGGCGAAAAGGGCTTCGCGCTCTTCAATATGATACTTATCAATGATGCACTTGACGACGTGGCGATCGAAAAAATCCATAAATCGTGCATTGGGCTTATTCATAACATTCGCTACCTTCAAATATCAGTGCTGATAAAGCTTTTGTCGTCGTGAATGCAAATTGATCTGTCAATTTTTGCGGCATAAGTCGCTTGATTGCCTCTTCTTTGGTGTATTTATCGTCCATATAATCGTCAATAACAGAAAGCGTGGTGTCATTTGCAACCGGGCCAATAATGAGATCATAGTCTTTGGGGACTAATATATTTTTTCGATTCATGACGACGAAATCGAGCCAATCTCCGTTCGGTGCATTAAATTGAAGGATACGAAGTTGGTCAAACATACGCTCATTAAGTTCAAAATGACTGACAATCGGCGCCCCCATGTGACGTCGTCTGGTAACAGACTTGGCCCAACGCACAGCCTGTGACAAGCTGGAAGTTGTGTAGAAACCTGTTCCAAAATCCAATGCGCGTTGTCCTTCGATTAACACAGGCGTTTTCACTTCAACATAACTACCGTGATACAATTTCATAAACATTACCCCATAAATTTAAGGCTCTTTAACTGCTTTTTGATCTCATCTTCGAGCTGATGGCTTTCGGCGAACATCGCTTCGAGTTCGTCCATATCGGCCTTCATCTGTGCATTAAATTCGTCCTCGGTGATATCGACGTAATCGATTTTGATGTCGAAATACTGGCCGGCACTGAGGCTGTAACCTTTGTCTTTCACGGCTTGATAGCTCACGACGACGCTGAAATCGTCGACGGCTTTGCGATTTCGGAAGGTCGAAACGATCTTTTCGATTTCGTCGTTTTCGAGGCGCACTTTTTTGAGCCCATTGGCGTCTTTGTATTCCTGGCCCAGTTTGCTCGCGTCGATGAGCACAACGGTGTCGACGTCTGTTTTGGCGGCAGATTTGTCGAAAAAGAGCACGGAAACGTTCGTGCCCGTATTGGCAAAGACGTTGCTCGGCATGCTGACGACACCGCTCACGATATGTTCATCGACGATATGTTCCAAAATCGTGTGTTCGATGCCATTCTTCGCCGTAATAAAGCCGGTTGGAATGACGATGGCCCCTTTGCCGCCCGGTTTGATGCTGTTGATGACGTGCTGAATAAAGCTCGTATAAATTGCCATGGATTCTTTCTTTTTGGCGGGAACTTTGGGAATGCCGGCCCAAAAGCGCGTTTTCCATTTATCGGCGATCGTGTCGCGTGTATCGGAAAAATCCATCTTAAACGGCGGATTGCTGACGACGAAATCGAACTGACGCAGCGCCTTGCCATCGTTGGATTTGTGATATGGCTCGAGCAGGGTATCGCCCTGAATGGCGTTGTCGAGGCTCGAAACGAGGCCGTTCAGGAGCAAATTCAGTTTGAGCATCTTGTTGCTTCGCTGCGATATATCCTGTGCATACATCGTGCACTTATCCTCGCCGATCTGATGCGCGAGCGCCATGAGCAGCGTGCCGGTTCCGGCGCTGGGGTCGTAACATTCGATATCGTGCAGATTCGATTTATCGCCGACGAGCAGACGCGCCATAATGCATGCAATCGCTTTTGGCGTATAGTACTCGGCATATTTACCACCGCCAGCCGTGTTGTAATCTTTGATCAAATATTCAAAAATATCCGAGAAAAAGTCATATTTTTCGGCAAAAGCGCCCTCAAAACTGAAATTGAGGAGCTTGGACACGAGCGCGCGGGCAAAATCGGCGCGAAGCGCATCGTCCGTCACGAATCCCGTCAGCTTTTCAAACAGCGGAATGCGCGTTTCGTTCGCCGTGCGCGTCGAAAAAACGTCGATATTATCATTCGCCAGGTTGACCATCGTCTGGTCAAAAATGACATCAAAATCGCCTTTATTCTGTCGATTCCAAAGGTTGCTGAGTAAATAATCGGGCTTGAAACGCGGCACATCGGCGCTCAGGCTAAACCCAAGCATCATGCGCTCGTCCTCGGTCATACGGGCATACTTTTCTTCCCAATTTTGGGGATCAACATGGGCAAATTCCGGCAGCTGCTTAATTTCATAACCGAATTTATCGGCGAGGAATTTATATAAGAATACCTGGGTAATAATTTTATATTCATTGCCATCGTTGCCGAGTCCATAAGACTGACAAACGGCTTTAAGACTATCGATGAGCTGAATGGTTTGTTCTTTGATGGTCATATTTTGTATTTCCTTTTATATATTGAATAGGTTGTCGATAGGATGTTTTTTATTGGACGGGGGGAAGTGTCCCCCCGCGCGTCTATGGCCATAGAGACGCAAAATTTTGCGTCTCTACGGCCATACGCCGCTCCCCTCTCTGCGCGCCATCGATATGATACCATATCTTTTGGGCAAATGGCGCGCGTTGAGATTACGGCTGCAAAGAGGTTCCCGGATCGCTATCGTAAAACTGATGATATTCATCGAGATATTGTTTTGCAATGCGGGATTGGACAAAGATAAAATCCTGCGGTTTGGGCGAGATTTCAGGGATTTTATTGAGTGCCTGAGCGACTTCCTTCATGACGGTTTGATTGAAGAAAGCATCTTTTTTGAGAATGGAACTCTGGTTATAGACTTTTTCATCGACGGCGCTTTTGACATCTGTCATGCTTTTGACGATATCCTCATCGTAAAACGAAATGATCGGGTTTTCATGGTGCGTCTGGCGGCTCATATTTTCTTCGCGAATGCGTTTGTGCACGTAGGCAAATTTGAGATCGCCGTCGTAATGCTGGATGAGGGCTTCATTGGCGCGTTTGAGCTCTTCAATGCGCTGGAGAATATCGTTGAGCGCATGGAGCTCTTCGTTATATTCCGCAACGGAGTTGGGCTGAAATCCGTGTTTCTGGAAGATTTCGCGAAATGCCTGTTCAAGCGTGATGTATTCGGGATCTTCTTTGTCGAAGTTGTCCAAAAGACCTCGAAGGGCGCGTTTGTATTTGGTTTCCAGCTCTGAACCGCCATCGATGATTTGCAATTCCTCTTTGCTGATGCAGTTGAAGCTGAATTCGATGTGCATCATGGCTTCGTTCACGGCGGCCGTATGCCCATCCGCATTGGCCAGGGCTTCTTTGGCATTGATCATGGCAATTCTGCGATTGATTTCTCCGAGCATGAGCGGCAGTTTTTCGATATTGAGCTTCTCGAACTGCGCTTTGAGTTCGTCGTCTCCAAACGTCCTGACGAGATTAATGGCATCTTTGGCGAGTTCTAAAGCGCGGCGCAGTTCAATGAGCACAGATTTGTCTTCGAGCGAGGAAATCTGGGTCGAAAAGACCTCGGCATTGGCTGTGTTGTATGAAAACAGAAGTTGGCGAGCGTCTTTCATCTGACGAATGAGCTCGTCCTTGTCTTCCATGACTTGCTGATACATATCTGGCAGAGAATCGCCGTTTTCTGCATCCGGCGCATTGTAGCGATTGAGTTCGCGCAGGTATGCCGCATTGGTTTCGTCAAAGTTTTGCTTGATATCGGCGAAATCGATGACATAGCCATATTTCATGTCTTTATAGGCTCTGTTGACGCGCGTAATGGCCTGAAGCAGCGTATGATCCTTGAGTTTTCGGCCAAAATAGAGGCGTTTGAGCCTCGGTGCATCAAAGCCCGTCAGAAGCATATTGAATACGATGAGCATATCGATCGTATATTTTTTCTTAAAGGCCGCGACGGTGTTTCTGAGCGTTTCTTTGTCGTCGCTGTCGCACAGAATCAGGCCGGCTTTGAGGTTTGCATGCATTACCGACTGAACTTCGTCAAACAGGCGATAGAGTTGACGCGCTTGTTCGGATGTTTCGCAGATGACCATCCCGCCGAGTGAATTATCGCCGCGCATTTGTCGAAACGATGTCAGATCGTGAATGATATAGTTGAGCAGCGGTCTAACATAGCTTTCGTGTTCGATGATCTCGTGTTTCTTGACTTTGCCCTTCTGCACGAGCGTGTTGACGAGATCATAGGCTTCATTGAGCTGTTCGCGGTAGGACGTTTCAATCTCTTCGCGAATAATCTTGAGCGTATAACCGTCTTTAATCGAACGATCGTAGTAATAGGTATGATAGTAATTGCCGAAGACCTGGCAGCTCGAACGCTCATCGCCGATCAGCGGCGTGCCGGTTAAGGCGATGCGAATGGCGTTTTTATCGGCATTGAACAGATTGGCGAGAAAGCAGCCATTGGGTTTATAGCCGCGATGCGCTTCGTCCATGATGAATACGCGCTGAAGACTGGCTGAATAGGCGGGAATCTCGATATTTGCGTTGTCTTCTTCAAATTTTTGAATATTGACGACCGTGATTTCGTCGGCGCCGGTGTTCCCATCGAGCGACTGAAGGCGCTTGAATTGTGCCATCAGATCCTTTTTCGAATTGACCTTGACCACCTGCAGTCCGCGTGCAGCAAATTCTTCACTGGCCTGATTGAGCAGATCGAGTCGATCGACGATAAAATAGAAACGCGCGACCTGATTTCGTGCGGCAAAATAGTCTTTGAGAACTTTGCTGAGATGATACGAAAGCGCTGTTTTGCCCGATCCCTGCGTATGCCAGATAATACCGGAACGCGTCCCCTGGGCGATCTTTTCCCGCACGATGCGCGAGGCAAAGAACTGTTGATAGCGCATGATGTGTTTTTCATCACGCGTTTCGATCGTGCCGTCTTCCAGCTGTTTTTCGGTGTGCAGATACGCAATGCCGTAGCGAATCAGGTAAAGCAGGCGTTCGCGATCGAGCATGGAGGTCAGAACGCGGTTTGTCGGCGTATTTACATCGCAATTCGTCTGAAATTCCGCATTATCCTTGAGCATCGGCACATTAAACTGCATCAGGATTGCTTTTTCGACGGCCAAATTGAGCGGCTGATAGGGATAGTCGCGGTGAAACGGCGCGACGGGCTCGTTGTGCGGATTTTCCTCGCGAAAACAGTTGAATGCGGCCTTTTTGCGCGCCGCTGTGCAGTAAAAAACGCCCTCCACTGGAACGATGCCATCGCCATTGGTTGCATATTCCATGTTGTTCGAAAACAGCATGAGCTGCGTCAGGTTGATAAAACGCCTAAACTTGCGATTGGGGAAACGCGCTTCGTTCATGCGCTGGCTTTCGGCAATCATGCCGTCTTTGTTATTCGGCTTCTTGACTTCAATAAATACGAGCGGCAAACCGTTGACAAAAGCAGTGATGTCGGGACGGAATTCATCATCGCCATTCTTGCACGTCAATTCTGCTGTACAGCTGAATTCGTTGTTTTCGGGGTGATCGAAATCGATGAGTTTAGGTGAGGTTGCCGTCAATCTTTGGTAAAATTGTTTGCCCAAATCGTCGAAATCGAGTTCGTTGCGAATGTCGGCGAGGAGATTTTTCACGTCGACCTTGGAATCGGGGTTGAGCTTTCTAAATTGCTTTTCAAAGATGGGGTGGATGATGTTCGTGTCTTTGTCATGAACTTGCACAGGACTGAGTTCTGGCTTTCCGATGTACTGGTAGCCCAATCTGGTGAGGTGCAGTAATGCGGGAATTTGAACGCGCGTAAATTCATTAAACGTTTTTGACATAAAACACTCCACATGGATTGCTTTGTTCGAAAAGCAAACATATCTTTATATCTTACCAAAGTTAAAATAATAAAACAACTCGTGCCCCACGGATAATTCTCAGAATGGCCGCTTATAGTTTAAAATGAAATAAGAAATTCGCCAAACCAGTTATTTCAAAATTGTTCGTTTCTGATGTATTTTTTTTAATACAAATTTATACAATGGTAATGCTTCCGCTTAGCTTGTCGCTGCTTCAAAATAACAAACCGACCACGTATTCGCCATGCGAATAGCGGGCGGAAAAGGGCCGTATCGGCTTTGCCGATAGGCCCGAAGCGTGCAGTGTATCGGCTGAAGGCCGATAGCTGCCGCATCATTATTTTACGAGTTCATAATCCGGTGAGGGCGGCATCTGGGACGGAATTTCTTTTTTCGTGACATCATCGACGACTTGATTGAATGTTTCCCAGTCATTCGGACAAACGGAAGATGTCATAAAATATAAAGAAACTTTATGTTCTTCTTTAATACTACATCCCAGTTTCGCTTTGCAGGCTTCGACACCGGCATCGTAAGCGGCTTCATCGGCAAAGAAATAAAGCATCCTCATTTTGCCTTTGACGCGATCGAGTTCGCCATTTTCTTTGAACCCTTTAAAGCGCCAATACATGGAAGTCGCTCCTAAAAGAGCATCTTTTTCGGAGCCCGTGTATTTTAGGACGAGCGTATCGTTGGTCACCGTTTTGCCAACGGCATCGGCTTCAGAAACTTTTTCTTCGGCTTTAGCATCATCGGCTTTAGCATCATCAACTTTAGCATCATCAACTTTAGCATCATCGGCTTTAGCATCATCGGCTTTGGCGTCATCAGCTTTGGCGTCGTTCGCTTTGGCATCATCGGCTTTGGCTTCCTGTGCAGCTGGTGCTGCATCGACTTTGTTATCAGCCGCGTTTTTGTTTCCGCAAGCCGTGAGAAAAGTCATCATGCCGAGCATAATTATCAACGTTTTTTTCATTTTTTTCCCCTAAGGAACCTCTGATTAAAGATGTTTTTTGGGGCTTTGCCCCAAACCCTACCAAAGGACTGAGTCCTTTGGAATCCTCTTACATCAGTCGCCATTGTTCGTCAAATTCAATAATTTAAGTATAAATAATACTCCTTTGTTTGATTGTATATTTTCAACCAGGATGCTCTGAATAATGATATTTATATATTTTCACCGCCGGAGGACCAATCAACATTGGTTATTGCTGAGTAAACATTTTCCATAACAGGTATCGCCGTAATTAGTATTTGAAATACACCCCAGGTCACACGTATTCCATATTTTCCAATAACCCAAATAAATCCATTCGCCGCCCCCCTTTGGCTCTGCACAAATCTGGCTGTGTTGCTGACCCGATGAGGTTGTAATACAATTGTGTCCCCAATGCCAGCGGCTCGTCATGCCGCATTCACCGCATGACTGACCATGTGTATTTGCATTGCAAAGCGTTTCATTGGGACACGGTGTCGGGTTGGTCGAAATCACGCCATCCTCGCAGGTATATATCTGCCCGATATGACCGTCCGGATTTCCGTTTTTCCATACAATACCGTCGTTGCGACAAATGCTCCTGCCAACAGAACACTCACCACAATCGGTGCGTTCTGGGTTACATGAATTGCCACCATCGCACTTTGTATATTTATTGTCAGTGTACTCAATCCCCGCGTCCGTCTGCTTAAAGCCATGCATTCTGCCGCCTTCGCAGATATATAAATGTCCGATGAGCAAGTCGGATGTTGTTCCGGGGGCTTTAATATTTGTACATTGTTGTGTAGGACGATTTAAACATTCGCCGCAGGCTGTATAGACGTCACCATCTTCTTTTAAACACGATGCGGGACGGCCATTCTCGTCGACACATGCATTCTGAACTTCCCACTGGCCCTGAACGGCCGTATTCCATATCGATATTAGACAACACTAAACTTCTATGTTATACTGCCTTCTGTCTTGGGTTATTCACAAGTGAAGAAGGAGCTCATCATGAAGCGTAGTATTTGTTTTTTATGTGCCATAATGCTCACATTAATAGGCTGTTCTGATTCAGATATGATCGATGTCCAGGATTTCAGCCAGAACGATTCAGCCTTGTCAATTCAAATGCCGACAATCAGCTATGATGCCGGTGCAGACATGGAAGATGTCACGGCAGTTCGTGTTGCCAAAAAAGTGAATTTCTTGGGCAAAAAGGAAATCACGAAAGGGTTTGAAGCCTTTGATGTTAAAAATGCCGACTACTCCGTTCTCTATAAAACGCGAATTGCAGAAATTGCCGATCCGGATGTGCATAAAACCGTCATGTTTATGACGGCAGGTCAGAAATCGCCGATCGGCCCTCATCCCAACGGGGTTACTGGACAGGGTGGTTATTGGGATGATGACTGTGACGACGCTGTGTGTCCAAACATCCGGCTCGATGGTCGTTCTCTGGCCATGAAACTCTATGCTCTGAACTGGTTTGACGCAGCATCGACATGGTTTGCGGTTTCACCTGACAATAACTTTGATTACACATTAACACTCGCTAAAAGAAACCGCCTTGTCGAAGGCTTTACAGCCTGGATTAAGACAAAGATTACAACGGACACCGAAAATATCGTTCTTGCCGGCAGCTCAAGAGGCGGCTGTCTTTCAATGAGAATTGCACAGGAACTTCGCAAACTTCCTGAATATAACGATATTCAGATTTACGTCATGTCCTTTGACGGCGTCTGCAACAAAGGCGAAGAACTCGGCACATCCATGACAAAAATTGACAATCCTGTACGTGATTCCGGTACATTTTATGGCGGATGGGCTGTCGATATGAACGCACAGTACCCCAATCATGATAACCTTCATATCTATCAAATCTCCGGCGGACAGGAAGTCGTTCCCGCAACAGGTATTCGTGCATTTTCTGCTTATGAAGGCGCAAAACCGCCAAAAGTTGGAACGGATATCGACTGGGAATGGTATAAACAGAAATGGGTTCACTGGGCTCACAAGGAAATTGGAAACCCCTATTCCGAACCGGATACAGCGGCAGAACGACGTCAGGCCGTTATGGATACAACGGATTCACAACTGCGCTGGCTGGATGACCTGCTTCACTAATATCTGAATAATGATTATACTTGTTTTTCCGTGTCTCTGCCCCGAACCTCGCTTAAGGAACCTCTGAACAAAACAATTTTTTTAGGCAGAAAATGATGAGAGCCGAGGGGGGGCCGAGAAGGCAGGCGTCCGGTGGACGGCTGGCATCGCAGAGCCCCGTGAGCAAATGAAATGAACGATCGAGGCGTTGTGCACAACGCCTCGACAGAGGAAATACGCCTCGCGTGCTCTTCGCGCATTTTCTGGCTTTCAAATACTCGCCCAAACCTCATTAAATTTGTGCTAAACTCTATGATCACGCCAAAAAACGAATCTGGTTTGTAACGAGTATGTGAGGCATGACAATGGAACAGAAAAGATTATAACCCGGCGCTTTGGTGGACTTTTATACCGAATTCAAAGACAATCACGCGTATTACGTCGACAAGACGATGTTCATCGCAAAGGTTCTGGAAAATGCAAGCCGAGTGCAGCTCTATACTCGGCCGCGCCGGTTTGGAAAAACGATGTCTCTGACGACATTCCATACGTTTATCGCTTCACACGATTATTTGGGGCGTCCGTTCGATCCAAAGCCCTATTTTGAAGGCAAAAAGATCATGTCGTGCGGCGATGAAATCCTCTCGCGTATGGGCAAACATCCCGTCATTTTCATGTCGCTCAAGGAATGCTGCAAGCCTAAGTTTGAACAGAGCCTTCTAAAATATGCGGATGCGATTGCTGGCTGCTGTCTGTGCTTCCGGAAACTGGAACGCTCAAACAATCTCGAACAAAACCAGATTGATGCGTTTATGCGCTTCGTTCTTGAAACTGCGACTCAGAATGAACTTGAGAAATCAATTCGCCTGCTTTCCGAGTTCATCACCATCGAATACGGTATCAAGCCTTATATTCTCATTGACGAATACGATGTTCCCCTTCAGTCGGCTTTTCATTACGGTTATTACGACGAAATGGTCTCGTTCATTTGTTCTCTTTTCAGCAATGGGCTTAAAACCAATCCATGTTTTGAAAAAGCCGTATTGACCGGTTGCATGCGCATTTCGAAAGAATCTATTTTTACTGGTTTTAATAATCTTGACGTTTTTGCTTTTACCAACTTTTCGCAGCTCAAAAAAAAAGTGTAACACCATCTTATCAGAGAAAATTTGTCTGCGTCCCCTGTGGATCATGGGCACCACCATCACCGTGTGTGCTTCGTTGTGATTTTCAAAGAGCGTAAAAACAACGAGATGAATTGAAGCACGTCTCTGCTGGAATGATAAGCCGCCGACATTCATGCTGCAAACTGTAAACAAGCCACATTAGACCGCGATATGAATTGCTTGTCCAATGAAATGGATAAAATTAACTTGATTTATCCGTTTAACTGGATAATTTATAGCTGGATTTGTCTATTTAGTTGGACGAATTTTGATAAAATTATCCAATCAAATGGATAAAAGCGTTATGATAGGAGCGTTCAATGATAGACAAACAGCTGCTTAAGCGCATTATGCAAGAAAACCAGGAAGAGGTTGAAGGCTACCAAGTCAATCCTCGCTATTACTTGCTTGAAAATGACATGAATTATGTCCTCGTTGGCGTCAGACGTGCGGGAAAATCGTACATGTTGTATCAAAAAATACAGCAAAATCTGAAGTCAGGCATGCGATGGAAACAAATGCTTTTTCTGAATTTGGAAGATGAGCGTCTTGGAGAAATGCAGGCAGAGGATCTCAATCTTATCCTTGAAGCGCACATGGAACGCTATGCCGAACGCCCGATTCTCTTCCTCGACGAAATTCAAAACGTCCCCGGCTGGGAGAAGTTCGTCAGGCGCCTTGCTGATCAGAAATACCGTCTTTATATCACAGGCAGTAATGCCAAAATGCTTTCCAATGAGATCTATTCTACACTTGGTGGGCGTTTTGTTGTTCAAGAAATATATCCCTATCATTTTGAAGAATTATGTCAGAACAATGGACTTGGAAGCCTCTCGTTGGATGCTCTGTCAACAATTAAACGCGCAAAACTCGTTAATTTATTTACAGATTATTTGCGCGACGGAGGATTTCCCGAAACAGCCTCATTAACATCCAAGAAAAATTATCTCATTAGTGCATATCAAAAAATATATCTCGGAGATATCGCTGCAAGAAATGGCATTACCAACACACTTGGTTTGAAAATTATGCTACGCAAACTGGCGGAAAGTGTTCGACAGCCAATTTCTTATAATCGAATTGCGGCTGTTACGACAGCAAGTGGTTCAAAAATAAGTGTTACTTCAGTCATTAAATATATTGAACATTGTGAAAATGCCTGGCTGATTTTGCGCATTACGAATATTGATAAAACGCTCTCAGAGAGAGAAAGTACACCGAAATATTATTTCATTGATAATGGCATTTTGTCATTATTAACCATCGAGGCAGACACGGCTTTACTTGAAAATCTCGTCGCTATTCAGCTCATCCGCAGATTTGGAAAGAATGACGCTGTGTTTTATTATCATCACAATATTGAAGTCGATTTTTATATTCCAGAAAAAGCGTGGGGTATTCAAGTGTCTTACAGTATTCGTGACGCTGAAACAAGAGAACGCGAAGTGAATGCACTCATAATGCTCAATAGAGTGTTATCATGTGAAAAAATGACGATCCTCACGTTTGATGAAGATGAAATTATACAAACCAGCGCTGGAATCATAGAAGTCATTCCCACATGGAAATGGTTGATGATGGAAATATAAAAGCTGGTGTAGGCTATAAGATTGTATAGGTGTATCGTTGCGCCGCCCTTCGGCTTTTTTTGCCCACCGTGGCGGCGTTGCATGCAACGCAGCTATTGGCGTAATTTTTTTGTTTATAATACTTTCCAACTAAATCAAACCAACGCATCTTAGTTTGCAATTACTAATTTCTCGTTCTTGGTACCAATCAAAGAGTTTTTCACAATTCTTTGAACAATTTATCTGTCGATTCATTTCCCTTTCTTCTTGGATATTGCTGATCACTTGATTGACCTTAGCACTTACTTCACTCGCTTTTTTGCCTTCGTTGTCTGTAATATTGATGTTTGCCCCTGCGTCGAGGAGAACTTTAATCGCATCTTTATCAATACAGGTGAAAAGCGCCGTTTGACCGTTGTTGTCTTTTGCATTGACATCTGCGCCTGCTGCGATGAGTGCTTTCATGGTGTCTGCGCGATATGCGCGATGAAGTGGCGTTTTACCCTCATTATCTCTCGCATTAACATCTGCGCCTGATGCGATGAGTTTTTTGACTATATTAGCGTTTGGTCCTTCATGAAGTGGCGTTTGCCCCCTATCATCTCTCACTTTAACATCTGCGCCTGCAGCGATGAGCGCATTTACTTTTTCTTCTGAGTTCGTCCGTATAGAATAAAATAATGGGGTCTGTAATTCGTTATCTTTGGCATTGACATCAATCCCTACCTTGATGAGTATATTAACCTCAGCGGAAGAGCGCGCAACATGAAGTGGCGTAGCTCCCCGGTTGTTTTTAGCATGGATGTCAGCGCCTGCTTCGATGAGGCTAACTAATTTATATTGGTCTGCTCCAAATAGAGGCGTATTTCCTTTGTTGTCTTTTGTATTGACGTCAGCACCAGCTGCAATAAGTGGTTCAAAGTTATCTAAATAAAATATAGGCGTTTCCCGTCTTTGTCTTTTTCATTAATATCTGCTCCTCCTTCAATAAGTTCTTCGGCAGCTATGGAATTGGCACAGAATAGAGGACTTAACCCCTTCCATTCACAAGAATTGCGAGCGTTTCTGACGTCTCTTGATTCGCAGGCGGCAAATGTAAGTATGAAAAGTGAAATTAAATAAATCGTTTCATATTTTTTATCCTATATAGAAATGACGGCAGGTGTTTGCCTTTACATTGTGATGCTCATTAAAATAGTGCGCTCAGTAGAATGAGCATACTGCCACGAAAATTGTTCTTATGATTTGCGCTTCATACTTTTTTCGTTGGCTTAATGATGTGCGTTTCCCCTTTGTTACTGACGTTCTATGATTTTGTCCCACATGTTTTCATAATCAGCAATGTGTGTTCTTAGAACATTATCACATCCTTTGCTACAACAACCCATACGGCATTCTTCTACAGTTCTGCCGTTGCGTTCAGCTTGAATCACGCCAAGTTCATCATGGCTTAGGATATAATAATGTGAGATATTGTCAGTGTCGATGTGGACAATGACCCAGTAATCGGGATGTTCGCGTGTTTCGTCGTAATACTTCTGCCAATAGTCAGTAACAAAACGCGTGGTGCGTGATGTTTTCACCTCGATGCTTTTCCATGCGCCATCGGGATAGCTGACGAGTATGTCCATGGCTTTGGTGTTACCGAGCGTGATGTGGGCGTTCAAATTGCGTTTCAGAAGTTCAGATAGTGTTCCGAATTCACCAGCACCGCTGAGAAATGCTTTTTCGGTTTGGTCTTTAGCCATGGGCTTCTCCGATGAACGTTTTAATGATTTGGCTATGATTTTTGTTTGCTATTGCCAGCCTATTACCCCGTATAAAAGGTATTTTCTCATAAAAAAAAAGTTCATTCCGTCAAGATGAAAAAATCGATATTTTGCAAAAAATTTTGGGAAGGCTCGCCTTGAGCCGCAAAAATTTGCGGCTTTACGGTTCGCTGACGGCGCTATTGCCTGCGGCAATACGCGCCTTTTGGAGGCGGGATGGCTCGCCTAGAGCCGCAAATTATGCGGCCCTACGGCTCGCATGGGGCGCGGCTATTTCATACGCAGCGCCTTCGGAAATCCCGAAACGCCATGCCTGCCCCCGATAAGTGCCTTCGGAATTTCCGAAATGACGTCATTGCCTTGGTGATGGGGGGCGGAAATTACTTTTTATATTGGGACTGGGGGCAATACACATCAGTAATCTCGTTATCGGCTGCAGCCGATACGCTCGCCATGATCCCCGTTTTATGCTAAACATGTCGTTGTGGAGACGTGTCGCGACACGTCTCCACGGCACAAAACGATCGCAGGAGGAAACATCATGGGACTCTATGTCAATCCAAGTGAAGCGCTGTTAAGACAAGGCATGAACTCAAAGATCTACGTCGACAAATCGATGATGATCCACGAGCTTAATAGCCTTATCAACTCAGAACAAAAGTTTGTCTGCATTTCGCGTGCGCGTCGTTTTGGCAAGTCGATGATGAACGGTATGCTCGTTGCTTATTACAGCAAAAAGGCCAATTCGCGCCCGCTGCTCGAAAAACTCAAGATAGCTCAAAGTCCCGATTTTGAAACGCATCTCAATCAGTATAATGTCATTTGTTTTGATATGAATGCGTTTTATTCCAATTCTAACGGCGACGAAGACATCGTCCCGCTGTTTACAGCTAAAATTCGCCGTGAAATGATGCGAGAATTTCCCGATGCCGGTATCGATGAGGACGACGCGCTTGAAGATTGCATCGCAAAAGCGTACATGCAAACTGGCGAACAATTTGTAATAATCATTGATGAATACGATGTTTTGGTTCGTGAACAGGTCAAAGCGACGATATTTAATCCGTACCTGAGATTTCTCAACGGTATGTTTAAAAATCTTTCACTTTCGCCTGCTTTTGCACTTGTGTATATTACGGGAATTTTGCCGGTCGTACGTGATAAGATACAATCCAAACTCAACGTGTTTCGCGAATATACGATGGTCAACGCTGAACAATTTACGCCTTTTGTCGGGTTTACCGAAGATGAAGTGAAAGCGTTGTGCGCTGAGCATGACATGAGCTTTAACGAATGCAAACGTTGGTATGATGGATATAAGCTCGATAGTACGAGCATTTATAATCCATGTTCAGTCGTCAACTCGATGTTGGATCGAAAATATAATAGTTATTGGACTCAGACTGGCTCTTATGATGCACTTAAAAATTATATCTTAATGAATTTTGAAGGCATTCGAGATGATGTTATGAGTATGATAGCCGGTAGTAAAGTCAAGGTTGATACCACTGGTTATCTCAATACAATGACCGATTTTCGCAATAAAGACGACGTCTTTACCTATTTAATTCATTTAGGCTATTTGGCTTATGACCTAAAGACTCAGCGATGTAATATTCCAAATATGGAAATTCGCCATCAATGGGTTTTATCGATTCGCGACGAATCAGATTATGCCAAAGCAATTGCCATCGTAAAGCGTTCGGAAGATTTACTCGACCTGACCATTAACGGCGACGAAGCTGCCGTCGCGCAAGCACTCAACGATTCACACGAAGAGCTGTGCGCCAATTTGCAATACAACAACGAAGGCTGTTTTCAAAGCGTCATTCGCCTGGCCTATTTTTATGCCAATACGCGCTATACCGTCGTGAGCGAAATGCCTGGCGGCAAAGGCTTTGCGGATATTGCATTCATTCCCTATATTCCCAACATTCCTGCGATGATCGTCGAACTCAAGCGCAATAGTACGTCCGAAACTGCCCTCACGCAGATCGAGAATAAACAATATTGCAATGCACTCAAACAATATCAGGGCGATCTGCTATTCGTCGGTGTGAATTACGACGAAAAGACGAAAGTGCATACGTGCAAGATTAAACGGTTTGTAAAATAAATTCATTTCATAAATTATGATAAAAATTGTGTGCCGCCTTTTGCCAAGAGCCGTGTCGCGGAGACTGTGAGATAATTCGATTTGAATATGCTACAGTCTCCACGTGCAATTGCCAGCGATATTTTATGCTCATTAATTGTCACTGTCTCTGACAATATTCTTGATACACTGCGATAACAAGCTACTCCAATT